>DASRDW010000206.1:0-36570 GCA_035652415.1 Candidatus Angelobacter sp. | reverse complement strand
AGCTACCCACCATCGCGGCAAAGACCACTGGATCCAGTGGCCGCGTTCCAAACAGAATCGACCGAATCAGCATGCCTGCCGCTGCGCCTCCCGCTAGCCCAATTACCAACCCGACCACGACGGGCCGCAAACCATCAGTCAACACCAGCCGCAGCACCTCGCTGCGCTGTGCACCAAGGGCCATGCGGATGCCAATTTCCGATACACGTTGCGTCACCAAATAAGAAAGCACTCCATACAGCCCGACCGCGGCCAGCATCAGCGAGAGCATCGCAAACGCCAGGACCAATGAAGCACTGAAGCTCTTACTGGCAGTGGCCTCGCCAATAATCTGTTGCATTGTACGGACCTTGTAAGTCGGCATTTCAGAATCGAGAGCTGAAATCTGCTTTTGGATTGGCACTGCCAGACTTAAAGGTTCGACTGAGGCCCGCACTATGAGCGTGGCCACGCTGTCCAGCAGAGGATCGCCATTCAGGATCGAGCGATAAATCGTCGCTCTGATGGGTTGGCCAATGGTGTGGATAGTATCCCCGACAACTCCGATAATTTCATAAACCTCCTGCTTGTTTAAAAATGCGATCTTCACGTGTCTCCCGATAGGATCTTCGCCAGGGAAGAACTGCTGCGCAAATTTCTTGCTGATAATGACGTGATGTGTTCGTCCCAGCTTGTCCTGATCATTCAATACCCGGCCGCTCAGCACAGGAATTCCCAGCGCGTTGAAATATCCCGGATCGGCTTGGCGAGTGAGCGCATCCAGTTCCAAGCTCGGGCCCTGGGCGGGATGCTCGGGAATCGTAAATACGGTATCGCTTTCTTGTCCCGCGCCCGGGGCCCTTGAGATAAGCCCGGCAGCCTGCACTCCCGGCAAGCTGCGCACTCGCGCCAGCAGCGCTTCATGAAATGCCAGGACCTTTTCCGGCGTGTCATATTTTTTAACCGGCAGTCCGTATCGCATCGTCAGCACGTTGTCAGTCACGCAGCCCAGATCGGATGTGCGCAGATGAATGAAACTTCTGAACAGCAATCCCGCAGAGATAAGCAGCACCACTGTAAGCGCGATCTCGGCCGTGAGCAGCACCTTCCGTAACGCTGCACGGGAGACACTGCCTCCGATGGAGCGCGCGGAATCCTGCAAAGCTCCCAGCAGGCTCTTACCGGTGGAGGAAATGGCCGGCGCCAGCCCGGCAAATAAAGCAGTGAGAAACACAATAGCAATGGCGAAGGCGGAAACCGATCCATCGACCTGGATAGCATCCGCGCGCGGCAAGTCGCTCCAGTGCGTGGCAAGCCATTTGGTAGCTACAACCGAAAGCCCCCAGCCCACTGCCCCACCGGCTATCGAGATGAGCAGGCTCTCCGTCATCTGCTCCTGGATCAGCTTCCACCGGCTCCCACCCAGGGCACCGCGTATAGCGACTTCCTTCCGTCGCGCCGCTCCGCGCGCCACCAGCAGATTGGAAACGTTGAGACAGGCAATCAACAGCATGCATCCCACAGAACACATGAGTACGATCAGCGGCGTCTTGGCGTCCTCGACCACATCGTCAATCATCGGACGCATGAGCACATCTTCAGCCACCGGCTTGCCCAGATTCTGCATGTGGATCTGATATTGCAGTGCGCTGACCTCTTTTAGCGCCGCGGTTGCGCTCTGCTTGTCTTTGAGCCGTGCAACGACATAGCTCCAGTGATTGTCTGGCCGGAATTCTTCCGGCGTGAAGACCGGCGTATGAGGGATCCAGACCTTTACTTCTGGATCAGGATACGTAAACCATGCCGGCAAAACCCCGACAACGGTGTATGGCTTGGAATCGATTCGTACTTGCTTTCCAACAATGCTTTTGTCCCCGCTGAAGCGGCTCTGGAACAGGCTCCATGTCAGTATCACCACATCGTTGGCGCCGAAGCGATCTTCATCAGGAGTAAATGTGCGGCCCAATACCGGCTGTACACCCAGCACTGAGAATAGGTTCCACGAGCCGCCTGCTCCGGCCACTACCTCCGGCATTTCGCCTTGCATCGTGCTTATGTGGCCCGCCCACCAGCGCCACGCGCCCATATCTTCAAAGCCGTGGGTCTTCTCACGCCAGTCGCGGAAATCGGCGGGGGATACCTGGTTATACGGAAACTGTGGGAACTGCGTCTGCCGGAAATGCTCGTAGAGCATCACCAATTTGTCTGGATCACGGAACGGCAGCGGCCGCAACAGCACTGAGCGCACAATCGTAAACAAAGAAGTAGTTGCGCCTATTCCCAGCGCCATGACCAAAATGGCTGTCACGAAGAATCCCGGCGTTCGCAACAATGTACGAGATCCGTATCGCAGGTCGCGCCATAGACTCTCAATCCAGTTCCAGCTCCAGTTGGAGCGTGTTTCTTCATCGAGCAGAGTGGGATTGCCGAACAGGCGCAACGCTGCGAGACGCGCTTCCTCGGGAGCCATGCCATGCGCGAGGTTCTCCGCGATCTGCTGTTCAAGGTGAAAGCTTAGCTCTGCCTGCAATCGAGCTTTTTCACTCTTGCGGCGGAACAGCGCCATTATCGACATCTGCAATCTCTGCACCCAGCGCACAATTATGCTCCCTTAGAGTTACACCGTATCGATCACCAGATCGATGGCGTTGGAAAGCCGTTTCCAGCTTTCTTTTTCTTTTTCCAGCCGCGCACGGCCAGCGGCGGTAAGCGAGTAGAACTTGGCCGAGCGGCCCGTCTCACTCTCATTCCACTTGGCGCGAATCCAACCCTGCTGTTCCAACCGATGCAAAGCGGGATACAGCGATCCCTGCTGCACCTGCAGCACCTCGTTTGAAATCTGCTGGATGCGTTTGGCGATGGCCCAGCCGTGCTTGGGCTCCAGAGAAATTGTCTTGAGGATAAGAAGATCCAGCGTGCCTTGCACCAAATCGTTTGGTTTTCCCATAGTATGATTGTCTACAATCGAATTGTAGACCGTCAAGGTATCGTGCTTATTTGGACTATGACAGATGAAAAAAGTTAGCCCAGGGATCGGAAATTAGGATTTATCGAGCAGAACAAGATGGAACCGATAGACGATGATGAGGCTTAGAAGCGCAGTGCAATTCAGGTGTCTTCTAGCTTGAGCGTGCCGCCAGATAGCTAATGCCCGGCGGACGTACCCATTCCAATCGTGCTTTCAAGCGCTGCGGCAATGCTATCGGCCAGGTGGTGCACCGTTTCCTTTGACTCGGCTTCCACCATCACGCGGGCCAGCGATTCTGTTCCTGAGTAGCGAACATTGACGCGTCCGTTACCGTTGAGTTGACGTTCGGCGCTCTGGATCGCCTCAACAACTTGCGGAATCTGGTCCAGGGGTCTCTTTTCTCTTACTCGAACATTCTTGATTGTCTGGGGAAAAACTTTGAGACCGGAAACCAGTTGGGCCAGTGGCTGGCTGCCGGCGGCGACAATCGCCAACACGCGCATGGCAGTGAGCAGACCGTCTCCGGTAGTGGCTTCAGACGAGAGAATAATGTGCCCGGACTGCTCGCCACCTAATACAGCGCCGGATTTGATCATCTCTTCCAGCACGTATTTATCGCCCACAGGAGCGCGCAGCAGCTTGATCCCAGCTTGGCGTAGCGCAATCTCAAGCCCCATATTTGACATGGTGGTGGCCACAACCGTGTCATTAGCCAGCTTGCCGCGCCGCTTTAGTTCCTGCGCCAGCAGGAGCATTACCGCATCACCATCTACGACTCTTCCTTCGCTGTCCGCAAAGAGAGCGCGGTCAGCGTCACCATCAAAGCAAATACCCAGATCGGCTTTGCGCGCCACAACTTCCCTGCCCACCACCTCAGGGTGCAGTGCGCCGCAATTTTCATTGATGTTGCGGCCATTGGGATTGGAGTGCGTAAATTCGGTTTTTGCTCCGGAACGGCTGAACAATTCCTGAGCAATGGAACTGGCGGCTCCGTTGGCGCAATCAACCACAATGCGCAGGCGTTCAGCACATGAAATGGAACGGGCCATCCAATTGACGTAAGCTGCGCGGAGGCGCGAATCGCCGGGAAGAGATGGGCTTGACGGAGAGGTTTGGTCTGCAGATGCATTGCTGAGGACAGAAAAAATCTCGGTCTCGATTTCCAGCTCCACTGCGTCTGGCAGCTTATACCCATTGCCGCCAAAAACCTTGATGCCATTATCCTGCCAGGGATTGTGTGAAGCGGAGATAACAACACCTGCGGAAAATCCCTGTGAGTGGGCCAGATAAGCGACCGCTGGAGTGGGTACAACTCCGGCGCTTTCAGTCTGGACGCCGGATTCATGCAGCCCGGATGCAAGAGTATTGGCGATCCATGCGCTTGATTCGCGCGTGTCCTGGCCGAGAATAACGCGCTTAGGCCCAGCAGGCAGGTGACGGCCCAGTGCCCGACCTACGGCATACACGGTTTTTTGATCGAGAGGATATTCGCCGGCAATGCCGCGGATTCCATCAGTACCGAAGAGTTTTCTCACGCTCTGTCACCTGTACTCTTTTACCACAGTACAGAGCGGGAGCGTTTCAATCGCGAAGATAGCCTGGCATCAAACGTAAACTGTTAATGCACTGTAATATTCACAGTCTGTTTAAAGACCACTCCAGCCGTATCTTTAGCTTGAACAGTGACACGGTGCGCGCCGACTGCCATGGGAACGGAAGCATTCAGCGATCCTCCGGTTTTCGTCAAGACAGCCTTGCCATCGAGGTAGATCTGCACAAATGAAACAGCAACCGTATCTTTTGTAGCCGCAATCACCTGTACCGGCGAAGTTACGGTTGAGCCATTAATCGGTGAACACATATTGACCGAAGGAGAAACCGTACCGGGACTGCAAACTGAAGGTGTTGGTGTTGGTGTTGGTGTTGGGCTGGGACTGGAAGATCCGGCGGTTACAAAAATAGTTTGCTTAAATACCACACCGGCGCTGTCCTTGGCTTGAACTGTGAGCCGGTGCGTTCCTGCCGACATGGGAATCGATGCGTTGAGCTTATTCCCTGTTTGCGTCACAACGGCATTCCCATCCAGATAAGCTTGAACAAACGAAACAGTATGGGTGTCCGTTGTTGCTGCAATTACCTGGACTGGAGAAGTAACGGTGGCATTATTCGCCGGTGTACAGATGGTTACTGACGGCGAAGCAGTACCGGGGTTGCAGGCGGTAGGTGCGGGAGTCGGACTGGGTGTGGGAGTCGGACTGGGTACGGGAGTCGGACTGGGGGCGGGAGTCGGACTAGGTGTCGGAGTAGGTGTCGGAGTAGGTGTCGGAGTAGGTGTCGGCGTAGGAGTAGGTGTGGGACTGGAAGATCCCGCGGTTACAAAAACAGTTTGCTTGAAGACCACACCGGCGCTATCCTTGGCTTGAACTGTGAGCCGGTGCGTTCCTGCCGACATGGGGACCGATGCGTTGAGCTTATTTCCATTCTGCGTCACAACGGCGTTGCCATCCAGATAAGCTTGAACAAAAGAAACAGTATGGGTGTCCGTAGTTCCGGCAACCACCTGGACTGGGGAGGTAACGGTGGCATTATTCGCCGGCGTGCAGATGGTTACTGATGGTGAAGCCGTATTCAGCGTGCAAGGCGCTCCGCTTCCTGAAGATGCGAGATAGAAATCCAGCTGCGTCGCCAGGCTGTCATTCACTGTTTCTGGCAGCGTACTGGGGTTCCATCCAGTTCCGGAAGCAGTAGCGCTATAGCTGCCCGGAGCCACCGAAAGTTTGTATGTCCCATCGGAAGCTGTTACGGCAGATGCGGTGCCTGCTTTGACGGTGACTCCGGCAACAGCAGCGCACGTGGATTGGTTGCGCACCTTGCCGCTGATGGATCCACTGCCGGTGTCAGGATGAGGATTATGGTATGGCACGGTGAACTGCTGCGATGCGCCGGTCATGTATTGATTCAAAAAAGGAGAATAGGTTTGGACTGAAATGCTGTTTGTTACCGGGTGAAAGGTAATAATTTCCAGCCAGCCATCGCCGCCATTGGGGAAATCCTGGAGGTCGGCAAAGATCTGGTTTACCAGATTGCCGTTATCGCCAACGTCAGAACGATGAGCGACGCTGCCGCCGGTAAAGTGCCCATTCAGAACCATGATGACGTTAGCGTGCTTGCGAAGTCGCGTCCACATCTGCTCGCCATTGGCGTTGCCAGGCGCCATGTCCTGCGTGTCGCATACATCCTCTCTCATGTTGTTCGTTCGCAAATACGAATGGACCACTACAATCGCTTCTTTATCCGGGTTGGCAGAAAGAATTGACTCGGCCCAGTCCAGCGAAGAGCTGCGTGGCCTGAATTCCAGCATAAGGAACAGATACGCCTTGCCGCCGATGGTCAGCTCGCCATAAAAATTCTCGTTACTGCCGGAAGGAAAACTCCCTTTGTAATACGCTTTGCCGGCATAGCGCGGCGGGCCAAACCATTTGTTGAACCCAACCACGCTCCGGCTTTTAGGATTTGCGCCGTCATAGTCGTGATTGCCAATGGCAAGCTGATACGGAATCCCGGCATTATCGAGGACGCGAATGGCGGCGTCAGCGTTTTGCTGCTGAGCATCACTGGCGCCATCATTCACAATATCGCCAACGCCGAGCACCATCTGGATATTCAGCGCGTCGGCGTTGTTCTCAATCCAGGTAGTTTGGCTGTTCATTACCTGGGGAAAGAACTGTGCCTCATTCTGAGTATCGGGTAAGACGACGATGGAGAAGTCTTGTCCGGAAGCGATTGAGCACAGCGCAAAGAAAATACAAAGAGACAACAGTGACGAAGAGAAGAAGTGGCTATGGCGCGACATCCTGGAACCTCAGCAGGAGAACAGTTGGACGTCAAATGACCATGTGAAGCTCTGACGAAGTAGCGTACAGCGTGATCGTTTGGTTACTTACAGTCTACTTCTTTGGAATTCTGAATAGATGAAATAGGTTGGATTTAAGCGGAGAAATATCGCACTAGTCTTTCGGAGTTAAGCGTTGAAACTTCAGGATTGGAAGAAGGCTGCTGTAATCGTCTGTCCACAGACGTAATCCTGGCTTGAGTTTAATCTCTTCTGCCGCATCTTTCACGGCAGGTAAAGAGAGAAACTCCTGGTTCCTGGTGATCAGTACCCAATCGGCGGCGTAACCGCCGTATTCATCGTCTGAAGTGGAGACCAGGACCGCCGGCAACCCGGCGTGTTCGGCTTCAGCCTTAACCACCGGCGCCAGATCAAGAAAAGAATTGGAAATATGGAAGGCCAGTATCCCGCCCGGCCGGAGATGGCGTTGGTACAGTTGCAGCGCTTCTGCGGTCAGCAAATGGACCGGGATTGCGTCGCCTGAGAATGCATCCACCGCTATCACGTCATATTGCTCTGCTGGTTCAGCTTCCATGGAAAGCCGCGCATCGCCTTCCACGAGTACGATCTTGGCTTTGGATTCCCTTAAATAGGTAAAAGCGTTCCTGGCAATGGTCTCCACTCGTGGATCAATTTCGTAAAAACGAAATACATCCCCCTTCATGCCGTATGCAGCCAGCGTTCCTGCGCCCAGGCCAACCACACCAATGCGGCGCGGCTTGCCGTTGCAGCACCAGTCCAATGCCAATCCGATCCCGGAATTATGCACGTAATAAGTTGTCGGGCTGGTGCGGTCGTCATCGCTGCCGAAGTACTGCGTTCCGTGCTGGATGGTCCCATGAATCAGAGTGCGGTACATTTCTCCTTCAACGGTAGTTTCCTGCTGCACGCGCATAGTGCCATAAAAGCTGCGCACCTGGACAATGGTGTTCTCGCCGTAAGCGCGCACCTGTAGCACCACCACAACCAGCATGGCCGCGGTCATGATCGACCAGGCCAGCGTCCAGATCCAGTGCGATCTCCACAGCAGCACCGCCGCCAGAGCTGCCGTGTACACCAGGCTCCACTCCATCTCATAACTTCCAACAAAGATGAATGGCGCCAGTACTCCAACAAACATTGAGCCCAGCGCTCCGCCTGCGGCAATCAACAGATAATACTGCGTGGTAAAGCGCGGTGAGGGCCGCCGGCGATACAACTCTCCATGGCAGAACAGACAAGCAAGGAACAGGGCCACACAGAAAAGCGGGATGGAGATTTTGATAGGCGCTGGCTTATCGAGGTCGATGATCAGGTATGCGACTGAGCCGAGCGCTATTGCCAGAAAGAAAACTGTGGGCCACCGAAAATACAAGCCGCCATTGAATGCGATGACAAATGTCAGCAGATAAATAGTGAGGGGAAGGATCCATAACAGCGGAATGGCGGCAATGTTCTGGCTCAAGTGGTTGGTTACAGCAGAAAGCAGGAGTGCTCCACATGCAGCCATCAGCAACCACAATGTTTGCTCCCGCGGAGTTGGCGGCGTGCTGGGGTCTTCTACTGGATCAGCAGACTGAATGTTTTGCTCCGGCGCAATAATTTGTTTCGAGCCTGTAATAAGGTCCTTGCTGAAGCTGATGGCTCCGCACACCACCACAAAGATCAAAAAGCCTGCCGACCATGCCAGCGTTTGCACTCTTAAGCTGAAGTATGGCTCAACCAGCACTGGGTAAATGATCAGAGCCGCCAGT
Source organism: Candidatus Angelobacter sp. (assembly GCA_035652415.1). Taxonomy (GTDB): domain Bacteria; phylum Acidobacteriota; class Terriglobia; order Terriglobales; family Acidobacteriaceae; genus Angelobacter. The sequence continues at coordinate 27,998 of DASRDW010000206.1, read as the reverse complement.
GAGCCAAAGTTAGAAAGCGCGAACAAGCGATATGGCGGCACCGGGCTGCTGGGTTTGCCCACGCCGTCGCTGGCCTTCCCTGCCGCGCGTGAATACCAGGCTTGCAGCAAAGGATTGGTGGCTGAGAGCGCGAGGAACGGCAATCCAATCAGCACAGCTAGCATGGAGAGCACGCTCATGATTGGGTGCAATGTGGAGCTGTGCAGATGCGGGTTGAGATTGCGCGCTACCTGCACCAGGCTGATAACCAGCAGAAACACATAACCCGCGGCCTGCGCTCGGGGCCGTAATCGCGTAGCAATCCAATGCGCACACAGATAGCCCAAAAGCAATGCGGTCTGGAAAAAGACCAGGCAGGTGATCCAGACCGCAGCCGAACCGCCCAACAGCGGCAGCAAACGCTTGCCTGCCATTGGCTCAACCAGAAAAAGAAGGCTGCTGCTCAGAAAAATGGCAGCCGCATAGAGAAGGGCTTGTGGTCGCATGGACGAAACAAGATAACACGGTGAAGGAAGATTGCCAGAAATGCCAGGATTGCCAAAGATCGCCGAAAGTGAGTCTAGGCTACGAGTTGGTGGATTTTCAATCTGCAATCTTTGGCAATTTCGGCGATTCTGTCAATCTCACTCATTCCCCTTTACCCAGTTTGCGGCACAAGTCGCCCAGGCTCTCCTGTTCTTCCGGCAGCAGGCGGCCCATGATCTCAGTAATGCGCCGGGCGTGGTCAGGAAAAATCTTCTCAATCAGCTTTGCGCCAGCCGGGGTAATAATGGCCAGCACAAAGCGCTTGTCCTTCCCCTGCTGTTCACGCTTCACCAGCCCGCGCTTCTGCAGGTTGTCGACCACCAGGGTCAAATTGCCGCTGCTGGTAAGGATGCGCCGCGCCAGATCGCCAAGATACTGCGGCCCTACATGGTAAAGCGCTTCCAGCACGGCGAACTGGCTCAATGTAAGCCCTTCTTCTTCCAGTCCAACGCGAGCGTAAGCGAACGCCGCGCTGGCAGCGCGCTCCAGCTTTACATAAGTGCTCAGGGCGCGCTCCTGCGCGGGTGTGCCTTTGAATTTGTTTGACATCAAGCTTCCTGAGTAGAACCCGGAAATTTACCGCAAAGAACGCTAGGCGCAAAGCAAAAACGCAAGGTCACGAAGAAGCTGAGCTTTCGTTTCCCTTGCGCTTTTTACGGTCTTTACTGAATATCGAACTGTTCCGGATGCAGCAGCGGATCAGATTTCACAATCACCGTGCGCTTCACCAGTTCCTCCATCTCCTGCAGCCAGCGAGCATTGTTGGCCTTGAGCGCTTTGGCCACCTCAGGATTCACGCGCACCATGACATCACGCTCAAAATGCCGCGACATCTTGCGCAACTCCACGTAGATCTCGTTGCAAACAGTGGTGACGGACTTGATCATGCCCGTTGCCTGGCAGATGGGGCAGGGCTGGCCCAAGGTGCGCTCCAGCGATTGCTTGACGCGCTTACGCGTGATCGCCACCAAACCAAAGTCGTTAAACTGCAGGACCTTCGATGGAGCGCGATCTGCCTTCAGCGCTTCTTCAAGCGCCTGCATCACTTTCTGACGATTGCGGCGCTCATCCATGTCAATAAAATCGATCACTATGATGCCGCCCAGGTCGCGCAGGCGGATCTGCCGCACGATTTCCTTAATGGCATCAATATTCGTCTTAACAATCGTGTCTTCCAGACGAGCTGTCTTACCCACGAACTTGCCGGTATTGATGTCAATCGCGACCAGGGCTTCCGTCTGGTTGATTACGATGTAACCGCCGCTGCGCAGCCAAACCTTTGACTTGAGCGCCTTGTTGATTTCGTCAGTGATGTTGAATTGCTCAAACAGAGGCGTATCTTTGCTGTAAAGCTTTACGCGCCTCACCAGCGATGGCTGGAACCGGCTCACAAAACGCAGAATGCGCTCGTATTCCTGCTCAGTATCGGCCCAAATGGCAGAGAAGCTTCCGCTCACCTGATCACGCAAGATGCGCTCCACCAGGTTCAAATCGTGGTAGATCAGCGCCGGTGCCTTGGAACTTTCCGCGCGGCCCCTGATTTCATTCCACAAATTAATCAAGAAGCGAATGTCGTTGCGCAGGTCCTGCTCTTCAGCGCCTGCGGCAGCAGTACGAACAATAAAGCCGCCCTGGGCGTCGCCGCGCTCGCTCAGCGCAATACGCTTCAGGCGATGCCTTTCTTCTTCCGAGCCGATCTTGCGCGAGACGCCTGTGTGATGCACGGTGGGCATGTAAACCAGGTACCGGCCTGGTAATGCAATATGGCTGGTAATGCGCGCGCCTTTTTTGGCGATTGGTTCCTTGGCAATCTGCACCAGGATTTCCTGGCCTTCTTTCAGCAGGTCACTAATCGCGGGCATCGACCGTGCCGACTGGTGCCGTGGGCGTCCACGCATGCGGCGTCCACCCTGTCCCCGGCGTCCGCCACGGCGATCTGGCCTGCGCTCTGCACGCTGCTGATAACCGGCCGCCGCAGGAGCACGCTGTTCAGCGCTTGCGCCTTCCAAGTCTTCCGTTTCTTCTTCAGTCTCTTCACCGTTTTCTGCTTCATCTCCGGCTTCTTCTGCCAGTCCAAAAGCTTCTTCCACTTGCTCCAGCTCTTCCGGATCCAGCCCTTCAGCCTCATACTTGCCGGTTGCCTGTTCGTCAACGTGAGCATCGCGTACAGCTTCCATCAGCTCACTGCCCATAGGAACCATCTGATCGCCGGCCCTGCCAAGAACTTCTTCTTCCAGCTCTTCATATTCGGCCATGTCCAGGTCTTCCTCAAACCCAGGCATTTCGCTTTCTTCCTCTTCGATCTCTTCTTCTTCCACCACTCCTTGGCCAGACGATTGCCACTGGCGCTGCTCGCGCGCGGCAGGCTCCCCAGCTTCAGTTTCGGCTGACGCTGTTGAGGGAACTGCTTCCTCCAACCGCTCAAGCGATCTTTCCTGCTGAAGCTCTTCCACGTCTTCAGCAACGCCAGCGCCGAAGACGTTGGCAACGCTCACATCTTCGTAACTCCGCTCGTCACTGTATGAGCGCTCCGTGTTGTCGTCTGAGCGATCTGTAGATTCAAAGTGTTCAGGAGCTTCCGTATGGATTTGTGCTTCTTGCGCCGGTTCCACACGATTTAAAACGGCAGGCGCTTCCACCCGCGCCTCAGCGTCTTCTTCCTCAAAATTGCGGGGGATTGGTCCGGCAGACTCGCGGTCCTGAAGAAAGCCATGCTCTTCATGTTCTGGCGCAGCTTCGTGCTCGATTGTTTCTGTTTCCACTCGCGCCGGCTGGCTTTGCTTGCCATATTTGGCCAGGGATTCACCCGGCAACACCATGGAATCCGCAGAGAAGGCCGCGGAGTCAATTGAGTATTCGGTTGAAGGCCGGGGGCGCGGGCCGGATTCAGGCTTTGCCTTTGCCGCAACCGAAGTTGTGGCTGCCGGCTGAGAACCGTGCGGCTGGTACTTGGAAATTGATTCACCGGGCAGCAATATCGGTTCAGGCCGGTGATATTCCTGCCGATGGTGCTCCTGGCGAGGATGTTCCTGCCGGGCATGTTCCGCCTGCGGTTCAGCATGTTCAACAGGTTGCTCTTCGTGGCTCTCCTGCTCCGGTTCACCGTGATCTTCCGTTGCAGCTTCTTCTGAGCGTTCCCGTTCAGGATAATCATTGCCGCGGTCGCCCGCTGTGCGATCAGCAAAGCGTTCACGTCCACCACGACCCCGGCGGCGGCGTCCGCGCCATCTGCGCGCACCCTCCCGCTCCGGTTCTTGCCGGCCATTGTTTTCTGCCGCTGCGGCTTCAACCTGCTCTTCTTCCGCAACGTCGTTATTGCCCTCATTGGGCGGCACTATCTGCTCGGCTTCAATCGGCTCCTGTGCGCCTTCTGCGCTTGGAATCTCAATTACAGCCGCTTCCGAGCGCGAGCGTGCAACCGCTTCGCCAATGGCATCGGCGTCTTCATCCTCTTCCAGAAGGAAGTCGGAAACATAAAGAAAGGCATCGCGCTCCAGCCCTATGTTGACAAACGCTGACTGCATTCCCGGCAGTACGCGTGTGACCCGGCCCTTATAGATGGAGCCGGCTAGTGTGTATTCATTTTCTCGTTCGTAATAAATTTCTGCTAACTGGTCGTCTTCCACAATCGCCACTTTGGTTTCATGCGGCGTGGAAGAGACAAATAGTTCTTTCGCCATGGATTGTTCTCCGGTTTACCGGCGAAAAGAAGAAGGAAGGTTCAGAAAACCAGGACCACGCAACGTTCAAAGCGATCAACTGGCTGGGCTTAAGTGCTCGGAATTCAATCTGATCTTATGCAGGAAATACAATCCGGCGGCGGTGAGTAGAACTCTCCGGCCAGCCTCTGCAATCTGCCTATGACTTGTTTGAAAAATCTGTGCACCTTCGCACTTCCGGGTTTGTGGCCACCCAGCGGGTTCCCCTTAAGGGTTGAGCTTCCGCGGGGCCGTTACCTGCCCGGACATGCTTTCTGAAACTCTCCCGGCCTCTCAAGTGCCGGCGCCCTCTTTTAACGTAAAGGGCGTCACGTTCAATTCTCTTAAAACAAAATCTTTGTTTCTTGCGCCGCCATCGGCGCGGTTCAAAATTCCTTAGTTCACAAAGCGGCGCATACGAATATTCATCACCATTCCCAGCGCCAGAAACATAAACAAGACCGACGAACCGCCATAGCTCATCAGCGGTAAAGGAATTCCGGTGACGGGCATAAACCCGACCACCATGCCTGCGTTTACCAGGATATGGAACAGTAAAACCGCTACCACACCCATCACCACAAAGCCGCCCGCGCTATCCGGCGCGGTCTGGGCGTTATGGATCAAACGCATTAACACCATGAAGTATAACAGCAGCAGGGCCACAGCGCCTACAAAGCCGTGCTCCTCTGACCAAGCCGCGAAAATGAAGTCAGTATGCGGCTCAGGCAGGAAAGACCCCTGTGTTTGCGTGCCTTTACGCACACCTTTGCCCCAAATGCCCCCGGAACCGACCGCGATCTTGGATTGCTCAATTTGATACCCCGTCTTCTGGGAATCGGCTTCTGGGTGCAAAAAGCTGGTCAGCCTGTCCTTTTGGTATTGCTTTACCAGGTGCAGGCGAGGGCCATAGATCCAGAGAGTAGGCAGCAAGATCCCGGCGATCACGGTAATGATGGCTGCATGACGGAACTGAATTCCGCCCAGAAACAACCCCATGACTGCGACCGGAAAATACGTAAGCGCTGTACCAAGATCAGGCTGCTTAAGCACCAGCAGCATTGGCACAGCCACAATCAAACCTGCCTTTGCTACGTCAGGTAGCGAGGCCTGGCGCTCGCCTTCACCGCTAAAATACTTAGCTAGCACCAGGATCAGCACCAGTTTTACCCATTCAGAGGGCTGGAAGTGCTGGCCGCCGGGAAGCTGAACCCAGCGCCGCGCTCCAAGATACTTTTTGCCAAACAGGGCTACCGCCAGCAATGACGCCAATGATGCAATGTAGAGCCAATGAGAGTTTTCCAGCAGCACCTGATAATTGATGAGGCTAATGGTCAGCATTACCGCCATTCCGGCCATGATCCAGTAAATCTGGCGGATATGTGCGCCGGCGAACTTGGTGCCGTAAGTGGTGCTGTAAATTTCCAGCACGCCCAGGGCGCAGATGAGCAGCACAAAGGCCAGCAGCACCCAGTCAAAGTCGCGGAAAGAAATGAGCCTGCGCATTAGTTTTCTTTAGCCAGTCCAATTGTCAGGGGACGCGCCCGCTTCGGTGATAGAGAAGGTTTAATCGGGACCATGAGAGTGCCGCCCTGCAAATGAGCGTCCTGTCCGGGATCTTGATCAGAATCATGCTCGTTTGCCGAATTTTGGCTATGCGCACCGGGCAAGTCAGGCTGGTTCCACACTCCGGCGATTGGAACAGAGCCGGGATCAGCCTTATCACTAAACAGCATGGGATTGTTACGGAGACGGCGCTGCTTCTCAACATACGCCTTGATGATTTGCGCTGTTAAACGCGCGGCCAGCTTGCCGTGCTCGCCGCCTTCAAACAATACAGCAACAACAATCTCAGGATTGCGTCGTGGAGTTACGCCCACAAACCAGCTATTGTCGTTGAACTGTTTCCCGCTGCCTCCCTTGGTTTTCCTGAATGCATTGCTTACAACCTGGGCACTGCCAGTCTTACCGGCAAAGTCCACGCCCTGGATATGCGCGCTGGGAGCAGTTCCTCCTTGAGGTTCGCTGGGGGATGGGAGATTCACCACTCCAGCCATCGCGTTGGTAATGGTGACCCAGTTCTGCGGATCGATTGGGACGTGCACCACATCCGGCATGGATGAGGTTGAGGCATAAACGTTCTTGAATTGCGATGGAATCTGGTCAGGGTTAACAATGTGCGGACGATAAAAAGTTCCGCCCATGGTAATCCCGCCGATAGTGCGCGCCAACTGGATTGGGCTTACTACCACCGCGCCCTGTCCAATGCCTACTGAGATCACCTCGCCGGCGTACCACTTCTGGTGGAAGGTCTTCATCTTCCACTCTTCTGAAGGCATCAGGCCGCTTACTTCATTGGGCAGATCAACTCCTGTCTTTTGTCCCAGCCCCATTGCCGTGGCCCATTTGGCGATCTTCTCAATTCCCAGTCGCTCCGCAAGGGTGTAAAAGAAGACGTCGCAGGATTGATAAATGCCCTTGGTAATATCTACGTCCCCATGAATGCGATGCTCACCCTTGACCCAGCATTTGAAATAGCGGCCATAAAAAACCGCGCCGCCTCCACAGTTCACGTGCATATTCTGTGCGATGCCTTCCTGCAGGCCGGCCACTGACATGATGATCTTGAACACTGAGCCTGGCGCAAGCTGCGCCTGGATGGCCTTGTTCATCAATGGGTGATTCGGATCTGTTGAGAGCTGCGACCACTCTTTTTGCGAGATGCGCACAGCAAAATCGTTCGGATCGAAAGTCGGGCGGCTCACCATGGCCAGGATCTCGCCATTACGCGGGTCCATGGCAACAACCGCGCCGTTCTTTCCTTCCATGGCCTCTTCTGCCGCCTTTTGGATATCAAGATCAATGGTGAGCGTCAGCTTTTGCCCCGGAACGGCAGGCACGTTCGCGTCAGGGGGACGGCCAACTTCCTTGCCTTTGCTGTTGACCAGCACGCGCCGCGATCCATCTTTGCCCATCAAAATATCGTTGTATTGCAGCTCAATACCAGACTGGCCGACAATGTCGCCGCGTTCGTAAAGTTCAAATTGCGGCGTGTTGAGCATGTCTTCGCTCACTTCGCCCACGTAGCCAATCGCGTGCGCCATGAATCCATCTTTCGGATAAAGACGGCGATGGATCATCAGTGTTTCCAACTCTGGAAACTCATCGCGATGGGCTTCAATAAATGCGCGCTCGTCCGGCGTGATGTCGTCCTTGATGATGATGGGCTCGTAGGTGGCCTTGCCGGCAAGGCGCGAGCGCCGGATTTTGTCCAGAACATCTGCGACAGGAAGATGTAGTCCGTCAGCGATCTTCTGCGCATCAGCGTTGAGGTCGCGCATCTGGTCGCGCAGCAGCAGAGCGGAGAATGAAGGATAGTTATCGACGATCAACTGGCCTTCGCGGTCATAAATTTTGCCGCGAGGCGCAAGCACCGGAACTTCCTTGATTCGATTTTGCAGGGAGAGAACCGAGTAAACGTCATTCTTGCGGATCTGCAAACTCCACAGACCGTACGCAAGCACCAGGAAGACTGCCAGAATGACGTACTGGACAACAGTGAATTTTGTCTGCGGTATTTTTTCGTCGCGACCGAGCATACCTTGTTACGGTCTGTCGCTAGTACAACAGAACGCGGCTAAATTTTCCTTTTGTTGGAAGCCCTATTTAGAGTACCCCATTTTTATTTACAGCGCTGTAAGTGAAAGCTCTCAGAGCGGTTACGGAAGGATTACGTTTTTTCTGCAATCCCGAGCAGAGCGAGGGATCCCTATAACCACGGCGACTTTGGGTTTGAGAATGGAATGGATTGCCTGGATCCGATCATTGGCGCTAATTTGAAAAGCGCTACAATGCTTACAGGTCCATCAGGGAGCGGAATTAACCGCTTTAGTCGCAACCTAACTTGAGCTGATAGGAGCGGCTCCTTTATGCACATTTGTGTAAATAAGGAGACGCTGTGCCGGAACCGAATTCCAATCGCAATCAAACGAATTCTTCGGGAAGCTGGAGTTATGGTTCGTCCGCTTCGCCGTCTTCGTGATCTTCCTCGTTGGCCTTTACAGGGTCGTGGCCGATACACTTGGCAAGATTCTCAAAATGATGCCTCAGATTCCTGGTGGCTATAGGGCTCCCTCACCGCAAAAAACGCGGTTCGGGATTTCAGAAAAGAGCCGACTACCTAATTCCTCAGCTTCAATTTATCCAGGAATAAGAACAACACCACGGCAGCCAGTCCATTGGCCAGGGCGGAGAGTATGGTGTGTCCCCAGTTCCAAGCCTCGCTTCCGCCCACCAGCAATAGGTTGATCGCCATATAAATAAACCTGTGGATCAGCACAAAGATAAAGGTCATCAGGAAGCGTGAACCTGGGTTATCTACGTCCACCTTCACGCCAAGGGACGATCCCAGATAGCCAACAATCGTCTTGGCAATCCCAAACAGCCCTATGGGATGTCCAGTCCAGGCGTCCTGCAGCGTTCCAATAATCGCGCCCGTGATCAAACCGGCAATAGGGCGGCGGCGGGCAACGGCAAAGAAGATAGTCACCAGCAGAGGCAGGTCAAGGATATTCAGCAGCCCAATTCTCAGGTAAACCTGAAGAAACAATGCCAGCAGCGGGATGCCGATGGAAACCGGCCAACTAAACCGATGGACCTCAATCTCTTCCCGTGATGTCAGAGAAACGCTGGCGTTCATCGCGGAGACTTCTCCGGAGTTGGCGTTGGTGTCGGCGTAGCGGGGGTGGTCTTTGACTGCTTAGGCTTACTATTTTCAGGCGTACTCGGAGATGCATTGGGTGCGGTGGACGGAGCTTTTGGCTTGTTAGACGCTGTTCCCTTTGGCTTTGGCGTTGGCGTAGGAGTTGCGGCTCCACTCGCGCCCGCGCTGGTCGATGCTCCCTGATTTGTGCTTGCCGGCTTTTTGATCCCAGTCGCCGTTGGTGTCCCCTGACCTGTGCTTGCCGGCTTTTTGGTTTCAGCCGGCTTTGCAGAAGCGGCTGAGTTGGTTCCTGTTGCCGGATTTCCAATCGTTGCAGTAGGTTTCGCGGGTGTGCCAGTTGTTGCTGGAGTTTTCGCGGGCGCACCAGCCATAGGCGACACTTTCACAGCAACCGTGGTTCCCTCGCCTTCCTTCTTTTGTCCTGGTTTTTGCTTTGGAGTTGCACCAGCAGGCTTTTTCGACTGACCAGCAACGCCGCCAGGAGTAGGCGTTCCATTCGCATCAGGCTTGGGAATGCTGGGCAAGCGCTGGGAAAGAATATCGGCGGCCCGCAGCGAAGTTGAGCTTGTGACAGTCGGCTCCGTCTCCGCCATTTTGGTAACTACCATTACCTCTTCCAGCCGCCGGAGATCGGCTGCAGGCTTGATTCGGATATTAAGAAAAGGATCGTTGTCGCGGTCAGGGACGGCGCTGATCACTGTGCCTACGGCAAGCCCTTTAGGGAAAATGCGATCGCCACCGCTGGTAACCACTTGTTCTCCCGCATCAACTTTTTCGTCGGACATTACGTCTGTGATCTGCAGTTCGCCCTGGCTTCCACCTTTCAATATGCCCTGCAGCCGGCTCGCCTCCAGAATCACGCCCGCGCCGCTGTCATGGTCATTAATCAACAAAACCTGAGAACTAAGCGGGAAGACATCTTTGATCTTGCCTACAATTCCATCCGGCGTAATCACCGCCATATCTGGTTTAATGCCGTTATTAGAACCTTTATCGATGGTGATGACCCGCGACTGCTCCGTTCCGCTGGTAGCAATTACTTGCGCGGCCACGGTCTTGTCCACGAATTTTTCCTTAAAGTCCAGCAGCACTTGCAGGCGCCGGGCCTGGTCAGCATCCTGTTTGAGCCGCGCATGCTCCATCTGCAAGCGATTTACCTCATCCTGTAACTCCTTGTTTTGCCTGCGTACGTCGCGGAGATCGGCATAGTTATGCCAACCGTTGCGGAAGAAATGCCCGGTGGAAACCAGCATCTTCTCAACAGGAGTGAACGCAGTAACGGACCACACGCGAATCAAGCGTGTTCCGCCGCCATTGCCCAGCCGGTTTTCCTGCCGTTTGACCTGCGTGGCCAGGGCGACCACCTGAATAAACAGGACCGCCATCAGCACGAGCGGGTTCTTATACCGGACAAAAAAATTTTCCATGATCCTGCGCTAAGGAGGGCCAGAAAGGGCAGGCGGCCAGGCCTGCCCCGGTTGTTACTCGATAGATATCTTCCTCAAGAGTTTGAAATCACTGAGCATCTTGCCCGTGCCCAGCACCACGCTGGCCAGCGGATCATCGGCAATGGAAACCGGCAAGCCGGTTTCTTCACGGATGCGTTTATCCAGGTTCTTGAGCAACGCGCCGCCGCCGGTCAGGACAATGCCGCGATCGCTGATGTCGGCGCTCAACTCCGGCGGTGTACGCTCCAGGGCGACGCGAATCGCGTTCATGATGGTGCTGATGCACTCGCTCAGGGCTTCGCGAATTTCGCTATCGTCAATGGTGATTGTCTTGGGCACGCCCTCAATCAGGTTTCGGCCCTTGATTTCCATGGTCAGCGGCTTATCAAGAGGATAAGCCGAGCCAATTTCAATTTTGATGGTTTCTGCAGTGCGCTCGCCGATCAGCAAATTGTATTTCCGCTTCAGGTAATTCATGATGGATTCATCCATCTGGTTACCTGCCATGCGCACAGAGCGGGAATAAACAATGCCGCTCAAAGAAATAACTGCGATATCCGTGGTGCCGCCGCCAATATCCACCACCATATTGCCGCTGGGCTCGGTGATGGGCAATCCCGCGCCGATGGCCGCTACCATTGCTTGTTCTACCAGGTGCACCTCACTGGCTTTCGCGCGATAAGCGGAATCCATCACAGCGCGCTTTTCCACCTGCGTGATCTCAGAAGGCACGCCGATCACGATCCGCGGATGCACCAGCATCTTGCGGTTGTGCGCCTTCTGAATAAAGTAGTTCAGCATTTTTTCTGTGACCTTAAAGTCGGCAATCACGCCGTCTTTCATCGGCTTGATGGCCACAATGTTCCCCGGTGTTCGGCCCAGCATCTCTTTGGCTTCTTTGCCCACGGCTTCCACTTCACCGGTATTCTTATTGATGGCCACAATGGAAGGCTCATTCACTACAATGCCTTTGCCTTTGGCATACACCAGCGTATTGGCCGTTCCCAGATCAATGGCTAGATCGCTGGAAAACATGCTGAAGAGAGAGCGCAGGTTATGAATGCGCGAGTTTTCTGACTTGAAACCGTTTGAGGACATACCGCTTCTTTCTGCCTTTTTTTAATTTCGTGAGCCAGGGTCGATTTAAACTGCCGCCTTCGTGGCCCGCGCTTTTCTTGCTCTACCTGTCTGGGAACCTATTACTCTGGACTAAAAACAAAAATTGAACAATAAGCGATTCTACTGTATAAGCACTGTCTTGGTTGCGGTGCTCACGCCGCCTTTGGCATCCTGTGCCGTAACAGTAACCACGTTTTCACCTGTGGGCAGCGGATTGGTAAAGTGATGAAAAGTGCCGTCACTGCTTACCACCGCATCCTGTCCGTTGACCATGACCCGGGCATTTGGCTCTGTATGCCCCTTTACCTCAATCACGTGCCCCAGTTGGACGTAATCCAGGTCCAACGCAACGCTGCCGGTGCCTTTTGGGACAACGTTAAACTTCGCGGTCTCGCTTTCGCTTGACTCCTTGCCGTCCGCTCCAATGGATGAAACCTGCCAGTAATAAGACCCTTCGGCCAGGTTGGTGACTACAACCTGGGTGGTTGATATTTTGGGATCGACCACCAGAGGCCCTGAAAATGATGCGCTTTTGCTGATCTTCAAGTGATACTCGCGCACGCTCTCCACCGGGGCCCAGGCAAAATTCACTCCTTTTGTCGCCGGATCAATAAAAACATTCTGCAAGGGCCCCGGGGACATAAGGATGGGTGGCCGGAGTTCCTTGGTCTTTACCATCTCTGGCGAACCTTGGCGGAATGAAACCTTTGTATAGTCCTCTAACGGAACAATTTTGCCGCCACGACTGACCTCGCCAGAACCTTTCTTCACCATGACAGAGCTTCGTTCCGCTCGGGGATCGTTCATCACTTCCGCTTGACTTTCAGAATTAATGTTGGCCATGGCCCCGTCTACAATCACCTGTGATTTGGAACCTCTGGCTAACTGTGCAGTGGTCAGATCAACCGCGCCACTGCTTACCTGCACTGCCACCTTGGTTTGCTGCTGCGCGTTCACTGAATTTTCCTGGATAGCAATCAGCGAGCCTGGCTTGATGGTGTAATTTGTGCCGTCGGTAAAAACCACTTTGGCGATTCCCTCGCCTGCCGTTTCGACGTAATCGCCCTTATCGAGTACCAGGCTGTAATCCGCCACAACCCAGGTATTGGTGCTGGCCTTGCGTACACGCACCGTGCCATCAATATTGGTGAAGTGCGCCTGCTGCGGTCCAGGCTCAGGCTGGTTCGGGTTGCTGCTGCCGTTGCCAACACCAAGCTTTGTCAACAATTTGCCAAAACCGATCTGACTGGAGGTAACCAATTTGTTTGCGGTATCAGGGAACGCGAAATACAGCACCACGCCGGCAAGCAGAAGCACGCTAAACATCCCCATGAGAACGCTGCGATAGGTGATGGTGACGTAAGAAATCTGAAATGCGGATTTTCGCTTTTGCGCCACTGCTTTTGAATTGTTGGGGAGCTTTCTGGTGGCTACAGAGTACCACAAATATTGCAGCCGCTAAGAGATGCTCCGCTTGTCCCTGACTAAGGTGTTTCGAGTAAGACTGCCGGCGGTTCAAAACCCCTTTATATAAATCCAGTATTTAAGCAGAAAGCATGGCTTAAAGCAGTAGCCATGTTGGTTCCGGTAGAAACACAAGTGCATTGCACCAGGTAACTTGGGGATCGGTCCTTTCCTGAAATCCTGAATGCGCGGTTTTTGCGCATGAGGGATCCCCACCCTTTCGATTGCCTAAAGTAGCGCATTGACTCTTCATCCTGAAATTTCTCGCAGCTATATGGTTCCCTCGCTTCGCTCGGGATGGCAGAAGAAACCAATGTCCCGATCTTTCAATGATCTGCTTCCGCTACAATCACACCATGTCCTCGCAACCAAAACCTCAGGCTTTAGATCAACTGCTCAGTCGCATTCAGGCGCGAACGGCAAAAGTAGGCATCATCGGCCTTGGCTACGTAGGTCTGCCGCTGGCCCTGTTATTCAATGAAGCAGGCTTTCCCGTGACCGGGTTCGATATTGACCCGGAGAAGGTAAAGGCCCTAAACAACGGCCGGTCTTATATCTATCGGATTCCACAAACTGAGATCGCCGCTGCCGCAGCCAAAGGTTTCTGGGCGACTGACGAATATACCCACGCCAAAGAGATGGATGCCATCATCATCTGTGTGCCTACTCCGCTCAATGAATACCATGAGCCGGACTTGAGCTACATTCGCGATACGGCCAAAGCCATTGCGCCGCACGTGCGCGACGGTCAACTGATTGTTCTGGAAAGCACTACCTATCCAGGCACCACGGAAGAAGTGCTGGTGCCGATCCTTGAAAGCGGTAACAAGTTCGGTCTAAAGGCAGCACGCGAATCACAGGATGATCCGGCAAAGACTTTCCTGGTCGCCTTTTCTCCGGAGCGTGAAGACCCGGGCAATGACACGGTTGCGCGCAAAGATATTCCCAAAGTGGTTGGCGGCCTGAATCCTGCAGCATCAGAGGCTGCCGGCGCCGTTTACAACTCCATCTTCAACCGCGTTGTCCCGGTCTCAAGCCCGGCCGTAGCGGAGATGACCAAACTGCTGGAGAACATATATCGTTGCGTGAACATCGCACTGGTCAATGAATTAAAGATGCTCTCCCTGCGCATGGGCATCGATATCTGGGAGGTCATTCGCGCAGCTTCCACTAAACCATTCGGCTTTCAGCCGTTTTATCCTGGCCCAGGGCTGGGCGGGCACTGCATTCCTGTTGATCCGTTTTATCTCTCCTGGAAAGCGAAAGAGTGGGACTTTCACACGCGCTTCATCGAACTCGCCGGTGAAATCAATTCGGCCATGCCATATAACGTTGTCGATGCCATCAGTTCCGCGCTCAACAAACACAAAAAAGCCCTGAACGGATCCAAAGTGCTGGTGTTGGGCGTAGCCTACAAACGCGACATCGATGATCTGCGCGAATCGCCAGCGCTCACGATTATTGAAGAACTGCAACGCCGCGGAGCCGAAGTTTCTTACAACGATCCGTACTTTCCCAAGGTTGGCCGCGGACGCAAATACAACCTGCAGATGACCAATACGCCGCTCGACAAGCTCAGCCAGTATGACTGCGTGCTGATCGTGACCGACCACACAGACTACGATTACAAGAAGATCGTGGCTGAGGCGAAGCTGGTGGTGGATTCACGCAATGCGACGAAGGGGATTGTGTCAGAGAAGATTGTGCATTGTTAGGACAACCGGACTCCAGCATTCACGAGTAAGGAATGCTTCAAGATCACGGGCCGCATGTACTACATGCAAGATAAGAACGTCCGAGTTTTCAATACAATAAAAAATGATGTACTGGCCTGCAGGAAAACTCCGAAGCCCTATGCGAAGATCATGCTCAGGCTGCGTCCTGCATAAGGATGCTGGGCAAGGAGCAGAAACCGCTCCGTAACAAGATTAATGAGACGATCCGCAGTATCCACGCTTCCGCTTTCTTGCGCAATGTAATACCAAATTTCGTCGAGTTCTGATTCTACTTCTGGAGCAAGACGATGCGCCATCAGCGGAGTTCTTGCTGCTCTGTGGAGAGTCGCGCGCGTCCGCGCTGTTTTACCTTTTCAGCAAGTTCCCGCATCGTTTCCTGGGTAACAAGACGTCCTTCGCCTTTTCCAAGGGATGCTTCCGCCGCATCAACAGCAGCCAGGATTTCTATGCGCTTGCGCTCCCGCTCTTCCCAGAGCGATAAGGCCTCTTCTATCGCATCTTCAGTACGCGTGAACCGGCCTGATTCAATGGCTTGGCGTATAAAAGCTTGCTGGTCGGGAGTTAAATGTACATCCATAAAACTAAGGGTAGGTCTCAGTGATAAGCATGTCAAGGGCCATAGACGTGTCAACCCAGTTAACAAATGCAGCTTAAAAATTGGCTGCAAATTTTGAGCCGCGAATCGACGCGAAATACATGAACCGGTTTTTAGATCGATTCGTGTCATTCGCGAAATTCGCGGCTGATCTGTTTAGCTAAATTGCTAATTGTTTTCCTTACAACGAACTCATGTTCGCCAGGAACTCCGCATTCGACCGCGTTTTGGCCATCCTTTCCGTCAGCAATTCCATGGCTTCCACCGGTGACAGCGGGTTGAGCACGCGGCGCAGCACCCAGATGCGGGCCAGATCGTCTTTCTGGATCAGCAGCTCTTCCTTACGCGTTCCGGAGCGCTGAATGTCGATGGCCGGGAAGACGCGCTTGTCTGACAGCTTGCGGTCCAAGATGACTTCCATGTTGCCGGTGCCTTTGAATTCTTCAAAGATCACGTCGTCCATGCGTGAACCGGTTTCAATGAGCGCCGTGGCGACGATGGTCAGCGAACCGCCTTCTTCAATGTTGCGGGCCGCGCCAAAGAAGCGTTTGGGGCGCTGAAGCGCGTTGGAGTCCACGCCGCCGGAGAGCACTTTGCCTGAAGGCGGAACAATCGTGTTATAAGCGCGCGCCAGTCGCGTGATGGAATCGAGCAGGATCACGACGTCGCGCTTGTGTTCCACCAGGCGTTTGGCTTTTTCAATCACCATCTCTGCTACTTGAACGTGGCGGGCGGCCGGCTCATCGAAGGTGGAAGAGATCACTTCGCCTTTTACTGAGCGCTGCATGTCCGTAACTTCTTCCGGACGCTCGTCGATCAGCAAAACGATCAACACAACTTCAGGATGGTTCGTAGTAATTGAGTTGGCGATGTTTTGCAGGATCATCGTCTTGCCGGCGCGCGGCGGAGACACAATCAAGCCGCGCTGGCCTTTGCCGATTGGCATGAGCAGGTCCATCACGCGGGCGCTCACATTTTCTTTCACCGTTTCCAGCTTCAGGCGCTCCTGCGGATACAGCGGCGTAAGGTTGTCAAACAGAATCTTGTTGCGCGCCTCTTCCGGCGATTCAAAGTTGACCGCCTCAATCTTGACCAGCGCAAAGTATTTTTCGCCTTCATGCGGCGGGCGCACCTGGCCGCTGATGGTGTCACCGGTTTTCAGGTCGAACTTGCGGATCTGCGAGGGCGAGACATAAATATCATCCGGGCCGGGAAGGTAGTTGTAATCGGGGGAGCGAAGGAAGCCATATCCGTCTGGAAGAATTTCCAGCACGCCTTCAGCAAAGATATGCCCTTCTTTTTCACTCTGAGCCTGCAGGATTTTGAAGATGAGATCCTGCTTGCGGAGACCGCTGGCGCCAGGAAGGTCGAGGGTGCGCGCGATCTTGGTAAGCTCAGTAATATTTTTTTCTTTGAGTTCTGCGATTGTCATTTGTTGTCACCTACGGAAGTTTTTCAGATTAATTAGGGAGGATTGTGCCGGATTCGAGGGGCGAGAGCTACGTCCCTCAGGAGAACAACCTGAGGGCCCGCCAGGCCGCCTGGCCCGGCGGGATTTTTCAGGAAAGTCTATTATGCAGCGCGACGCTGCGGTTCGGCAACCGGCATGGTGGCCACTTCAATTACGGTGTTCGTTTCGGCCTTGCCCACACGCACCAGGACTTCATTCATCGTATCCTGGACGCGGGTATTCGGCCGGTGGAACTTCCGGGTCGCCTTGGAAAGCAACTGGCACAAAAGATAGCGGTTCCGCACAGTATCGAGTGCGTCATAAATCAAGTCAGAGCGCATGACCGTTTTTCTCCTTAGATAAGTTCGGTTATATGAATTGGATTCTTGCTAAATGCGAATAAATTCAAATCTTTACCAGTGGGCCGGCCTGGACACAGTAAAACGCCAAACTTTATTGCCTCTTGTTCCAGGCAAAAACATCTGATGTCGTTGGAATGTAACCAGAGACCCTTGTGCGAATATTAGACGCACAAAGGAGTATCTGCGTTGCCAAATTTTCAGCTTTATTCTGAAGCGGTGATACCTGGAATAAAATCTGATCCGACAAGCCCATCTGATCCGTTAGGACGTTATACGGTAACTGGCAATTCAAAAAACGTCAAGGAATTTTTACAAGCTTTGTGCTTTGCTAAGTGCTTTTTTTATCGTGGTTTACTAAGAAAAGTAAAGTTTAGGCCGTTATTCAGGTTCAAAGAACAAAATGTGCGAGGTCTCAATCAATGAACGATCCGCGTTATCCAACAGGCCGTTTTTCTCCTGATCCAGCGCCGACTCCGGCAACTCGGGCCAGACACATTGAAAATATTGCCGGCCTTCCCCAGCGAATGCGCCAGGCCGTCGCCGGCCTGAAAGATAACCAACTGAATACCCCGTACCGCGAAGGCGGCTGGACGGTACGCCAGGTCGTCCACCATGTGCCGGATAGTCACCTGAATGCCTATATCCGCTTTAAATGGGCGATGACAGAAGAAAATCCCACCATCAAGGCTTACGATGAAACCGCATGGGCAACACTCAAAGACTCAGAGCTTACGCCGGTCGATGTTTCTCTTAATCTGCTTGAGTCTCTGCACGCGCGCTGGGCTGTGCTCTTGCGATCACTGAAGCCAGAAGACTTTCAGCGGAAATTCGTACATCCTGATTCCGGCCCGCACGACCTTGACTGGCTGCTGGGACTGTACTCGTGGCATGGGAACCATCATTTAGCGCACATTACTGGGTTGAAGGAGAAGATGGGCTGGTGAGGAAGATTGGGTAATTTTGTAATTTTATAAATTTTATTTTCGATGGCCCCAGAGATTTTGGGGCGAGAAGATAATCGCCTTACCGAGACGGAACTGGTTTCGCCGAGTCATTTTCTTCTGACCTTACGAATCACTTTTCGCTTCTTCTTTTCTTTTCGATTACTGTGTCATCAGTGTTGTCATCGATGTCGTACGTTAGCCCAACTGCAGCAATGTGTTCTCGTATTTTGTGTGGTATAGAATCCAGATAATCAAAGTGAAATTCTCTGCCTCCGCTTGGAGGCTCGTTCATGACGATGGTTCCTTCTTGCTTTGCTCTCTTACAGCGTCGATGGAGGTATACCGTAAAAATGGCCGTGCTGCGTGTTTTCTTGCTTCTTCCCGCCATGTCCCACCAAAAATAATTGGGTAATCTGAATGCTTTCAGCACATCAAATTACCCAATTACCCAAATTACTCAATTACCAATTTTGTTTACGGAATAAAGCCCAGATCTTCCGGCAACGGCCCTGCAATCGGCACCTCAAACAACGGTCCCGGGCCATCGGGATCAATGGTTACAGTTCCATCGCTTGCCAGGAAAACACCGATCTGTGTTTGTGCGCCCACCGCTGCAGCAGCTACTGGCGGTGTCCCAGCAATATTGGTCAGGAAGGTATGCGGGTTTTTGCCAAAACCTACACCTAGCGCAAATGCCAGATCATTGCGGAAGAAGGTTGCGCGATCTTTGAGGTCGCCGGAGCGAATGAGCGCCGTGGCCGTTGGATTGGGCACGGTTTCATCGCCGCGGGCAAACTGGATAATCACGCTCTTGGCCAAATCGCCGGGCAGCGGGTCCTTGCGGATGAACGGAGCCCAGGCTACTGGATCGCCAGCCTGTCCCAGCCAGCGGCTAGTATCTTCCAGGGTTTGAATGGCGATCGCGCCCGGCACATTGTTGGTGACCGGAGGCAGATCGCGCAACGGGCTGTTGTCATTAAAGAACAGCGGCGGCGTGGCGGTGTTGAGCAAAGACGGCGTACGGACTGCCAGCGCCTGCGTGAGGATGAGTTGGAAAGTCGGGCTGAGGCGGACAATATCGATAATCGGGCCGCCCGGTACGTTGGGCACGCCGGCACGAATGTTGTTCTCAATGCCCATAAAGATGGTGCCGTAGATTCCGCCGAAGGATTGTCCGGCGTAGTAAATGCGGTTGGGGTCCAGGTCCTGCAGGCCGTCGCCGTCAGCATCAATGCCGCCCTGGATCGCGCGCACCACTTGCATAAGATCAGCAGTGGTCTGCTGCAAGGCATCGCGTGAACCAATGGTTCCCTGTGGACTCAGAACAAACGTGGTTGAGCCTTCCGTGCTGGCGATCTGGCCGTTGCCGTCCTGATCAAAGCCGCGACCGCCTTCTGAGAACGTGGTGGCCGTTGCGCCCTGATTCACCGTGAGCGTGCTGTTGGGACCAAAACCATGGCCCACAACGTTGATGGCGATTGAGGCAATGCCGTTGTGCGCCAGCGTTGAAGCCACCGCGAACGGCGCGCCTTGTTTGCTATCACCAAAGCCGTGGCCGAAGATCACCACCGGCCAGCCATTGCTGGGACGCGGACCGGAAGGAATAAACAAATTGAAGAAGAGGTCTTCCGTGCCTTGCGAAGGAACGCTCTGGGTGGTGGGCACCTGAGGAATAAAGACGTTTCCGTTCTGCCAATGCTGCCCGGTGAACTTACCGAAGGCCATAGTAGCAACCGCGCCGGGGAACACCTGCAAAGCAGCCAGGTTGCCGGCCAGGTTTTGCGGAACCAGCGGGCCAACCGTCAGCGCCTGCACGTTCCAGGTAAAACCGGTGACCGTGTTCACTGGGAAGACAGTAGTTTCGCCATTGGTGCCCAGCTTGAAGGTAACGGTTGGTGGCGCAGCCGCTTTAATCTGCTCGCGAATGCTCTCCAGCGTGGCCGTTGCGCTCTCCGTGGTAAAGAGAGTGGCGGCGGCAACATCATTATGGTCGAGGCCGGGAACCAGGCGATGCAGGTTTCCGTTGTCGAGCAGCCTCTTCAATATACGGATATAAAGAAGCTGTTGCGGATCACTGATGTGGCCTTCATTCAGATCATGGAAGCCTTTGGCCGCCTCAATTGGATTACCGTTGGCATCGTGTACGCCGTTGGTCACGATCAGCAGATAGTTGGAATCCTGGTCCAGGTGAGCGTCCGACTCAGCAAACAAGGTGAGTGAAGCCGGGTCCCACACCACTTGATTGATGCCGATCACAGCGCCGGGTGCACGTAGACCATCATCATCAAAATGACGGCCCAGAAAGAAGCCGCGCGGTAGTTTGACCAGGAACACGTTCTTGCTGCTGACGGAGTTCACGTCAATCGCACCGTCAAACGGAATAGAGATCCGCGGCTGCAGGTTGAAGCCGTCAAGCTGGTTTAATAGCGTCAGATCGGCGCAATCCGAAGGGTTGGTGGCGCAGTTTGGCAGCGGCATGTTCACCCGCAAACCAGTTCTTTGCTGGAAGTCCAGAACGGTGAAGCGGTCGCTGGGGAAAGGCGACTGCGTGGTGGATTGCAGATTAAAAACTGGGTGCGTGGCAGCCGAAGCCATCGCAGGCATTAATACAAGCGCCGCAACCAGCAAAACAGTGATGCGGCCAGGTAATGAATATTTTTCAGTGAGGGTCGTATGCATGGCGGTGGAACACCTCCGGGGGAGTTGCATAATAGGTAGGCGAACACCTTAGACCTTATGAAAAGGCTTGTCAATGGCTGCGATGATGAATTCCATCGATGGTGGGATATGCCTGAGAGATTACTTAGTAATTAATACTTATTAAGTTAGTAGATTTTGGATAGATAAATCAGCCTTTGCGACGAGGCCTTGGCACAAGCTCTCCACCACAATTCGGGCATACATTCTTCATCGCGGCTGAGCAGGATTCGCAGAAAGTGCACTCATAAGAACAGATCATGGCGCCACCGGAAGCTGGCAATGGCTGATGACATTTCTCGCATTCTGTCTCCATCTGTAGCGCCATCAGTTCTCCTTATTTAGCGAATGTGAATGTTAGCTAAGAACGGGCTGCCGAATTCCGTCATGTCTCCGGATTTCTTGCCCGCCACCGGCAACAGCCGCGCAGACAAAGGCTTATGCCATTTCACCGCCAGGCTGGCCATATCCGCGATGATCTTTTCCAATTCCTGCTGGGAAATATCGCCCGGCAATGGGACTGCGTCCAGCCCGGTGCTGCATACGGAAGAATAAGACATCAGTGAATCGCGGCTGATCGCGCCGGACTCCCAACGCTGGGCCAGGACTGAATCTTCCAGCACCGGCAACATCAATCCGCTGTAACCGACCTGCCGCACGGCCACGCGCTTTACAGCGCTGGTAATGGTATAAGCCACGCTCAGGCTGCCCGGCGAGCCGATCTCGCCATGCAGCAGCGTCTCAAATGCCCCGCCAATGGAAATCTCTTTGAGCGGCACCGGCGTCAGGTCGATGCCCTGATACTTCCATCCGGTGATTGATGCCACGCGTTGCGCGATCCCTTCTACCCGCTTGGCCTGAACTGTAAGGGCCGCTGTGAGCTGATCGCCAGCGGTATTCAAGTCACCTTTTGCTCCGGCAAAGACCTGCTGCACAATGTTTGTCGACTCCAGCCCAAGAGCAAATCCATGGCCGCTATCAATGGTGTGCGAAACCGGAAAGAATGGCGCAATCGCCGGCGGAAACGCGCCCGCGGCAAAATGAAAGTTGCCTTCGCTATGCGTGGTGTGGTCTTCCAGATACTTCATCACCCGCGCCGCTGCTTGAACGGCATGCCAGTGAATTCCAGAGTCGTCTGCCACGGCAATGTAGCCATTGAGGTTCTGGGTTTCCGCCAGAATATGCGCCAGCAAGTCTGCCTGCTTGGGATCGTCAGAATCCTGAGTCATCGCCGCGCCAATATCGGGCGTAAAGCCTTGCTGCTGGGAGAGCTTGTCATAATCGCGAAAGAATTCGAGCGCCTGCTGCTCGCTGAGACCTTTGGTGTATTCCGGAAAAGACTGCGTGGTAATGCGAATGGTCTCCACTTCATATCCGGCCTTGGTGAAGGCCTCTTTCGCGGCAAGCAACATCTTCATCGCGTCTGCCACTTGCTCGCGATACTTGGCCCGATCCAGCCGGACGAACGCAGTGATAGCGCGGATTTTAGGCACCGCGGGCTTGCTTGAGTCTGGGCTTTGTGCGTGGCAGAAAGGTGAGATGAGAAATACGGAAAGCAACAAGGCGGCGAGTCGTTGGTGCATGGCGTGGAATCTCCGCCACCGATTCTACACAAGCTTCTTGTGCTTACTGCATCAGTTCAGCGGCGCTGCAGTTCTTTGCCAGCATGGCCTGGATATCCTCCGGCACGCGCGTAAACTCCAGCCCGTAGCGGAAACCTTCACAGGTGCGGATCACAGCTTCAAGCCGCGCCTCAGTGGCGGAGTAAGGAAAAGTCATCTCAAGCCCCACGGTTGTGCCGACGGGAATCGAGACGGGAATGTAAGCACCAATGCCGCCGCGGCTCAGGCTATTGGCGCGTCCAAACGCCTGGTCCTGCTTGCTGTCATGAGGAAATGAGACCTTGAGACGGACGTCGATTTTGTATCGCGTCCAACGCCGTAACGCCTGGCCAAATTCCTGCTGGGTCGTGGGGGACTCCATCCAAGCTTTTCCCTTCTTCCGTCAACTTGCCTCTAATTTTCGGCATTTGCGCAAAAAACTTCAACGGTACCGCAGGCGGTGTACCACGGCAGCCATCAGTGCGAATTCGCCTGGGCTCTGCGCTCCATCTCGCTAAGCAGCGTCCGCCATGTATCGATCTCCAACTGGAACTGGTGTTTCAATGGCGACTGCGTGTTGTCGACAAAGGCGAGATTCGACTGCATCTGGTCTACCAGCGCGCGCATTCGCCTTATGTCGTTCTCCATCGCCTTTGCATCATCGGTTGAACCAAAGCGCTTGAGCTGCGCGCTTTCTGCGCGATTCGCCGTGTTGGCCTGTGAAGTTGCCGCCGGTGAAGATCCGGGCGAGGGTTGCTGCATGGCGGCGAGCAAAACCGCGCACATAAGAATGAGAAAGATGATTGCCGGCCGGAATGACATTTGTGCCTCCTGATTACTGCTTCAGTTCAATCGTAAACACCTGTGAGGCAGGCACGCAATCCGGCACGATTATTGCGGTTTGGCGGCGATCGTGTCCTTCACCACGACTCCGCCTTTCATCACAAAGCCCACGTTTTCCAGCGCACGCACATTTTGCAGCGGATCGGCGGTTACGGCGATCACATCAGCAAACTTGCCCGGCTCCAGCGTACCCACGTCCTTGGCGCGACCAATCAGGTCAGCGGCGCTGCTGGTGGCTGCGCGGATGGCCTGCGCCGGCGTCATGCCGAACTTCACCATGTAAAAAAACTGCTTGGCATTATCGCCATGCGGATAGACGCCAGCATCGGTGCCAAACGCCATCTTGGCTCCGGCTTTTACCGCGCGTTCAAAGTTCTCTCGCTGCAGGCGCCCTACCATTTTTTCTTTATCCACATTTTCCTGCGGCAGCCCGAACTCAACTGCTTTACCCAGAATGTAATCGTCGTTGTAGATGTCCATCACCAGGTAGGTGCCATGCTCTTTGGCCAGGCGGATGCCTTCGTCGTCGATGAGGCTGGCGTGTTCAATGGAATCAATGCCGGCCAGGATTGCGTTCTTGATGCCCCTGTGTGCCGTGCGCGTGCGCAGCAATCTTCCGGCCAGCCATGTGCGCCTCTTCTGCCGCGGCTTTCAACTCTTCAAAGGTAAACTGCGGCGCTCCTGGACTGTCTCCTTTGGAGAGCACGCCGCCTGTAGCCAGGATCTTGATCACATCCACGCCGTATTTCACTTGCGCCCGCACGACATGACGAATCTGGTCAACTCCATCGGCGATCTGGAAATCCCGCTCTTCAGGAAACATGGTAACGCGCGTTTGCGGCGAAAAATTATTGAGATCACCATGTCCTCCGGTGATGGAAATCGGTGGTCCGCTGGCCACAATACGCGGCCCAGGAATGAAGCCTTCGTTAATGGAGTTGCGCAAGTCCACAGCAAGAAACGGCAGCGAACCTAATCGCGCACGCTGGTGAAGCCGGCTTCCAGCGTCTTGCGTGCATTCACCACGCCAGCAAAGGCGCTATCAAACGGTGTGTCTTTGAAGTTATAAATCTCCTCATAGCGATCAGCGCGCGCTCCCAGGTGCGTGTGGCAATCAATGAGGCCGGGCAGGACCGTGGCATGTGAAAGATCAATCACGCTCACGCCAGAAGGAATGGTTACTGTTGAGGCCGACCCAACGCTCTGGATGCGATCTCCCACAATGACAATCACCATGTTCTCGCGGACATTGTCTGAGGTGGCATCAAACAGCCTGCCCGCGCGAATGTAGATCGGTTTTGGCGGTGCGGCGGGCTGTTTGGTTTGCTGCTGGGTTTGCTGCGCCAGCGCAGGCGTGATCGTCATCAACAACGCAAAAATAACGAGAAGAAAGCGTTTCATCCATGCTCCTCAAAAAAGTACCGAGAGCATATATGAAGATTGAAGCGGGCAGGCTAGGGCGCTGCCGCAATGCAGGTTTCACATAATGAAAGAAAAAAGGTTATCTGCCTGACTCGGGTGAATAAGCGAGGGTCTTCGCTTTGCTCAGGATTTCGGCAGGAGGCCCACGATCCTAAGCGCCCTCAAGTTTGGAACGCAGCGACAATTAGAGGGAAAGGCGGCGAGGCACATGACAGGCCGGGCCGCTTGGCTCAAGGCTTACAATCTCAACAGGAGCTATGCTGTCGAAGCGATTTGGAGCGCAGCGACAAATGAAATGACTACTTTTTGGCAACCAAAAGTACACGAGAGAAATTCAGCCAGATTCTCCAGCGATCGTATTCCCTGTTGTGTGACGTGGCCGTCACAACGGCGTCTTCCACGCAGTTTTTGCTGAAGATTACCTGCAGCTTCGATCCCAGGTTCACCATGGGCCCAATCAGCATGGTGGCATCGCGTTCGCCCACGGGAAGAATTAGGTCGCGCTCCTGGAACGGAATGCCATTGCTGGCAATCCCGCGCAGTATGGCAATGGTCCCGCCCTCCGGCACATGCAGCGGTTCCGGTCCAGCCGCAGTTTCACCTTCCGGTTTTACTTCAACCTTGGGTTGCGTTGCGCCGGCTACCGGGCTGGGACTCATCACAGTAACTGCGGGCACGCCCAGTTCCCAGTCTTCCGGCGGGAAGTAGATGCCCCAGAAATTCTCAGGCCGGTAGAGTTCAATGCCGTATTCACGCTCGCCGGAATCAGCCCAAACTACCTGGCCCACGCGCCACTTATACGGCGCGAGCATGGCCACACGCACTTCCATCTTGGGCTCAAGCGGCACGGTGGAGCGGATCTTGGCCCCATGCCGGTTCACCAGGATTGTTTCCGCGGCCCCGCTTACGTGTGATCCATCACTCTTCTGGCCGGAAACTGCCAATGCCAGTGAAACCAGGACACGTGAGCTTCTACGACCGCGTTCACTTGCGATCATCTGCACCATATGTCTTTCACGACACGTTCAGAATTTAAGGAAAACTATAGAACCTTCGGCCAGTATCCGCTATATTACTGCAACCTTAGTCCTCTTCCCGGCAAAAACCAGAAGAGCATTGGACCTCAGTAACCTCGCTTGTTAATACCTTGCTGACATCTTCAGACTCAATTCTTTCACTGCCAATCCCGCGATTTCAGGTCTTGCCTTTACCCAGCAGAATCAGTGGGCTTAGCGATTATGAGTATCTTTATATACCTGTGACCCGCATCCTCTACATCCAATAGGTTCTGTCCAATGTCCGGTACTGGATTGCTTCCGCGATGTGCTTACTTTCGATCTGCGCAGCGCCTTCCATGTCGGCAATTGTGCGCGCGACTTTCAATATGCGGTCATGCGCTCGTGCGCTCAGTCCCTGCTGCTGCATGGCCCGCTCCAGCATGCGCTCGCTGTCAGTACCCAGATCGCAATATGCCCTGATCTGGCGGGAAGTCATCTGCGCATTGGAATAGTTGCGTTCCCCGGCTGCGGCAAAGCGGTTCAGTTGCACTTCGCGGGCACGAATTACACGCTCGCGAATTTGTGCCGAGCTCTCGCTCTTGCTGTCGCTCCCGCGCAGCTCTTTGTAGTTCACCGCTGGAACGTCAATATGAATATCGATGCGGTCCATTAACGGTCCGGAGATTTTTGAGACATAGCGCTGGATCATCATCTCCGTGCACTGGCATTGCCGTTGTCCTGATCCATGATAGCCACAGGGGCATGGATTCATCGCGGCTGCCAGCATGAAGCGCGCAGGAAAGGTCAGCGACATGGCCGCACGCGCAATGGTCACCGTAGCGTCTTCAAGGGGCTGTCTCAGGACTTCAAGAACGTTGCGCGGAAATTCCGGCAGTTCGTCCAGAAAGAGCACGCCGTTGTGCGAAAGTGAAACCTCGCCCGGACGCGGGATGATTCCGCCGCCGATCAGCCCGGCATCAGAGATCGTGTGGTGCGGTGCGCGGAATGGACGCGCATTCACCAGGCCTGCTGTCGCGTCCAGCACGCCGGCTACACTGTGGATCTTTGTGGTCTCCAGCGCCTCTTCAAACGTGAGCGGCGGAAGAATGCCGGAGATGCGCTTGGCCAGCATGGTCTTGCCAGAACCCGGCGGGCCGATCATCAAAATGTTATGTCCACCGGCGCATGCGATCTCTAGAGCGCGCTTGGCCGTGAACTGCCCGCGCACCTCTTTAAAGTCGGCTACGCCGCTTGGCTCCGTGGTTCCTAACATCTGAGAGGGATCGACCTTGACAGGAGAAACTCCGTTGCCGCTGTTCAGCAAGTTCACCACATCAATCAGCGACTTCACCGGATAAACGTTTACGCCGTTCACCACAGCCGCTTCCCGCGCGTTGACCTCAGGCACAATCAGGTTAGGAATCTTCTTTGCCCGCGCCGCAATAGCAATTGGCAGCGCGCCGCGCACGCCGCGAAGGCCGCCATCAAGCGAGAGTTCGCCCACCATCACGTACTCAGCCAGCTCTTTCTTTATCAGTCCGCCATACGCGCCCAGGATTCCCATAGCCATGGGCAGGTCAAAACCAGAACCTTCTTTCTTTATGTCGGCAGGCGCCAGATTGATGGTGATCTTGGTCTGCGGTACTTCGTACCCGCAATTTCTCAGCGCGGCGGTGATTCGCTGACGGCTTTCCTTTACCGCCGTATCAGGCAGACCCACTGTAAGGAAATTTTCTTTGGGGTCGCGCGATGGGCTAACGTCAACTTCTACTTCAATAATGTTGGCGTCAATGCCATAGACTGCGGCACTCTGGGTCTTAAAGAGCATATTTGCGGGCGTTCTCCTGTGCTGGGGAAAGCCATTCTACAGGAGATAGCAACAAAGTTCAGAGCTTAGGCATTGCAAAGCGCAGTCGCGGGACACCAGAAAAGCAAAGCATGAGTTAGCCGCTGATGAATGCTGATAAATCGCTGATCGGAAATTCGGAGAAAAATGTATGGTTGCAACAGAGCTATCTCACCAGCTTCGCCGGATCGGGATTTCAGAAAAAAATGATGAGAGGGGATCCCTCGCTACGCTCGGGATTTGGATTTTGAAAGGCTACGCCAGTTTAGATCGTTCGACTTGCGGCATTCGCCGCTTGCTCACGATGACAGATTGAGGCGCGACGAATTTGCGTCGCGCGAAGTTATTTTAGCTGCGGAATTGCCTCCAACTCCTTTTCATCGACTTTCTTAAATCCCAGATGCTTTTGCAGCCAGCGGACGCGGTCAAGGCGGGCGGCGGCGTTGAGAGCGTGAGAGGCGTCATAGATGGTCATCTGCTTGTCATGGGAGCTGAAGGCGTCAAGATAGCGCTGGCACTGGGCTTTA
>DASRDW010000205.1:0-23594 GCA_035652415.1 Candidatus Angelobacter sp. | reverse complement strand
AGTTCTGTTCGCAGCATAACCGTGGGGCCAGGGCCATTCTTCAAAACGCCAACCACGCCAGTGCCGCCCACGTGCTCTGTGACCTCATAACCCAGCGCGCGCAGCCGTGTGGCCAGTTCGGCTGCCGTCCATGTTTCATGCGATGACAACTCCGGATGCTCATGCAGATCGAGGTACAAAGCCTGAGCATCAGAAGAAACTGAGTTGACCTGCTTCTCCAGGGGCGTATTCTGAGCTGACGCACCAAGGGAAAACGCAGCTACGAGCAGAGAGGATCCAAACTTCAAAAAATTAGATTGGCTGATTAGGGGCATAACGGCCTCTTTTGGGGACTGGATAGACTATCACTCCAATCAAGAGACCAAAAGCCGGATCTCTGGTAGACCTTCATCGCGCAGCGATGAAATCCCACTTAAAACTAGCCACTACCCAGACCTCTGCGGAATGTCCGGCATCTTACTCATCTCTAAGCGCCTCAACCGGCTCAACTGAGGCGGCGCGGCGCGCGGGGATGAGCGCTGCGGCAATTCCGACAATCAGCAGTAGAAGGATCACTCCCAAATAGGTCATTCCATCCAGTGTCTTCACCTGATAAAGGTAGCTCTTTACCAGCCGTCCAAGCCATAGGGCTAACAAGGTACCCAGAACAAGTCCGGTGATCACCAGGGTAGTGCCCTGGCGGAGAAACATCCGCAGAATCCTCTGCCGGGTCGCGCCGAGGGCCAGGCGGACGCCGATCTCTCGCCGCCGATAGCTCACCAACTGCGCCAAAACACCATAGAGGCCGGCGACCACCATCAAGACGGCAATCCCGGCAAATGCGCCGATCAAATACAGTCCCAGTCTTTGGCTGAAGTTGCTCTGGTTTACTGCCTCCTGCATGGTTTGAAAATTGTCCAGGGCAAAGTCCGGCGCGGTCTGGCGAAAAACATCGTGCATGGCCGGAGCCACAGCGATGTTTCCATGCGTTTTTACGACAAAGAAGACAATGGTTTTAATCAAAAGCTGATAGTAGAGAGAAGACGACGGAACTTGTTCATACGGAACCAGGAGCAAAGGACGCGTTGGCCGTGAAATTCCGCCGCTACCAACCTGATCGCCTAGCACACCTACAATGGTGTACGGCTTGACCGCACCCGTGTCTTTCTTACCCAGATCAATCTGCTGTCCAATCGGATCCTTACCGGCGAAGTACTTGCGTGCCAGGGTCTCATTGATGACCACTACAAATGGAGCACCTGGACCGTCACTGTTGCTGATCATCCGGCCGCGAATCACGGGCGTACCCATCACCTTGTCATAACCATCGCTTACGGAAGATATTCTCGCCTCCAGAGGGCTGTTCGGGTCCTTGGGCCTACCAACAACCTCAAAGCTGGTATTCATGTCGATATCAGCCAGCGGCGGAGCGCTGATTAAGGCCGCCTCCTGCACACCAGGCACATGGCGCAGGCGTTCCAATGTGGGCTGATAAAACAACGTTGCCACCGAAGTCTCTTCTGCGTTGTCTTTTTGTGCTACAGACATGTTGGCAAAGCCGGCTGCGTCAGCGGGCATGGCGCTAAATGAAGTAACTCGGGTCACATCAAAACCAAGTTTCGCGTGCTCCAGGTTCCAGAGTGTGTGAAACAGCAGCCCGGTAGCAATGAGTAGCAATGCAGAGAGTGCGACTTCTCCGGCAACGAGCCAGCCGCTGACGCGCGCGCCGAATGAGCGAGTACCCACGCCTCGTGAAGCAGCCTGCAAAGCCGGCTGCGGATCAGTCCGGGCAACAAAGAGGGCAGGCAGCAGCGAGGAAAGAATGGTTGTCAAGGTTGCAATCGCAGCCAGGGCCAACACCACCGGCCAATGAACGCCGATATCTTCACTCAGAGGAATCTTGTCCGCAGGCAGCTTGTGGACCGCTAAAATTGCAATCCAGGCCAGGGCAAAACCCACCAGACTGCCAAGCACGCTCAGCACACTGCCTTCTATAAACAACTGTCGCACCAGCCGCAACTGGCCGGCGCCCAGAGCAGCGCGCACGGCAAACTCCTGCTGGCGGCCGAGGCAGCGTGCGATCAATAAATTCGTCACGTTCACGCAGGCAATTACCAGAACCAGCGCCAGCGCGATCTCAAGAACCCAAAACACGGGGCGGACCGTCCCGGTTAGCGCGTCGTGATAACTGGCAATCCGGAAAGCAATGTTTTTTCCTTTCTCCGGATCGATTTGCTGAATATGTTTCGCGATAGCATTCAACTCTGCCTGCGCTTGCTGCATGGTAACGCCGGATTTCAGGCCGGCGATGATTAAGAAGAAATGACTGCCGCGCTCTTTTTGCATCTCTGTAGTCGGCTGAATCGGCAACCACAGTCCCTTGTGCAGATCATCGCCCATAGCTTCCGGAAAACGGAAACGTGAGGGCATTACCCCTACAACCGCCCTGGGTTTCCCATTGACGCGGATTGTCTTATCCGTGATTTCCGGATCTGCCTTGAAAGCGGCCCGCCATAGCCCTTCAGAAAGAAGGACAACCGGCGGTCCGCCGGGTTTACCTTCATCTTCAGTAAACGTCCTGCCTAAGAGCGGGGGCACTCCAAGCAACTTGAAGGCATTTGGGGTCAGGCCCGGCGTGACCACACTCTGAGATCCGTCTTTGCCCTGCACGACCCCAACGTCAAAAGAAAAAAGCGCGACATTCTCAAGTTTTTGTGCCTGATTGCGCACATCTTCATAAGTAACCCAGGAGGTTGCGCCGAACCCTTCTTGATCGGCTGGGCCGATAAAAACCAAACGGCTTGCATTGGCATACGGCAAAGGCCGCAGCAGCACGCTCTCTACAACCGTGAACATTGCTGTATTGGCGCCGATTCCGAGCCCCAGAGTCACTATTGCCAATGCGGCAAATCCGGGCGACTTGCGCAACTGGCGCAGAGCATAGCGGAGGTCCTGAAGAAAAGCAGTCATAAGCCCATCACCAAAGTCAGCTTTCGACGTATCAAAACATTATTACATTTACTACTTGGGTTAGTAGCAACCCAACGCGTTGTGTTAGTAGTAACCCAATGCGACCTGCTCTTCTCAAAAGTTTTGTAAAAAATTGTGGCCTAATTTAGAGAGAAGCCCATACCCGGCCAGCAGCTTAGGCAACCTGCAACCAGCAGTAGCTATCACAGCTTAAGATTTTTTAGGTCGTCCACCCAGCGTTGACCGACTGGGGGTTGGAGTGTTGTTTATGAAGTCGCGGCTGTTCCCATCCCTCGAAATTTCTGCCCTTATATCACTTCTCCTTTTTCTGGCGGGCTGTGGCGCCCTTGGCGGTTCGGGCACGGGCTCAGGATCGGCTCCCACGCCAACACCCACACCTGTACCAGCGAGCATGAATTCATTGAACCATTTCATTCTCTTTATGCAGGAGAACCGTTCATTTGATCACTATTTCGGCCAACTGAATGCGTATCGGGCAAAGCAAACGCCTCCGCTCCCTCAGGATGTTGATACCTGGACTTCCGGCACAGACAAGACCCCAACGAACGTTTCAACGCCCAGCTTCGACCCAGATACATTCCCGCAGCCTGGACCACCGATTAAAGCTTTCCACATGCAGAGCGCATGTTCAGAAAACCTGACGCCATCCTGGAATGAAACTCACCGTATTTGGAACCTGTTTCACACCAACTCAGGCGTCTTCACTATGGATGGGTTCGCCTACATCGAAGGAAAATTTGCTCACGACTCATTCGTGAACGGCGAGCCGAACTTCACGGATTTTACCGGCAAGCGCGCCATGGGCTTTTACGACGATTCCGATCTGCCTTTTTACTATTTCATGGCCGCGAACTTTGCCACGTCTGATCGTTGGTTTTCTCCGGCTCCCACGCGCACGCATCCTAACCGCTTTTATTGGATGGCAGCAACCTCACAGGGGCTTGTGGTGCCTCCAACCCAGCAGATCACGGCAAAAACAATCTTTGAGTTGATGGATGAGAACCACATCAGTTGGAAGATCTATACAGTTGATGGGCATACCTATTTTTCTTATTTCACTTATTTCAACGCTCATCACGCAAACGTGGTGCCATTGAGCCAATACTTTACCGATGTTCAAAATGGGACCCTGCCCCAGGTTGCATATATAGAAACAGGAATCGAAGTCGACCAGACCAGCAGCAGCGGCGTGGACGAGCATCCGAAGAGCAACATCCAGCTTGGCGCACGATTTGCCGCCAAACTGGTCAATGCGCTCATGAACAGCCCATCGTGGAAAGACAGTGTTATGATCGAAACTTTTGATGAAGGTGGCGGATTATACGATCACGTTCCGCCCATCCCTGTCCCAAGCCCTGACGGCATAGCGCCGATTATGCCGCCCACAAACCAGCCGGGCGATTTCACCCTGACCGGCTTCCGTGTTCCTTTAATCGTGATCTCGCCGTTTTCCAAGAAAAACTTTGTCTCGCATACCCCAATGGACTACACGGCTGCGCTCAAAATGATTGAAACGCGCTTTAATATGCCCAGTCTCACAAAGCGAGACGCTTCCATGCCGGACATGAGCGAGTTTTTTGATTTCACTACCAGCACAGGTCCGTGGGCCACTCCGCCTTCTCCTCCTTCACAGCCAACAAGTATGCCGTGCACATTTGGCGTTCCGATCGGATGATGTGATCTTTTCTGTGAACAACTCTTCAACGGGCTTCCCTGTGTTCTCAAGCTAAAGTCTGCCCAGCGCAGCAGTCAATGCATCCCCTGAGCGTCGACTGTTCATTGACTGGACTCTCTGTCTATAGGAGTTTCTGAGCAATTCAAAGATTCTGAGCCGTGACGTCAGGAAATCTCGCACCAAGCTCAGTCTTCAATCAAGTAAACTTAAACATCGTCTGCCAATGATGGAAAACCACAGCTTGCGCGCCCTTGTTTTAATCGCTCTTTTTGCTTTGTCCAGCGCTCCTTGGGCTTTTGGCAAGAACAGGCAAAAATCCGCTGGCCACG
Organism: Candidatus Angelobacter sp.; assembly: GCA_035652415.1. Taxonomy (GTDB): domain Bacteria; phylum Acidobacteriota; class Terriglobia; order Terriglobales; family Acidobacteriaceae; genus Angelobacter. Next base: position 18,620 of record DASRDW010000205.1, on the reverse strand, counting down.
TGCGTGAGTATTACATTGCCGCAGAAGTAGTGGATTGGAATTACGCTCCCAGTGGATTGGAATTGATGCACGGAGAGGATGTTCCTTATCCGTGGGGCCTCCATCCGCATTGGAAAAAGACCAGATATATCGAGTACACCGACGGCACTTTTTCCCATCGCAAGCCGCAGCCTGAATGGCTGGGAATCCTCGGTCCCATCATCCGTGCTGAAGTGGGAGACACGGTGATAGTGCATTTTCGCAATCTGGCATCCGGGTATCACAGCATCCACGTGCACGGCCTCCGTTATGACAAGCAGAATGAAGGGGCCGTTTACTCCAGCAACTTGCCTGGAGCTGCGGTGCCGCCCGGCGGCAACTTTACTTATCGATGGCTTGCTGACGCGGGCAGCGCTCCGCCTCCTGGAGAAAGCTCGCGGCTCTGGCTTTATCATGGTCACGTCAACGAGCCGGCAGAAACAAACAGCGGCTTGATTGGGCCAATCATTGTAACCGCGCGAGGGCGTGCCAAGCCTGATGGAAGCCCAATTGATGTCGATCGGGAATTCATCACCCTTTTCATGGTCTTCGATCAGTTGAAGGACGCTGAAGAAACACGCAATCCCAACGATGAAGAGGGACTTTACCATTCAATCAACGGATACATCTTTTCAAATCTGCCTGGATTGGTGATGAAACAGGGTGAGCGGGTTCGCTGGTATCTGGCAGCCATGGGAAATGAGCGGGACGTCCACTCCGCGCATTGGCACGGTAAAACTGTCATGTTCCGTGGCCGGCCTGAAGATGTGATTCCGCTATTGCCGGGGGAAACAGAGACCGTTGACATGGTTGCCGATAATCCAGGCACCTGGATGTTCCAGTGCCATGTGGCCGATCATCTTGAGGCAGGGATGGTGGCGATGTATAGAATCCAGCCTGCACATCCGCGAAGCTGTCCCGTAGGGTTCGGCGAGGCAAATTTCTGGTCAGGCAAGCCCAATTTTGAGATGGCGCTGAAGAACCTCACCTCAAACCCGATACAGCAAATTACGCTGGAGAGCGACGTTGCTGTCGGTTTGAATCACTTAACCAATGCGCCGGGCGCCTGGAAAATCACTCTGCCTGTTAGTCCAAATCAAACCACGCTTATCACCATGCCTAATCAAATGGCGCATTATGAAAGCATTTTGGGCTGGGTTGTGTTTCCACAGTCTGTGACATTTGCAGATGGGAGCCGATGGTCGCCCCAGGAGCGCGGCGAATGCATGAAGATCTACTGGCGCGATAAAAATCATCAAGACATGCAGATACTGCCGCCGTCAGAGATGCCATAACAAAAGTTTTCGCTGTCATCGCGTCGCGCAACAAGCAGTTGGAATTTATTAGAAAATTTGTCGTTGTCCATCCAGGCGCGCTGTTTGACCGCAAGCACTCTGACGTTTCATAATAAAGAGTTTGCTTTAGAGTTTATCGGAGCATAGAGCAGTTCATGGCAAGTGTCACCGCGCCTGTCGCTCGCGGAGTACCTCCAATTCGTGCAGGTCAAGGCCACTCTTTCCTGTGGCGGCGTCTGCATTCTTTGAGCGGGATTGTTCCCGTCGGCGCTTTCCTGATTGAGCATTTCATCTCCAATGCATTTGCCACCAACGGGCCGCACGCTTATGCCGAGCAGGTGAAATTTCTCACCGGATTGCCCTTTGTGCTGGCCCTGGAGATTGTCGGCATCTATATTCCGCTCCTCTACCACTCTCTGTATGGGTTCTATATCTGGTTCCGTGGGCAATCGAACGTAAGCGATTATCCGTGGGCCGGTAACTTCATGTATGCCTCGCAGCGCTGGACCGGCGCGATCACGTTTGTCTATATCCTCTGGCACACCTACACCATGCGCTTCACCGGCATTCACCTGCTAACAAATTCGCAGGCGGCATTCCACAAGGTTCAGGTGGAATTACAAAACCCGTGGGCGCTTGCTTTTTACGTGATCGGAATCATCGCTGCCTCGTGGCACTTTGCTTATGGCCTATATCTGTTCTGCGCGAAATGGGGGATCACCGTAAGTGAAACCTCGCGCAAATGGTTTGGACGGGTTTGCATTGTGATTGCGCTTGTATTCATCGCCGTTGGCATAGCGACGACGGCGGCATTCTTCCGCCCGCAATGGAAAGATACTCCGGCGCAACTGCGCCCGGTTTCGCAGCAGTCGGAAGGCGTGAAGTAAAGAGAATTTTGAAATTGAATTGAGATTATGGCTACTGCTCCTAAAATCATCGTCGTAGGCGGCGGGCTCGCCGGGCTGTCAGCGACCATCAAGATCGCTGAAGCCGGCGGTCACGTGGATTTGTTTTCCATTGTTCCGGTCAAGCGCTCCCATTCCGTTTGCGCGCAGGGCGGCATCAACGCAGCCAAAAATCTGAAGGGTGAAGGTGACACCACCTGGCAGCATTTTGATGACACCGTCTACGGCGGCGACTTCCTGGCCAATCAGCCACCTGTAAAAGCCATGTGTGAGGCCGCGCCGGGGATTATCGATCTGCTGGACCGCATGGGCGTGACTTTCAATCGCACGCCGGAAGGCCTGCTGGATTTCCGCCGCTTCGGCGGCACGCTCTACCATCGCACAGCTTTTGCGGGCGCAACTACCGGCCAACAACTGCTCTACGCGCTGGATGAGCAGGTACGCCGTTACGAATCTGAAGGCAAAGTCACCAAGCATGAATCATGGGAATTTCTGAGTGCGGTGCTCGATGGAAACCGCGTCTGCCGTGGCATCTGCGCCATGGACCTGCACACGATGGAGGTCCACACCTTTCCAGCGGACGCGGTCATCATGGCGACCGGTGGAATTGGCGCTATCTTTGGCAAGTCCACCAACTCGGTGGTCTGCACCGGATCGGCACAGTCAGCGCTCTACCAGCAAGGATGCTTGTACGCCAACGGCGAATTTATCCAGGTGCATCCGACATCGATTCCGGGTGAGGACAAGCTGCGGCTAATGTCGGAGTCGGCGCGCGGAGAAGGCGGCCGCGTCTGGGTGCCTAAGCAAAAAGGCGACAAGCGCGACTGGAAGAGCATTCCCGAATCCGAGCGCTGGTATTTTTTGGAAGAGTGGTATCCCAAGTACGGCAATCTGGTCACCCGTGATGTAGCGACACGCGCTATCCACAAAGTTGTTTACGAGTACGATCTTGGCATTGATGGCCAGCCGGTTGTCTATCTCGACCTGACGCACATTGACCGTGAGACGCTGAACCGCAAGCTGGAAGGCATTCTGGAGATTTACCAAAAATTTGTGGGCGATGATCCGCGCGACGTGCCCATGAAGATCTTTCCTGGCATGCATTACACCATGGGCGGCCTTTGGGTGGATTACAACCAGGCCACCAGCATCAAAGGCATCTTCGCCTGCGGCGAGTGCGACTTCAGCATTCATGGCGCCAACCGCCTGGGCGCAAACTCGTTGGTCTCCTGTATCCACGGCGGATTTGTGGCCGGCCCGCAAGCTGTTCTTTATGCCAAGAACAGCAAATCCGCTGACGGCGTGAGCAGCCATGTATTTGATTCTGAGAAAAAGCGGCAAGAGGAATTTAACACTCGCCTCATGACCTCCAGTGGAACGGAAAACCCGTTCCGGATCTGGCGTGAGCTGGGTGAGTTGATGACGCGCAACTGCACTGTGATCCGCTATAACAAAAACCTGCAGCAGACCGACGTTAAGCTGGTGGAATTGCTGGAGCGCTTCAACCACATCAATCTCAGCGATAAAAGCCAGTGGGCCAACACGTCATTCGCCTTTACCCGGCAGCTTTACAACATGCTGCAGCTTTCGCGCGTGATCGCGCAGGGCGCTGCATGGCGGAATGAATCGCGTGGAGCGCATTACAAACCGGAGTTCCCTGAGCGTGACGACAAGAATTTTTTGAAGACCACCAAAGCGTACTTTGCTCCGGACGCCGACGAGCCAAGATTTGAATTTGAGCCGGTGGATATTTCACTGCTGCCGCCGCGGCCGCGAAGGTATGACATGGCGAAATGATTTTTAACATCCCGAGCGTAGCGAGAGAGCCATATAGCCGGAAATGGTCTTAAGGAAACACGTAGAATTAAAAAATATCCAGCGAGTAGTCATCCTCGCTTGGTCTGAACTTAGAAAATGGAATTACAAGGCGTATCGCCGAAGTTTTACCGCAACGTCGCCACGATATTTTTCGTGATTGGCGTGATTTTGTTGTGGGCGGGCATCAAGCAGCATGACTGGCTGTACTGGGCATTCGCCGGCATCACGCTGCTGAATGCGCTCATGTCAATGCTCAAATTTCATCAGGTCAGGGAGACCAAAAGCTGATGGCCAAGACCGTCATACTCAAGATCAAGCGCCGGGAAAATCCCCAGGCAAAGCCGCGCTGGGAAGAGTTTGAGCTTGGCTGGAAGCCGGGGATGAACGTGATTTCCGCCATGATGGAAATTGCCGCCAACCCCGTGACGCGCGACGGCAAACCCACCACTCCCATCGCTTACGATTCCAATTGTCTTGAAGAAGTTTGCGGCTCATGCGCCATGCTTATCAATGGCCGTGCCCGCATGGCTTGCTCCGCTCTGGTGGATAAGCTTAACCAACCCATCTCGGTTGAACCTCTCAGCAAATTCCCGGTTGTGCGTGATCTGGCCGTTGACCGCAGCGTGCTTTTTGAAAATTTAAAGCGCGTCAAGGCGTGGGTGCCCGTGGATGGCACATACGATCTCGGCGCGGGTCTGCGAATCTACCCCACGGAGCAGGAAGAAGCGTATCCCATTTCCCGCTGCATCTCCTGCTGTTGCTGCATGGAGGCCTGTCCGCAGTTCAATGAGAGCACTGGTTTCGTTGGCGCCGCCACGATTGCCCAGGTGAGGCTTTTCAACCAGCATCCCACCGGCAAAGCGCTCAAGCATGAACGCCTGCAGGCATTAATGGGCGATGGCGGCATTCAGGAATGCGGTTTCGCGCAGAACTGCGTTGAGGTCTGTCCTAAAGAGATTCCTCTCACCAAGGCCATCGCAGATACTGGCCGCGAGGTGATGAAGCAGGCCATCAAGGACTTTTTCCGCAGCTAGTTCTTACGCGCTTCCACCATCTTTTTCAGATCCTGTCCAACACCCTGAGAGCGTTCTTCCACGATCTGAACGAACTCTTTATTCACCAGTGCAAAGAAGCCCTTCAGGGGCGGCGCGCCTACTTCTTTGGCATATTGCAGCAACTCTGGCCGCGTCACGCCGTGATAGGTAACGCTCATGGAAATCTCAACATTGTTTAGCATCTGGGCTTTCAGGTCTTTGCGATGGGCCTGAAATTGGCTAATCACGTCTGGCGGCGCACCTGCTCCGGTCATCAAGCCGCGCGTCACTGCCATAGCTACATCGGTCACAAAATCGCTGTTGCCTGCGCTGTCATCAAGAACATCCAGCGCATCCATACGATCGTCAGTGGGCGGAACGGTCCTTGCAATGTTGATGTATCTCTTCAGCTTCGCTTGTCCTTCAGGCGTGTTGCTTGCGGCCTCCATGGCCACCATTCTGGCCACGAGCGGCGTTTGCAGCTTAGTGACAGTTTGCGCCATCTGTTCAGCATTGCAGCGGGCAGCCACGCGGTTCTGGATGTCTTGCAATAGGGATTTTGGCTCAAATCGCTTCATCACAATTGGCTTCATCATAGCGATGAACTCTTCCCCGGATTCGCTTCCCCGGAACTGCTGCATAAAATTGTCTGAGGTGAAGAGCGCAGTAATGCTGCCAACCGCCTGGTTGAACCCGCTCAACTCGAGAGCCTGATGGGTCAGCGCGGCGCAGTCAGCAGTCTGTGCGGACAAATACGCACACCCAAACAAGAGCAACAGTACAACCAGGCATCGTTTCATCATGGAAACCTTTGTGAGGGTTGAATTTTGAGCTTTAGTGTATGTCTGGGCTGCGGCTTCAACAACGTAACCTTGGTTATGGGTCTTTCTACTGCTCGTGGCCGCTCATCGAAACCAACTGGTGTGTGTGACAAAGAACCAGCGCATCAAATGGAAAAACAAAGGCGCGGAAAAACAGATGGAATCCATGCGATCCAGGATTCCGCCGTGGCCCTCAATCGTGCTTCCAAAATCCTTCACTCCGCGATCACGCTTGATGGCGGACATGGTGAGCCCTCCGGCAAATCCCATAAGCGCAAGCGCCAATGACATGCCTAGGGCGACCAGCGGCGGGAATGGCGTCATCCACCATAACGCTGTGCCCAGAGCAACCGCAGTGGCAACGCCGCCAATGAAGCCTTCCCAGGTCTTATTGGGTGAAATGGCAGGTGCAATCTTTCTCTTCCCCAGCATCTTCCCCCAGATGTACTGGAACACATCGCTAAGCTGCACCACGATCACCAGAAACAGCAGAAGCTTGGCATCCTGTCTTTGGTATCCGTAAATGTTGAGCGTAAGCAGGGCTGGCGCATAGCTGATGCAGTACACACAGACCATCAGCCCCCATTGAATCCGGGCCGCGCGGTCCAGAAATCCTGTGGTCTCCCCCGCCAGCGCCAGCCGAATGGGGACAAAAAGAAAGGCATATACAGGGATCAGGATAATGGCGAGACCGTACCAGCCTTCATACCAGAACCAGTATTGCAGCGGCGTAAAGACAAAGAATGACCAGAAGAGCGTGCGATGATCGGCGCGGGTGGTGCTGATGAGGCTCACGTATTCGCGCAGCGCCAACAGCGAGACAAACGCAAACAGCAGCATGGAGCCTGCCGGGCCGATCATGAACGAGATGGCGAATATCCCAATCATGATCCACCAGGCGCGAATGCGGGCGTTGAGGTTGTCGATGGTGCCTCGTCCATCATCAGACTTCACGCGCCGCGAGAGAACGAAGCCAATAAAGCTGGCCACAACCAGCCCGCCAATCACAACGTTCAAGACCAGGAACATCTGATGATCGAGTTTAAAGCTCATGCGTCCCTCAGCGCGCAGACGGCCTCATGCGCTTTGGCAAGAAATGAGTCTTTGGTTTCATTGGCGTCAGGGCGCAGCGGCCCGCCAAACGTTACGCGGCTGATCACAGGCACCGGCAGAAATTCACCCTTGGGAAGAATCCGGTTCAAATTGGAGAGATAGACCGGAACAAACTGCACGTCTGGCCGCTTTGACCACAAATAGTAAATTCCGCTTTTAAATGGCCCAACCTGTAACCCGTTGCCACGAGTGCCTTCAGGAAAAACAATGAGCGAATTCTTTTCACCCATAGCTTCCAGCAGCATATCGAGCGTATGTCGCGCAGCGGCCATGCGATCGCCTTCCGCAATCTTGCTGCCGCGTTCCACCAGCACGGCGTGAAACGCGTTTACAGCAATGCGCTTGCGAATGCCGGAATTCCAGTAATCTTTAGCTGCGACCGGGCGCGTCTTCTCTCTCAATCGTCGCGGCAGCACTGACCAGAGGACAACAAAATCAAGATGGCTGGTGTGGTTGGCAAAATAGACTCGCTGGCGCGATGAAGGCCGGCAATTTACCCAGCGAACCGAAGGGCCAGCCAGCCCACGCGCACAAGCCGCAATAATGCTTGCCGAAACGGCGCTCAACGGGCCTCAAGCTCCCGCGCAATGCGCGCTGTTCGTCGCCAGATGGTAACGAGGCAGCCAAGGTTGATGACCATGAGCACTATCCAAAGCACGGAGCCGGCGCTGAAAAATCTGGTTTCAAAGATCGAGAGCAAACATCCGAGTGTAAGCGTAAACATGCGATGCTGTTTGGCCATGGGGCCGATGAAGCTCTGCTTCAGGCCAGAAGCTCCACCCAGCATTCGGACGTAGGCGGTAAAGATCGCCAGCGACGCTGCGATAAAACCTAATTCGATCCCGAACAGATGTTGCTTTGCGGCATAACCTGCACCAATAAAAATAAGGGCGTCTGCAATGCGATCTGGAAGGTCATTGAAAATCTCACCTGACTTGGTTTGGCGTCCGCCTTCAATGGCTACCATGCCATCCAGCATGTTGCACAAAAGACGCCCCTGAATGCCTGCCATAGCCAGCACCAGCACTAATGCCCGCTCACCGCCACTGACCTGTGCGGAAAAGTAGAGCGCAACAGCGCCGCCAAGAGCAAAGAAAATGCTGCCTAGCGAGATTGCGTTCGGCGAAACTCGCAATTTGACCAGCAATTGTGCAAGCGCGTTGGCCCAGGCTGCCTGCCGGGTTTTTAAAGGCCTTCTGGCTGTTCCTGTTTCCATAAAATGAGGCTTTGGGAATACCTCTTGTTATAACATTCAGGTGCAATGGACAAGCGATTTCTGTTCTACGGTGATAACGACAGGACAAGAGGGGAGCCAGCATGAGCCAGAAAAATTCATGGCTTTGGAAATCGCTCCTGATCAGTGTTGCCGTTGCGTTGGTAACATGCGCCGGGTTCTACCTGTTTTTCCGAATCCACCAGGAATTGAATATCCAACCCGCCCGGGCATGGCAGTTAGGGGTGGGCGCATTTCTTATAAGCGCAGCCGTCACCATCATTTATTTCCGTATGCGGGCTGAACGCTGAATGGAACTTGCGCCTGCCATGAGAGCCGCGCCTGTCGATGAACCAGCTTCTCCAAGATTTGTCCATCGCCAGTGGATTTTTTGGGCCGGAGTCGTATGGGGTTTTGCTGAAGCCACGCTGTTCTTCGTTGTTCCCGATGTCTTGCTCACGCTGGTGGCGCTGTACTCGTTACGACAATCAATAAAGCTGGTGGCATTCATACTTTTAGGCGCTCTGATTGGCGGGACTGTGATGTTCTATCAGGGAGCAAACGATCCCGCACGCGCCCAGGCTATGGTCCTGCATGTGCCATTTGTTTCAACTGCCATGTTCACCAAAACGCACGCAGGCTTTGAACGTGACGGCATCTGGACCCTGGCGAAGTCGCCTGGAAACGGCATTCCGTACAAAGTCTATTGTGTTCAGTCAAGCCGATACGCCGGATGGCCGGCTTTTATTGCCATGAGCGCTCTGGCCAGGCTGGAGCGCTTCGCTCCGTTTTGGCTGGTTGCAGCAGTGTTTGGCTTTGCCTTTCGCAAACGGGTTCATCGTCGCCCATGGTTCCCAGCCACTGTGCATGCCTGCTTATGGATTCTTGGTTATGCCTTCTATTGGAGTACAATTTAGATATCCGCTTGTTTCCGCTTTCTCAAAACGAGACAGTTTTATAGCCTGAAGAGGTGCGCAAGTTCGCCTTGAACAGCTTTACAAATCGCAAATTAATACTGACAAAAAATGTCAGAGATCAGCTAACGCATTGATTACCAAAGTCGCAACTTCAGGCAGCCCTGCAGTTTTGCAGAAAATGTGAAATTCAGGTAAAACTCTGGGTTCAAACTCGGCAGCTCTGGTTTAAGATTTGTCATCTAATGCCGATGTTGTGGATGTCGGCATTTTTGTTTTTGGGGATACAGAAACCCGATGGGCGCTAAAAAAGGTTTAATCACTTCGTCGATATTCGTATTAGCTGCCGCCATGGTCTTGCCTGCTTTTGCGGCAAGCCGCTATACCCGCCATCATCGCGGCCATGTGCGCCGCGTGGCCTGGAACCCGGTTCTGAAGGGCTCCTCAGATTCCATGCTGCGGCAGAACGAAGAAATCGACCGCCTCCAGTTGCCCCGCATTGCGGACAATGAGCAATTGCTGGAGCTGGAACGCACACAGGAGCTGGTGCCGATCCAGGAAAGCCCTGCCCTGCGCGTTAGCGCTGGCATCCAGGCGGATAAGCGTTATTGCCGTCCCTGGTGCAATCAATTTCTGCAGGACATGAGCGTGGCCTACTTCAATCAATTCCACGTTCCACTGCAAGTAAACTCCGCTGTGCGCACCATGGAGCAGCAACAGAAGCTGCGCACCCACAATCACAATGCTGCGCCGGAAATTGGCGAGCATGCTTCGTCACACCTGGCCGGAATTACGGTTGATTTGGCCAAACGCGGATTGACGCGCGCCCAGCACCAGTGGATTGAAGCGTACCTGAAGAACCTGCGCGATCAGGGGCTGGTTGAAGCGGCGGAAGAGCGTCGCCAGGCTTGCTTCCACGTAATGGTTTCTGACCGGTACACGGAGTGGCGCGAAGCGAATGTTCTGGCTGATAAAATTGCCAGAGAATGAAGCATCGCAACCCGCTCATATTTCTTTTACTCTCGTCAACTTTAGCCTTAGCGCAAGCTCATATACATAAAAAATCCAGCAAAGGCGTAGCTTCGCCCCATCCCAAAGTGGATACCGCTACGGCCATCCATCAGTCTGCGCTGATCATTGATACCCACGCCGACACGCCACAGCGCTTTCTGGACGAGAACTTTGACCTGGGCGAGAACACGCCCGTTTCTGACGGCCATATTGACCTGGGCAAAATCAAACAAGGAAACCTGGGAGCGGAATTCTTTTCCATTTGGGTTGAGCCGGAATTTAAAGGCCACTACGACAAACGGGCCATGGACCTGATTGATAGTGTTTATCAGCAGGCGGAACGGCATCCGGACAAGATGACCATGGCGTTCACCGCGGACGATATTGTGCGCGCGCATGAGCAGCACAAATTCGCTGCCCTCATGGGGATTGAAGGCGGCCATGCCATTGAAAATGACATGCGCCTGCTGCGCGACTTCTACCGCGTTGGCGTGCGTTACATGACCCTCACCTGGTCAAACACGAACGAGTGGGCCGATTCCTCTGGCGACATTCAGGATCCTAACGTAAGACACCACAATGGCATGACTGACTTTGGCAAAGATGTGGTGCGCGAAATGAACCGGCTGGGCATGATTGTTGACGTCTCACACGTTTCTGACGCCACGTTTTACCAGGCGCTGCTGGTGAGCCAGGCGCCGGTGATTGCTTCACACTCTTCTTCGCGCGAGCTTACCAATCATCCCCGCAACATGACAGATGACATGCTGCGCGCCGTGGCCCACAACGGCGGCGTGGTGATGGTGAATTTCTACTCGGCTTTCATTGATGAGAATTACCTCAAGGCATCCTCTGATCCGGAAAAGATTAAGCAGCGTGAAGAGGCGGTGGAAGCTTACAAGAAAGCCCATCCGCATCCAGACGGAAGCCCGGTAACCTACGATGAAACTGCGCCAATAGAAAAGAAGTGGGCGACGCAGTTCCCTCGACCGCCGCTGAAGTCGTTGATTGATCACATTGACCACGTGGCGAAGATAGCAGGCATCGATCATGTTGGCCTTGGCTCTGATTTCGATGGCGTCACTTCATTGCCGGAAGGGATCGACTCAGTAGCTGATTTACCCAAGATTACCCAGGCATTTGTGCAACGCGGTTATACACGTGAGCAGATCGATAAAATCCTGGGCGGCAATTTTCTCCGCGTCATGCGGGAAGTGGAAGCCACCGCCAAACGGCTCCAGGCCGAACATAAAGCTCCAGACGCGTTGAGCTTTTTGGACATTGAACTGATGCTGGCCAACCGAGTCAGCATTACCCAGTTAGTTGACCGCATCAACGAGCACGGAGTAGATTTCGACCTGACGGCTGATCGGCGCGCGCGGTTGAAATCGGAGAAGGCGGATGATGCTGTGCTTGATGCGATGGCGAAGGCCAAAAGGCATCCATAAATGTAAGGCGTGAGTTGCACAAATTTAAAGCCGGTTACAACCTGCATGGTCGCAACCGGCTTCCGTTTGGCTACTGCTGCTACTTCCCTTCGCGCGTTACTGCCTGGGCCCCAGCTTTCCTTATATAAATATTGCCGTTGAAATTCTTGAACTGAATTTCCTGGCCGCCGCCATTGATCGTGCCTTTCACGTTTTTATCGATCTTAACGCGGTATTTTCCGCCTTTGCCGCGATCATCTTCCACTGTCTGTTGCGGTGCGCTGGAAGTCAGGTTGATGTCAAAGTCGCTGTAAACCTCACCGTTGTCAGTGCGCATACTTACATTGGCTTTTAGGCCCGCTGGGAACGTCACGTCAATATCGCCATTCAAAGAGCTGAAAGCCATTTGCTTTGCCGGATCAACACGGTTGAAGGTCGCTACCACGTGCCCATTCAGAGCATGTGCCACTGCGCTGCCGCTGATGTTCTTCAGATCGACCTCACCATTCACGTCGTTCACATCAAGCTCTCCATCAACGCCGGTGACAAGAATATTGCCGTCGTTCACCGTCTCCAATGAGACCGAGGTATGCACCGGCACAGTAATCGTGAGATCAACCGTGCGCTGGACTGAATCCGTGCTGACGCGTACCTGGTTATTCTCAGCTTCAACATTTAAGCCGGTGGAGGTCATTGGAATGTGCTTCATCCCCTGTGATCTTTCCGATCTGCCTTCGCGGTCCGAATCTTCACCATTACGCGATTTGGCTTCTACCGTGACCTCTTTTACATCGGCGCCCTTGACCGTGATGCTGCCATTGAGCAGGTGGGCGCGCAGGGTTACTGGCCGCGTGGGATCGCTGATGGGTACGTTGACCCGGTTGCCGGACTGGCCAAACAGCGGCTGGCCGATCAGGATAGCTGCCAAAGTTGCGACAAACAGGAATCGATAAATCTTAAAGTTATGGTTCATTGTTTTACTCATGGCGTTCAAGAACGCGTATGTCTCCATTTAAATTTTCAGCTTTGATTTCCGGGCCGCCGTTGCCAATGCGTCCGCCGGTATAACGATCAGAATGAAATACAAACTTGCCGCCGCGCTGCTCTGCCTTGGCCGGTTGGGTTGGCAGTGAAGTCATGTCAAAGTCGCTATAGACGTTGCCGTTCATTGTCTTAAAGCGAAAATCGGCAGACAGGCCACGGACGAAATACAGATCGACGTTTCCATTAATGGTGGCGAAGTCAGAGCTCTCGCGGGGATTTTCACGGAACGTGACCTTCACGCCGCCATTGACTGTCTTGGCAGTGCCGGAGCCAGCCACGTTCTGCATCTCAATTCCGCCATTCACGTTGTGGACAGAAAAGTTTCCTGTCACATCGTGCACAGTAACGTGGCCAGAGTTTACGGTCTTAAGCTTGACTTCAATATTGCGCGGTACCTGGAGTTGAAAATCCATCTTCACTCGATAGCCTTCATCTCCGTGCCAACCACTACAACTATCGCGGCCGTTGTTGCAATTGCAGCGAAAAGGACCGTTCACGTAAAGCTTTAATAAATCCGGCTGGTCGGTTATATCCAGCGTGACTTCTTTTTTCGCAGCATCCATGCGGTCTTTTGATTCCGCATAAATCGTCTTGTTGACCACAAGCTGTACCTGGTCACCCTGGCCTCCAGTTACCTCAATAGAGCCAAAAATGTTGTCCACATCAAGCACCTTGTTGGCCCCGGTCAGGTTGAACGATTTGCGAATCGTCTCGCTTTCCTGCAGCCTCATGCTGGAATCATCGTCGTCGCCAGCAGCGTGAAGCACGGCGGTGGCTTGCGGCAAGAACAGCGTTGCCACAGCGCACGTGAGGATTGTTAGAAGAAATTTCTGTTTCATCATGGTTGATCTCCAGTCATTCTCTTCCCCGGGCCGTAAGCTCGCCAGTTGAGCAAGCTGCGGCTAATTCAAAGTCAATTGCTGTATTCCCCAATCCACACGTTTGCGCACTGTAGGATCGATTTTTGGGTCCTGCTGAAATCTTTTTAGCTGCGGGACCGCGTTCTGGTCGTGCATGTCAACCAGCAAATCAATCAATGCCACCTGCACCAGCGGCGACTGCCTTTCCTGCAGCGCATCCACCAGTTCATGCCGAATCTCCGGCCTGCCGGCGTAGCGGCTGAGCGCGTCAAGCGATGCCAGCCGCACATCCACGCTGTTATCAAAGCGCAAAGTATGGAGTAAGGCGTCCAGCACTTTAGGATCAGGTTGCTGCAAGCGAGTGCTCCAGCTCACGCCTTCAAGCCGCTGGCTGGCCGATTGCTGCTGCAACATGGAAAGCGCAACCATCTGACGCATGCCAGCAACCTCCTGATGTAATGCAGCAATCTCGGGATTATTCGTGCTTTCAATTGGCCGCTCTGTGTGCCTGCCAATCAGAAATCCGCACACCAGGAACACGCAGGCCCAAACCACTCCTGCAACCGGCATCTGCTTCCAGTTGCCCAAGCCCCACAGCATTGGCGCGGTCTTGCGCTTCTCGGCTGTCAGACTGGTTTTCTCCCAGCGGCCTTCCTGGTAACTCTCAAGCATTGCTTTAAATCTTGATTGCAACGCCGGGCTGGGTTGCTCTTCCGGCAACAGCGCCAGCTTCTTCCACAGGGCCGATTCTTCGCCGCACATCGGGCAGCCCGGCAGATGCTTTTCTACTTCGCTTGCCAGCTCTGGGCTGAGCCTGCCTTGCAGATAATCTGGTAATAGTTCTCCAATGGCTTCACAGTTCATTGCACGCTCCCGGGGTTGGGCCAGACCCCTTCTGAACCTTTACGGCCCATCAGCTTCCCGCCCTCAAGCTGATGAAAAATCTGTCGCAGCTCCTGCAGGGCGCGGTGCACTCTGGTTTTCACTGTGTTCACCTCGCAGCCGAGTAGCTGGGCAATCTCTTCATACTTCAGGCCCTGAAAGCGGCTCAGGACCAGCACTTCCCTCTTGTCTTCTGATATCCTCATCAGCGCGCTATGCAGCAGCACCGCTTCCTGGCTCTGCTGCGCGGTATCCACAGGCTCGACCGCCGGAGACATCTCCGGCTCCCAACTGGTCTCTGAGCGGTGTTTGCGCAGAAAGTCGAGCCGTGCATTGCGGGCGATCTGGTACATCCAGGCGCGAAAGGGCGTATCCACGCGATAGCTGTGGCGATACTTGAGGATGCGGAAGAAGACTTCTTGCACCAGATCTTCACTCACCCCGCGATCGCCGGTCAGCTTGCGATAAAAATTGAACAGAGGCACGTGGTAGCGCTCAAACAACACGCCCAGCATATCGCCGACGCCGCTACGTACCTGCGCCATCAGCTCTTCATCGGACATCGAGTTGGTCATCGGTCCTTGCAGGCGGCTGTTTGTCCTTTCATGGATGATTACCAAGAACCTTAGAAAAGGTTCCCGCAAAAATACCTGCTGCCCAGCTCTATCAATCGGAAGGCTTTACATCTTTGGGGTCTCCATTTCTAATAATCCATTACCCCCTTCCTTTAAGGAGAAAAGAATGGTGACCCGCTTTCAAACCCGAAACTGCGCAAAAGCAGCGCGGTTCAGTGGTTCTGTTTTCGCCTTGATTCTACTGTGTTTAGGCCTTACCGCTATCGCTCAGACAACAGGTAAAAAAAGTTCGACCTCGGCTGCAAAAAAAGCCCCTGCCAAAACGCCGGCCGCTCCGGCGAAAGCCCCTACGACCGTAATTCACACCACAGCCGGCGATATGAAGTGCGAGCTGTTTCCGGACAAAGCCCCCAGAACAGTGGCGAACTTTATCGGTCTGGCCAAAGGCACAAAAGAATGGAAGGATCCCGCGGGCAAGCCGGTCCACGGCAAGCCGCTCTATGATGGCGTCATCTTCCATCGCACGATTCCGGATTTCATGATCCAGGGCGGAGACCCAACAGGCACCGGCAGTGGAGACGTAGGCTTTGAATTTGCCGATGAGTTGCACCCCGATCTGTTGTTCGACCAGCCCGGACGCCTCGCTATGGCCAATCGCGGCCCTAATACGAACAGTTCACAGTTCTTTATCACTGAAAAGGAATTGCCATTCCTGAACCCTTGTCTGGATCCTAACGGTTGCATGGGCGGACGCCGGGCACCCAACAGCGGCTACACCATTTTTGGTCAGTGCGATCCCGAGGCGGTAGAACTGGTGAAAAAGATCGCCCGCATGCCTTGCCAGGGTGGCGCACCCTGCACGGCCCAGAATAGCCGACCGCTGAACCCGGTGAAGATTACACATATTGAAATTCTGGGCGCGGGCAAGAGCACCAAGGCAAAACCAGCAGCCAAGAAGTCCACTGCTCCCATTAAGCCAACGCCAAAATAATTTTTGGAATGATTTCATTGAAACAAGAAAAAGAATTGAAAGGAAGATTATGACTCGCCAGCCAGGGACTTATGCCGTACTTGATACCACTGAGGGCAAGATCGTTTGCCGATTGTTTGAAAAAGAAGCGCCCATTACCACCAAAAACTTTATTGATCTGGCCGAAGGCAATCGCGCATGGAAAGACAACGTGAGCGGCAAGAGCGGCTCAGGGCCGCTGTATAGCGGGACCATCTTTCATCGCGTGATTCCCGACTTCATGATCCAGGGCGGCGACCCCAGCGGCACCGGCATGGGAGGCCCAGGATACAAATTCCAGGACGAGACCAAAGGCTCGCCGCACAAGTTTGATAAAACCGGCAAATTGGCTATGGCGAATGCAGGCCCCGGCACAAATGGGTCGCAGTTCTTTATCACGGTGGCAGCAACGCCCTGGCTCACAGGCAATCACACCATCTTTGGTGAGGTGGTGGAAGGCCAGGATGTGGTGGATAAGATTTCCAAGGTGCAGCGCGGGCGGCAGGACCGGCCAGTGAAGGATGTGGTGATCAACACAATCACGATTGAGCGCGCTGCTTAGCCTCAGGAAGACACCGCATGGACCCGATAAAGCTCATTATTTTCGGCGCAGCCTTCTTGTTGCTGCTCTTGCTGGGGCGGAAGTTATCCGGGTCTGGCGATGTGCATGACTTAACGGCGCCACCCCAGGACCCCATGCCATCCGGAAGCCCGCCACCGGCAATCCTTCCCTATAAGGATGAGGAGGAGGACGAGCCAAATCCAGATGCGCCTCGCGTTGCGGGCGCGGACCTTCCTTTTCCTCTCACGCTGCCGGAGATCAAATGTGATGCAAATGGCCGCTACAATCGTCCTGAATTTCTGAACTACTATTTTGAAAAGATCGATCTCAAGACCGGGCCAGATGATCCGGCAAGTTTTTGTGACGATTTTTACATGGTGGCGCGGGACGTTGGAAGCGATGACGAGACCGAGTACCGATATTTGATAGCAACGCCCACCGGCTTGCAAAGCGTGATGACTTCAGAGCATCGCCCAGCACTTTACATTGAAGGGCAGACAATCATTGTGCCGCGCTGGGACCTGACACTGATTCTGGATACGGTGGTGAAGCGGATCATGAAGGACTATGCAGAGCCGGGTAATAACGAAACCCTTGCGGCTGCCGAATGAGAATGATTATGTAACAGAGAAAAGCCGGCGCACTTAGACGCCGGCTCCGAGCAGCACCAAGAATTTAGACGCCGATTACCTTTACCAATTCAGTTACAGCGTCTGCACTCTTCTGCAGCGCTGCCTGCTCTTCAGGCGTCAGCTTGATTTCAATGATCTGCTCCAGGCCGTTCGCGCCTAGTTTGCAAGGTACGCCCACAAACAGGCCATTAATGCCGTACTCGCCCTGCAGGTAAACCGCACAGGGCAGGATTTTCTTCTTGTCTTTCAGGATGGCTTCAACCATCTCTGTGGCAGCGGCAGAGGGCGCATAATATGCGCTGCCAGTCTTCAGATACTTCACGATCTCCGCTCCGCCGTTGCGCGTGCGCTGCACAATGGCTTCAAGCCGGTCCTGGGAAATCAGCTCAGTGATTGGAATACCAGCAACGGTGGAGTAGCGCGCCAGCGGGACCATGGTGTCACCGTGTCCGCCCAGAACAAACGCAGTCACATTTTCCACGCTCACGTTTAATTCCTGTGCAATAAAGGTGCGGAAGCGCGCTGAATCAAGCACGCCGGCCATGCCGATGACGCGATTGCGGGAGAACTTGCTCAGCTTGAAAGCGGCCTGGGCCATGGCGTCGAGCGGATTGGAGACGACAACCAAGATGCAGTTAGGCGAGTTGGCCACAACTTTCGAAATCACGTCTTGCATGATCTTAAAGTTTGTGTTGAGCAGATCATCACGGCTCATACCCGGTTTGCGGGCAATGCCTGCGGTAATGACAACAATGTCAGAGTTCGCCGTGTCCGCATAATCATTGGTGCCGATGACATAAGAGTCGCGTTTTTCAATCGGCATGGCTTCAAGCAAATCAAGCCCTTTGCCCTGAGGCACGCCTTCCAGAACGTCAATTAAAACCACATTGGCCAGCTCTTTTGAGGCGATCCAGTGAGCGGCAGTCGCGCCCACATTTCCTCCACCTACAATTGTTACTTTTTTGCGCATTTAAAATTCCTTCCCTGTTGCAACGTCACGGGAAAGCCGTGACGAAATATTTAAAATAATTCTTTGTGCTTTGTGTCGCCCCTGACGGGGCTCAAAATGTTTTTTTCCTACCCAGCATTTACCCTTTCGGCGCGCTCTGCGCGCCTCAGGCCATGCTGGGCTAACCTCTCGTCGCGCCTCCGGCGCTTGATTCATCGAGCTTTCGGCATAATCGATCAACCAAATACACGTCTATACAACAAAGTTACACAGCAGTCTTCTTCCTGCGATCAACCATGTTCTCCAGCATGTGTGTGGCGAATTCGCTGGTTTTTACCTTGGTTGAGCCGGGCATCAGCCGCTCAAAATCGTACGTTACAAACTTTTGCTGAATGGTGGCTTCCAGTGATGTCTCAATCAGCCGCGCTGCTTCTGACCATCCCAGATGGTCCAGCATCATCACGCCCGAGAGAATTACTGAGCCGGGATTGATTACGTCTTTGTCAGCATATTTCGGAGCAGTGCCGTGCGTGGCTTC
>DASRDW010000204.1:0-10292 GCA_035652415.1 Candidatus Angelobacter sp. | reverse complement strand
GCCGGCAACGTGGGCACGCATGAAGGCGCTTGCGCGCTGGCCAAGGCCGGCGCGGACGCAATCAAAGTTGGGATTGGCCCTGGCTCCATCTGCACTACGCGTATTGTTACCGGCGCGGGCGTGCCGCAGATTACCGCGATTGCAGAAGCGGCGCGCGCCTGCCGTGACGCGCAGATCCCGGTTATCGCCGATGGCGGCGTCAAGTTTTCCGGCGACATTAC
The DNA here is from genome assembly GCA_035652415.1 of Candidatus Angelobacter sp. Taxonomy (GTDB): domain Bacteria; phylum Acidobacteriota; class Terriglobia; order Terriglobales; family Acidobacteriaceae; genus Angelobacter. The sequence goes on along the minus strand of DASRDW010000204.1, from coordinate 10,071 downwards.
CAAGGCCATTGCCGCGGGCGCCAGCGTGGTGATGATTGGCTCGCTTTTTGCGGGAACGGAAGAGAGCCCGGGCGAAACCATTCTTTACCAGGGGCGCTCCTTCAAATCGTATCGCGGCATGGGCTCGCTCTCTGCCATGGCTGCCGGATCAAGCGAGCGTTACTCACAGAGTCTGGAAGATTCATCCACCGAAAACATGGGACGCCGCGACAGCGAGCGTGATGGAAATCGGGTGGACAAACTGGTGCCGGAAGGGATTGAAGGGCGTGTGCCTTATCGCGGCACGCTGGCGGAGATGGCATATCAACTGGTCGGCGGCCTGCGTTCCGGCATGGGATACTGCGGCACTCGCACCATTCCAGAGTTGCAGCAGAAGGCGCGTTTCATTCGCATCAGCGGCGCTGGACTGCGCGAGAGTCACGTGCATGACGTCATCATCACTCGTGAAGCGCCGAACTACAGGCTGGAATAGGCAGGCAGGATTTTGTCATCGCAGGTGATTGAAACTCCAACAGCATCTGGGCGAAAGCTGCGAGCTTGGCTCCCCACGATTATCTGGCTTTGCGTGCTGGCGCTTTTTTCTACTGACCTGTTTTCCGCCGAGCATACCGGCAGCTTGCTTGCAGCCATCCTGGATAAGCTCTTCCCCAACTTGTCAGCAGAGAAGTTTGAGCTGATCCATTTTCTCATCCGCAAGTCTGCGCATTTTTGCAGTTATGGCTTTCTCAGTGCGCTGGCTTTTTTCTCCTGGCGCGCTACATGGCCTGCGCTGCAGAGATGGCATGTTCGCTGGGCTGCACTGGGAATATTGACTGCCTTTGTTGCCGGAAGCCTCGACGAATTCCACCAGCGCTTTGTGCCGTCACGCGGTAGCAGTTTTTATGACGTGCTGATCGATACCACTGGCGGACTCTTTTTTCAGATTGCGATTGCGTTGTGGATAGCGCGTAAAAATAAATAACCCCGCACTTCAATGCGGGGTTATTCGGTAGTCTGTTGGGATTGGCTGAAGGCGCGGAGGCCTTGTGCGAACCACAACTCGCTTAGGACTTAAAGACTCACGCCTTAAGCCTCAGCCACCTCACGTTTACCACTATTATCAGAATTCTTCATATATTTTGGATCGCCCTCCTTTCCCGTGTAAATGCAGAATAACGCCTCTTAACTTTAAAGTCAACAGTGAGATGGTGTGTGTCGAAGCCGTTAGAAATGTCCCTTCCTTCACTTATTGCCGGAAACACTCCCACCCACGATCAACTTTTCAAAGGTACTTTCTCAGGAACTCGAGCGTGCGCTGGCGGGCCAACTTGGCTGATGCCGCGTCATAGTCTTTTCGCTGGTCGCAGTTAAAGCCGTGGCCAGCCTGATACATATAGACCGGCAGCTCCGGATGCTGGGCGCGGATCTTGTCAATCTCTGAAAGCGGAATATGCTGATCGAGCGCGCCAAAATGCAGCATTACCGGGCAGAGCGGCTTCTCCGCAAGGTACTGCGTGATGCGTCCGCCATAGTAGCCGACCGCCGCTGCCGGACCAAGACGTGTTGCGGCCAGCCAAGCCAGCGATCCGCCGAAACAATAGCCAACCACTCCAACCTTCGCGCAGCCGAGTTCCGCCCGGGCATAATCGATCGCCGCTGCAACATCTTTCAGAGCGTTCTCCATGCCGATCTTCATCGCCATGCCCATGCCGCGCTGCATGTCCTGCGGGTTGTAGCCTAGCTCCACATCGCGCTCCACCCGATCAAACAATGCTGGAGCGATGGCGTGAAATCCTTCTTTGGCAAAATCGTCCGCTACGGAACGGATATGGCTGTTCACGCCAAAAATTTCCTGAACCACCACGATAGCCGCTTGGGTGCGAACGCCGGGCGCCGCGTAGTAAGCACCGGGCTGATGGCCGTCAGAGGCAGTCAATTTAATATTCGTTGCCATGCTTACTTAGCCCAGGGATCGTACTGCCAGTACGGGAACAAACTTTCGTCACGCTTGCCCTCTTCCCAATGCGCCTGCTCACCGTAACCAACAGATACAGCCGAACGGGCGACCCTTGCGTGTGCATCGCCCACCCACAGATCCTTTCCTTGCAGTTCAACCTCCACCCAGGCTTCCAGCACGATGCCCTGGTCCAGCACTCGATCAAGAATGCTGACCGGGTCTTCAGAAATAGGAACATGTAACTTCATTTCTCAATCCTTCTGGCGTTTTGGGTCTTTATTTGATGCCCTGGATTGCGCTGGCGAAAGCTCGTCTGCCGTTACAAACTTCGGCTCAATATCTGTGGGCACGCTCTTCAGCCGCTCCAGCGCCTTCTGCACTTCAGGACGCATCACCATCATATCGCTCATCAGCTTTTTGGTGCCGTCATAATCGCCCGTGGCTTCCAGCGTGAGCAACTCGTGATCCAGCCCGGCCACAGCGTCTTTGATCTTGTTCAGGTCCACGCTGAAAGTGCCGTCCTGGTTGGCGACGAAAGCGCCATGATCGAGAAAATAATTAAACTGCACCGCCATGCCCTTGGCGTGTGAATCCTGCAGGCCAAAGCGCAGCGTGCGGAATGACGATGCAAGATAGGTGGTGTAAAGCTGGCGCTCGGCATCTGGCCCATGCGGCAGTGGAGCTTGAATCGCGCCTTTATCAGCCTGCGTCATCAGGTGTTGCAGCGCAAAGAGCCCTGTCACATCGGCCTTGGCTTCTTCCACCGCGCTGTAAAGCTCTTTCAGTTCCAGGCGCGGATTGGTGTCACGGCCATTTACCTTGATCTGGTGCGGCCCCAAGCCGTGCGTCAGCTCGTGCGCCACAATGTGCGTGAAGAAAAGCTCAAAGCTCAGGTCTCTCTGCGCCGCGGGCTGCAACACCACTTTTGAGATCGGCAGCAGCGTTGACTTGAACTTGGCTTCCTGAATGTTCTTGAGCATCACGCGCTTGCTGCCTTTTTGCTGCACCACTTTGTCATCGTTGGGCAGGTTGTAGGCCGCAGTCTGAACGCCGTGCGCTCCATCGCCGGCAGAAAAGACCTCATTCACCACGCGGATTGGCGCAGCCGCTCCCAGCTTGGCCACGCGATACTGCGGGTCTTCCGGCAAATTGTTTTCAATTTCCTGCAAGTGCTGCCCCAGAAACGCCAGCCGCGCAGACTCTTTTTCATCGCGTACGTTGATGTAGGCCTCAAAGGCCGCTTTGTAGCCAAACAGCTCGTCGTTGTAGGTCTCATACGGGCCGATGGTCACATCCACGGGCGCGTCCAGGTCCATCCACGCCATATCACTCTCAAAGTAGTTGTTGGAAAGGAAAGCGTCGGCGCGCGTGGTGAGAAATGCCTTGAGTGAAGCGTTGTCCGTGAGAGCAGCGGCTTCGCGCAGCAGCTTTGCGGCCTTGGTCAGACCGGTTTTGTATTCCTCGCTGTAGGGAACCATCTTGAGCTTCTTGTCGGTGCCGCGACGCACTACGGTAAAGAAGCCCAGCGCCTGCTCCTTCTGGTCGGCTGGCAGGGTCTTCACCCAGGCCTCAAACTCCTCTTTTGTCATGTCTGCGGGATAGAAGTTCGCGCCCGCCGGCTTTTTCGCCGGCACGCCGGGAAGAAAGGCCTTGTGCTCGTCAATCTCTGACCATGGAGATTTGTTGATCCAGAAATAATGCAGCCGTGCCTGCCCCAGCGGAGACTTATCCTGCTGCAGCTTATGGTAGAGCGCCAGGTCGCCGCTCCAGAGCTGCTGCATGAACAGGTCATTCACCACGCGCGCAGCCTCCACCAGCTTGGCCAGGGCTTTCTTGTCGCCCGCGGAGAGGCCGGAGATATCCACGTTAAGCGGCACCGGCGCAAAGCGCGCAGTCATCTTGTTGAGTTGAGCGGCGTCAGGGAATGACGAAGGCGGAGCAGGAGTTTTCTGTGCGGTAGCCATAAGCGTAAATACTGCTAGAAAAATCAGGAGTCGGCGCATAAGCGGAGAAGTCCTCGGAAAAAGGATATCAGTTTCTGCTGTGGCGGGCGGCAGCATCGATGACACTTGTGGCACCGTCGCCTCCCGGCGGTGAAAGATTCGGTTTCTACCAAAAGCTAAGAGCCAAAAGCCAAATACCAAAGCCTTACCGGGCCGTCACTGCCTCAAAGCAATTTGCGCCCTTTCCAATTTCTGCAGCAGCTCTCCCGCATAATCCTCGTCAATCTGGTCTTGAACCAATGCCTGCGCCACATTCCCAATCTCTCGTTGCGCTCAGGATTGGGCAGGTAAGGGTAGTCTCTGCGCGTATCACGGATATGCGCGCTAGTTGTTCTTTGGCTGAGCATTGCGCAGGTCTATGCTCCTATTAACCATAGGAACAAACTATGGCGCTCGCCTATCTCCCCGCTAACTTACGCAAAAATAAGGCAATCGATTCCAGCTACAAACCATAGCAACAAAGTATTGGAATCTAATGATCCAGCATGATGAACTCTGGCCAGCTCTGCATTTCAGCCAAGTGCAGGGCGAAAAACGGAGGAATTCATGAGTGAGAAAGTGCAGTCCCCCACCGTTCCAGGTGAAACAGCAACTCAGCCCGTTCCACAACATGAGCCGCATTCCGTAAGTATGGCCCCAAGCAACGGAACGCAAACCGATGAAAAGAAAAACGGCCGCAAAAATTTTGCGCGCACTCAGCTGGCCGACCGCAGCCGGCGTTCGTTTCTGGGCAGAGCCGGTGGCCTGACCGCGATGGCGATGGCAGCCGGCATGGTTCCCCTTGAACCTCTGCTCGGTGGAAAGCAGACGCAAGCAGCGGCCTCAGACATCACGTATTCAGAGAGCAGCCGCGCGAATCTCTCCTTCCAATATCGCGACAAGGAAGCGCAGGCTGAGAAGGTCACCCCTCCAGTGGCGCCCGATAACGGCGATTTCGCGCTGTACACAGACCACAGCGGCACCTGGAGCAAAACGTTGCAGCATACAGCTTTGGGGATCGTCAATCCAACGTCCTTCAACAGCTTGACTACCGCTCTCACGAACGGGGACTTCGCAGATTTCCAGAACATCCTGGTCGGCAACCCCGGTGGAACCAATGTGAACGCGCAACTCAACGGGCCTCAGACGGAGCTGTCTTTTGACCTGGAAGGCCTTGATTCGCATGCTACGGTGCTCGATCCCGCACCCACCATTGCCAGCGCGCAGACCGCAGATGAGGAGGTGGAACATTATTGGGCGGCCATGCTGCGGGACGTGAACTTCACGGATTATCCCACCAACGCAACGGCAATTGCAGCGGCAAACGAACTGAATGGGCTGACCTATATTAAGAGCGCGTCACAGAATGAATACCCGTTTCCGGTGACGCCGCAGAACCTGTTCCGCGGCCAAATCGTACCCGGCGACGGCAATGTTCAGGGGCCGTATCTCTCGCAGTTCCTGCTGCACCCGAGGACATTTGGCGCTCTGCCCATCAACATGATGTTCAAAGTCTTTTCGCCGAACCAGAACTTCATGACCACTCCAACGGAGTACCTGAACGTGGTAAGTGGGTTCCCTCCGACCGGCGTTCTGCAATTTGACCCGACGCTCCGGTTCCTGCGCAATGGCCGGGACCTGTCCTCGTACACCCACGTGGACGTGCTCCACGAATCGTACTTCCTTGCGTTCTTGCTGCTGCTCTCGCTGAATGCGCCGTTGAATCCGGGCAATCCGTATAACGGTTCCAAAACCGAGCACGGGTTTGGCACGCAGGACCCGGCTGATTGTTCCGCAACGCTGCCGGAAGTGGCAACCCGCGCGCTTAAATCAGCGTGGTTCCACAAGTGGATTGTCAACCTGCGCCCGCGCCCGGAGGATTACGGCGCCCTGTTGCAGGCACATTTTATGAACCAGAATCCCATGCCGCAGGCCGCAGCCCATTTGCACGCGGATGCCCTCAATTCGCAAGCAGTCGCCAAAACTTTCTCGCAGTTTGGCACTTACCTGCTGCCGCAGGCTTTCCCGGAGGGAGCACCCACGCACCCATGCTACCCCACAGGGCACGGAACCGTGGCGGGCGCATGCATCACGGTACTCAAGTACTTCTTTGATGGAAGCAAGCCAATCCAGCCCTTGCTGCGCGCGGCTGGCACTGACGTGATGCAGACCAGCGAGGACGGCCTTTCCCTGGTACCTTACACCGGCGCCGATGCCGCCAGTCTGACCATCAATGGGGAGCTATCGAAACTCGCCTTCAACATATCCTTTGGCCACGGCATTCACTCCGGCATTCACTTCCGCAGTTCCACCCGCTCTTCCATTTTGCTCGGCGAGCAAACCGCGATCAGCGTGCTCAATGACCGGACGCCGGGCTATAACGAGCCGTTCAGCCTAAGCATCACCAAGTTTGACGGCACAACTCAAACGTTCGCCAACCCTACCCCCGGAGTATTTAACAACGGCAAGACCAACACTACCCTCGGTACGTGCCCAGCGTAGGTTTGTGAAAGCAGTATCTATGCAATATCAAATCAAGGGCAGCAGCCGGGCGGTCCGGTTGCTGTCCCTTTTTAAATTTGTGTATTTGTATTGTGATGATGACTTGCCACCAAGAAGTACTGCCTGAAGGCAATAGCTTCATGCGCTCTTGGGCAGTTTGGAAATTAAATTTTCAGTCGCGGAACCCTGCGCATTTTCCATTGTTCTCGATGGATGGGTTGTTTCCAGCTCCATCACCGTTTGCGAGCGCCTGAGCTCAATAATCTTGCGGGCTTCGGTTTTGCTGTCACTGATCTCCTGCAAGATGGCAAGCGCGCGAGGCAGAAAAAACTCCCCCAAAGGGGTGAGGCGCGCTGCTCGGGGCAGCCGGTAGAATAACTTTCCTCCGAGTTCATCTTCAAGCTTAAGGATCTGCTGCGACAAAGATGGCTGCGCCACATAGACGGATTCCGCTGCGCGAGTGAATGTCCCGTGTTCACAATGGCACAAAAATATCTAAGCTGATGAATTTCCATGGCGGTGCTCCTGGCTTGACAAGCACACGCAGATACCAGTCTGTATCTTGCGTAGGTAAATAGCTGTTGATCAGGCCTTACTACAACGGCGGCCTGATATTGATCTGCTCATCGGAGATTTGTGTGCTAGAAATACCACGGTGGCGCGGGAGCAGCCTGCCTTGATGGAAGCACCGTCCTGCCGGTGTAATCAAGAAAAGCGCTGACAATTCTTTTGCTATGAAAAGTGCCATAGTGAGTAAATGCAGTATTTGCGATGGTCATTATTTTTTTCTCCAGGGGGAAAGCTCAAGAACGCAATGCGGGGGCCCGGCAGGAACTCACAGCATAGGCGAAAATTAGAGAAACTCAAATTAAATTATTGAGAATAATCCTCGTTCCATTTTGGGACTTAACTCCATCATTTCGGTTCCAATTTGGCACACCCATCTGCCCCCTTGCCCATCCGTACACCTGCTCTGCTCGTCCTTTTAATAAATTTTATTAAAACGATTTTACGAATATAATTTCTTACCCCGTGGAGAACGCCCTTTCTGTTCGAAGAGCGGAAGGAGAACTCCTGATGATCCGGAAATCCCTCATTGTGCTGAGCCTCGGCATTGCGCTGTGCTTGGCCTCGCTTCCATCCTTCGCCCAAGCTGTTCCCGCCTGGCAGCCGAATACGGCTTACGCGGTGGGTGCATTGGTCACCTTTAATAATGTGGAATACAGGTGTCTTCAGGCACACACCTCGCAGGTGGGCTGGGAGCCGCCCAATGTCCCGGCCCTTTGGCAGCCAGTAAGCGGCTCGCCCACACCAACACCCACCCCCGCAGCTACACCTACTCCAACGCCGAAGCCTACTCCAACTCCCACACCCCCGCCGGGCGGTGGAGGCTCATGCGCTCCGGCCTGGAATTCAACCCTTGCTTATTGCAATACATCCACCACCACTTGCAATGGCGGAAGCACGGCCAGCAAGAACGGTTTGAACTTTACTGCGCAATTCTGGAATCAGGGTCAGGATCCGACCATTGCTGGCCACGCCGGTCCAGCAGGCTCCGGCGATCCTTGGTTTACCGGCGTTCCCTGCTCTACGGGCGTGCCGACACCGACGCCAACTCCTACTCCAACACCCAAGCCCACACCTACGCCAACTCCGCCACCGCCAGGCAGCGTGATCTTTGCTGCGTATAAAGACGTAACGCTCAACGCCGACTTCAATACCGGATTGCAGCGGTCGGCTGTCACCGGCACCGTTCAGCCTGTAACCAGCGCCATGCCGAACTCGACGCTGGTCTGGTCTTTTGCCACCGGCACCTGCGATGCAGAATCGTGGGCCGGAATCACGCCTGCGCAGGAAGCCACCAACGTTCAGGCCTTTGTCAACGCCGGCAAGAAGTACATCATCAGCACCGGAGGAGCCAATGGCTCGTTCGATTGCTCCAGCGGGCAGGGGCTGATCAACTTCATCAATCGTTATAACTCGGCCAACCTGGTCGGCATTGATTACGATATCGAACTGGGCCAATCGCAAGCGCTCATTGACGATCTGATCAACGCCACCAAGACGGCTATGGCCACATTCCCCAACCTGCAATTCAGCTTTACCATCCAGTCGCTCGGTTCCGGGTCGGCCAACCCCATTACGGGAGGAAGCGCCGGCACAACCGTGGTGAATGAGATCAAGCGCCTGGGGCTGACCGGCAATTACGTCGTCAACCTTATGACGTTCGACTACGGTTCAACTACTACCAGCAACTGCGTGGTGGTAAGCGGGGCGTGCGAAATGGGTCAGTCTGCGATTGCTGCAGCGCAGGCGCTCAACGCGCAGTCCGGCATACCCTTTACTAACATCGGAATCACGATGATGATCGGGAAAGCCGATACCCAGGACGAGATCACAACCTTGCAGGATATAGACACGGTAAACGCCTTTGTGATCTCCAACCATCTGCGGACCACGCGCTTCTGGGCGTTTGATCGCGACACTCCAGGCGCAGGCGGCAGCTCCAGTAGCGGCGTTACAAGTCCTGCCCTCGCCTATACACATGAATACATCAACAGCCTGGGCGTGCCATAAACCTTTGACAACTAGAACTGCGTCAGCGGAAAACCAGCCGCTGACGCAAAGCAAAAAGGCCGATCTGGATAAACTCCTGATCGGCCCTTTTTAATTACCGCTTAATGATTTTTTGTTCTGCAGCCGGATGAAACCAGGCTGCCCTACTTTGAGTTGTCCGTCTTCCCGAACAAGCCTTTCATCTTACTGAACACCTGATCAAGCTTGGTTACGCTTACCAACCCTTCCACGCGCGGACTCAGATTGACCAGCTCCACATCACAGCCTCTTCTCTGCGCGGCTGTCCATACGCCCAGAAGCGCACCGAGCCCAGTGCTATCCACAAAAGTGACCTTGGAAAGGTCGAGCACGATTCGCGTGGTGACAGGAACTCCCTTGCCTCTGGATTCAGGAATTACGTTGCCGCGAATTTCGTTTTGAAACATTTCCGCAGAGTTGGCGGTGATTTTGCCGCTGCAATAAATAATGGTTTCTTCCGGCCGTTCGTCTAAATCAAGCTGTAGCCCTGGGGCAGAGAAGGTTCGAGTCGGCATGAATGTTCTCCAAAGGTTTTCTGGGTCGATCGCGATTCGAGCCAAACAACCGGTCACAAATGATTGAAGAACTGCATTCTATATCGGACTGGGCAGAATATTCTACGTCCAGGTCAATACGAAGCACGCTTAAAATAGAGGGAAGAAGATCATCCACAACTCTCAGTTTGCGGAGATGAGTGTAATTTTGAGAGCCGACGGCGATTTAATCAACGGAGGCGATCCCATGGATGGAGATGATATGCTAGGGCCTGTATGACAGCGAAACAGGAAGTTCAATCCTTGCTCCAAAAGCTGCCAGACAACTGTTCTCTGGAAGACATTCAATATCACCTGTATGTTCTGGAGAAAGTACGCAGTAGCCTTGAAGACGCGCGCGCGAACGGCACAATTTCACAGGATGAAGCCGAGTCGCGCTTAAGCAGATGGCTAAGCGAGTAGTCTGGTCAGGTCATGCACTTGCAGACGTGACGTCTATTGCATCTTATATAGCCTCCGATTCCCCTGCCTATGCCCGGATTGTGGTAAAGAAGATTGCCAA
>DASRDW010000203.1:0-4384 GCA_035652415.1 Candidatus Angelobacter sp. | reverse complement strand
GCTCATGCAAAAAGAATTGGAGTATCTGGGCAAGGCCACAACCAATCCGGAAAAGCCGTTTGTCGCAATCATTGGCGGAGCCAAGGTTTCAGACAAGATTGATGTCATCCGCAATCTGCTAAGTAAAGTCGATGCCTTGTTGATCGGCGGCGCCATGGCTTACACCTTCCTCAAAGCCCAGGGCCAGCAAGTAGGCAAGTCATTGGTGGAGGATGACAAGATTGAGCTGGCGAAATCCCTTTTGCAGGAGGCCCAGAGCAGGAACGTTCGTCTGCTGCTTCCCGCGGATAATGTGGTTGCAGAAAAGATTGATGCCTCAGCTACCACACAGATGATCAAAAGCCAGCAGGGCATCCCAGAGGACAAGATGGGGCTGGACATTGGGCCGGAAACGATTGCAGCTTTTGCCAAAGAAATTGCCGGAGCAAAAACCATTGTATGGAACGGCCCCATGGGCGTCTTTGAAATTGCGCCATTTGCCAAAGGCACGATGAAGATCGCTGAAGCCATTGCACAAAACCGTGGAGCAATCTCCATTGTCGGTGGCGGAGATTCAGTTGCTGCCGTGCAACAATCCGGCCTTGCGAATAAAATCAGCCATATTTCCACTGGTGGCGGAGCGTCACTGGAATTTCTTGAAGGCAAAAAGCTGCCCGGAGTGGAAGCGCTTACAGACAAATAACATGGCGTCAGGCTTGCGATATCGCATCGGGAAAAAGGCCGCCCTTGAACTGGTGATGGGCGACATTACCGACGAATCGACCGACGCTATTGTGAACGCCGCCAACTCTTCCCTGCTGGGCGGCGGAGGCGTGGATGGAGCAATTCATCGCGCAGCTGGGCCAGGATTGCTGGCTGAATGCAAAAAGATCCGCGATCAACGCGGCCCGCTTCCCGCCGGGCAAGCTGTAGCCACCTCCGGCGCAAACTTGAAAGCGCGTTATGTGATCCACACTGTTGGCCCGGTATGGCAGGGCGGAAAGCGCAATGAACCGCAGGTGCTTGAAAGCTGTTATTGCCACTCCATGGAAGAAGCCGACCGCAAGTACTGCACCAGCATCAGCTTTCCTTCTGTTTCCACTGGCGCTTTTGGTTATCCGGTGGACGCAGCAGCAGAGATCGCCATTCGGACGGTTGCTGACCTTCTCCATACGCCAAAATCCGTGACGCTGGTAAGGTTTGTTCTCTTTGATCAACACACGCACAAAGCTTATGCGCGGGCTGTTGAACAACTCAGCCGCAACTTCCCTCACCTGCAGATCACGCCTGAGCCAGCCGCATCATGAGAAAAAAACTGATCGCAGCCAACTGGAAGATGTATAAGACGCCGGAGCAGGCACAGGCTTTTGTCTCCGCGCTCCTTCCCCACGTCTGGGAGCACACGCGCGATGATATTGTGCTCTGCCCAGCTTTCCTTGCCGTTCCTGCCGTTGTGGAAGCTGCACGCGACAGCCGCATCGCGGTGGGCGCGCAGGACATGTTCTGGGAAAAAGAAGGGGCTTACACCGGCGCAGTCTCAGCGCAAATGCTGAAGGCCGTGGGCTGCTCGCACGTCATCATCGGCCACTCCGAACGCCGTCAGTATTTCGGCGAGACCGATGACACGGTCAATCTCAAGCTTCGCGCTGCCCTGGCCGCAGGGCTAAAGCCCATTGTCTGCATCGGCGAGGTATTGCAGGAGCGCGAAGCAGGAGTCACTGAAGATGTGCTCCGCCGGCAATGCAGTGTTGCCTTCCGTGATATCTCTGGCAGCGAAGCTATTCCTATTGTTGTAGCTTACGAACCATGCTGGGCCATCGGCACCGGCAAGACCGCAACACCTGAGCTGGCAGCGGATGCCCATCGCGTGATTCGCGCACAAGCAGCGGAAGCATTTGGCGAAGGCGTTGCCACTCAGCTGCGCATTCTCTATGGCGGCAGCGTCAAGCCGGAGAACGCCAAAGCGCTCATGTCGCAACAGGAAATTGACGGCGCTCTGGTGGGTGGAGCCAGCCTCGATCCAAAATCCTTCGCCGCGATCGTAAAGTATTAATCCGTTTATGCCTTGGCGAACGGCTTCTCCAAATCCGGGCTTTGCGGGGTAAACAGCTCCGCTCCGTTCTCGGTGATGTGCATGTCGTCTTCCAGGCGAATGCCAAACTCGCCTCGGATATAAATTCCCGGCTCATCGCTGAAAGTCATATTCGGAGCAAGCGGCAATGTGTTACCGCGCACCAGATACGGCCACTCATGGCCATCCATGCCAATTCCGTGCCCCACGCGATGAGTAAAGTGCTTGTAGTCCGGCCCGTAACCGGCATCGGTGATCACCTTGCGCGCTGCGGCATCAACTGCCTGGCATTCAACTCCAGGTTTGGCTGTGGCCAGCGCGTTTGATTGCGCCTTGTGCACGATTTCAAAAACCTGCTTCATCTTATCGGTTGGCTTGCCCAGCACAACCGTGCGGCTGATGTCGGATTCATAACCTTCCACGTTGCAGCCGCCATCCATCAACAAGATTGTCCCTTCGCGGATAACCTGCGGCTTGGCCGAACCATGCGGCAGGGCGGAGTTGTCTCCAACCTGAATGCTCGCGCTGCCCTGAAAACCCTGTTGCGCGTGCGCTGCCTGTACCAACCCGCCAAAGTCGTGCTGCGTCATGCCCTCTTTGGTGGAAAGATAAGCAGCTTCGTAAGCGGCAAGCGTTATCTCATTGGCCAGCTTCATCAGTTGCAACTCATGCTGGCTCTTGATCATGCGGCAACCGGCGGTGACAGGAGTGGCGCTCACAATGTGAAGCCCCGGAGCCGCTTTGGCAACGCCTTCGCTGAATACAAAGCGCGTAGTTTCTTCCATTCCGAGCTTCCCATTGGTTAATCCTCGGTCTTTTAAGCCTTCAGCAATTCGCTGATATGGGCTTTCGTCTTCCTGCCAGAGCCGTATGTCAGGATTGTTTCCGCCCGGCCCTCCGGCAATCTGCTCGCGTGCGCGGTCTTCTTCAAAGGCCGGGCAGACATAAAACGGATTGCCTTTTACCGGCAGGATCAACGCAAAGGTACGCTCGCTCATCCACCAGTGAATGTTTGAGAAATAAACCAGCGACGTGCCGCCCATCACCATAATGGCGTCAATTTTGTTCTGCGCCATCAACTGCCGCGCTCGCTCCATCCGTTGCTCCCGCTCCGCGGTGGTAATGGACTGGGCTTCTGCTTTGCGCGACTTCAAACTGGCGATCGGCTCAGGCAACTTGCCTGGGCCCTCACCTTGCGCGAATGCGCTGCCTGGCCGTACCAGCATAACTGCGGTTGCAATGCCAGCGGTTTCAAGAAAATGGCGGCGGGTAAAATTCATCGACAAACTCCTTTGGGACGAGCCTGGTTAACTGCGCTAGTTTCCAGATTGTTTTTCAGTAAATTTCTTTACGTCCGCGGACGTTCCCTGCAATAGATCACGCAAAATGCTGACCTCAGCCGTGATCCCGACCTTGATGGAAGGATCGGCCACCGGCGCAAACAACGGCGAATGGTTGCTGGGCAACTGGTGGCCAGCAGCCTGCGCTTCCGCAAGCTTCTGCGCGTCAGCGACGCCAAGCGTGAAATAGAATGACGGCACACCCTGCTCCACAAAGTAGGAGTAGTCCTCTGATGTCATGATTGGCTCTTCTGTCACGACGCTTCCCTTGCCCAGCACGCCTTCCAATGTGCCGGCTAGATGCTTTGTCAGCACCGGATCGTTATAAACCGCGCTGGTGGATTCGTACTTTTCAATCAGCGGCATCTTTTCCACGCCTGCGGCCATGGCTTCGCCTTTGGCGACGCGTTCAATCGCGGCCAGCAGATGCTGGCGCACATCGGGTTTATAAGAGCGTACGGTCAGCCCCATCTGCGCATTATCAGGGATGATGTTGTTTTTGGTGCCTGCCTGAATATAGCCGACCGTAATCACTGCCGCATCACCAGGTTTGATCTCGCGCGCTACGATTGACTGCAGCGTAACCGCGATTCTGGCGGCGATCAGTACCGGATCAACCGTGGTCTGCGGCTGCGCTCCGTGCCCGCCTTTACCGTAAACAGTGATGCGAACGGAATCGGCATTCGCCTTGGCATAACCGGGTGTGATGCCAACTTTGCCGACAGGAAGATTATTGGTGTCGTGCATGGCCACGCCAATATCCGGCTTGGGAAAACGGGTAAACAGACCATCTTTGATCATTCTATCTGCGCCGGTAATGGTCTCTTCCGCGGGCTGGCCAATCAGCACCAGCGTGCCGTGCCAGGAACTTTTGTCGTGCGCCATGATGGCTGCTGTTCCCCACCAACTGGCCATGTGCACATCGTGGCCGCAGGCGTGCATCACCGGCACGTCGCGACCGTTATCGTCTTTAGCGTGGACTTTGCTGGCGTAA
>DASRDW010000202.1:0-10795 GCA_035652415.1 Candidatus Angelobacter sp. | reverse complement strand
ATCAAAAATGGCGACAACATTACTGCCAGTTACAGCACTACGGCCACTTCAACCAGCGCACCTGGAACGTATCCAATCGCAGCGGCAGTCTCGGATAACGGAACGGGCGCACTGGCGAACTATACGCTCGTAATCAATAGTGGCACGCTCACCATCAGCCCTGCTCCGCTGGTTGTGACTGCTGCGAATGCCAGCCGTCTGTACGGTGATCCGAATCCGGCATTCACCGGCACCATCATCGGCGTGAAGAATGGTGACAATATTAGCGCCACGTTCTCCGCCACTGCCGATCCAACCAGCCCGGTCGGAACCTACGCAATCATTCCGGCGCTGTCTGATCCAAATAACAGGCTCAGCAACTACGCACTCACCGTCAACAACGGCGTTCTCACTGTAGCTCCGGCGCCGCTGAGTGTTGTCGCTGCCAATGCTTCCCGTGTGTATGGCGATCCTAACCCGGCATTCACCGGCACGTTGACTGGCGTGAAGAACGGCGACAACATCACGGCGAGCTTCTCCAGCGTCGCGACTGCGGCCAGCCCGGTAGGAACCTATCCTATCGTTGCAACACTGGCGGATCCGGCTGGTAAGCTCTCTAACTACTCGGTGAACGCAACCAACGGTACATTAACGGTAACTCCTGCCCCATTGACTGCGGCTGCAACCAGCACCTCCCGCGTCTATGGCCACGCTAATCCCAGTTTGAGTGGGACCATCAGCGGCTTGAAGAACAATGACCAGATCAGCGCGACGTTCGCCAGCACTGCCGATCTGACCAGCGCGGTGGGAACTTACCCGATCCTTCCAACCTTTAATGATCCGGGTGGGAAGCTGGGTAACTACACCGTGATTACTACGGGAACGCTGACAATAACTCCACAGCCGCTGTCGGTGACCATAGCGGATGCATCTCGCGTGTACGGTGATCCAAATCCGGCCTTCACCGGCTCCATCAATGGAATCCGGAACAATGACAACATCACCTTAGCGCCGACCACGACTGCGACCCCGACCAGCCCCGTGGGAACTTATCCCATCGTGGCAGGGTTCAACGATCCGGACGGCAAGATAGGCAACTACGCAGTCACATCCAATACTGCTACGTTGACCGTCACCCCCGCGCCATTGACCATCCAGGCCAATAACGTAACCGGCACTGCGGGCCAGCCGTTCCCAACTTTCACCGGCACGATAACGGGAATTAAGAACGGTGACAACATCACGGCCAGCTACAGCACCACGGCAGACCAAACCAGTCCGGCAGGGCAGTATCCCATCATTCCCAGTGCGGACCCCAATCCATTGCTCAGCAACTATACGATCACGCCGATCAATGGCACTTTGACTCTGCAATAAACTCGGAACAACTGCCAGGGCCAGTGGATTAAACTCCGCTGGCCCGGCTAGCTTACTTTGATCCTTTAGAAATAAGTTTTCTCGCTCCGCTTACCTCAAATCCAACCTTGGTTTCACAAAACTTTTCTGAGTTGCAATGGACTCAAGCCAGTGCTCCTGCATCCAATTTGTTAATCTTTAATCCAGAGTTTTGGAGGGCATGGTGCTTAGTAGAATTTGCAAATTAGCCCTGGCATTCGTTTTGACTGCGGGAATGCTGTTGCTTACGGGATGTCTCACCACCAGCATTGCCAAAATTAACCGTGACCCGGGCCGCTTTGCCGGCAGAAACGTGAGCATTCACGGCACCGTATCAGATTCATTTGGCGCGCTGGGCAACGGTATTTTTCAGATTGACGACGGCTCAGGCCACATGTGGATTTACAGCCAGAATTACGGTGTGCCCAGCAACGGCAGAAGTGTCACTGTCACCGGACGGATCGAGCAGGGTTTTGCTTTCGGCGGCCGCAGCTTTGGCGTAATTTTGCGTGAGACTAAATCGCGTCACTGAAGCGGCAACAGATAGATATCTTTTGGCGACTCTCGGTTGCCCAATAACCTTCATTCCCTAAAGCGCGTCTTTCTCGGCGCGCCTTTCCGTCAGCGCGTAATTCCTGTAATCTACTTTCTTCCAGAAATGCCCGTCTCGCTGGCAAATTCCGGAGTTTTGTACCAGGCGCTTAAGAAGTGCGGCATCGGCCTTGTCTCGGCACTGCCGGAGACCTGGCTGGTGCACCTGATTCGCATGGCGGAAGATGATCCGCAAATGATCCTGGTACGTCTGGCGAAAGAAGAAGAGGGGGTTGGCATCTCAGCCGGCGCGCACTTTGCTGGCGTAAAGTCAGCCATGCTCATGCAGAACCACGGTTTCCTGGCAAGTATTAATGGCATTGTTTCTTTCGCGCAGCTTTACCGCATTCCACTGCTCATGCTCATCAGCTATCGCGGACACTTTGGCGAGCGCGATCCCTGGCAAACTCAGGGCGGTGGCGCCACTGAGCCGCTCTTACGCGCTCTTGGAATCCCGTATTCGTTCCTTGACGATCCAGCGAAAGTTGAAAAGCGCATTGCAGAAGCGCAAACCTGGGCTTACAGCAGCCTGCATCCGGCGGCGTTACTGCTTACCCGCGAACTCATGTGGGAGGAGCCGGCACCATGAAACGCCTGGAATGTTTGCGCGCAATCTATGACAAGCTTGAAGGCTCGCTGGTGGTCACCATCATGGGCGCGGTGGCAACAGAGTTGCAATCGCTGGGACACAAGCCAAACTTCTTCTATCTGCAGCATGCCATGGGTCTCGGCTCTTCCACCGGGCTTGGACTTGCACTCTGCCTGCCGCAACAAAAAGTTGTGGTCTTTGATGGCGATGGCTCCATCCTGATGAACCTGGGCGGATACTCCACCATGGCGCGCTATCGCCCTAAAAATTTGGTTCATGTTGTGTTCGATAATGAGAGCCTGCTCTCCGTCGGCGGGTTTCCCACGGCCACTTCAACCGGTACCGATCTGGAAGGCGTTGCGCGAGCAGCTGGCATTCCGCATAACAAAACCGTGAAGGGCCTTGAAGAGTTTACCCGCGCCTTTAATGAGGCAATGCGCACCAACGAGCTTACCTCGA
This sequence comes from Candidatus Angelobacter sp., assembly GCA_035652415.1. Lineage (GTDB taxonomy): Bacteria > Acidobacteriota > Terriglobia > Terriglobales > Acidobacteriaceae > Angelobacter. The sequence goes on along the minus strand of DASRDW010000202.1, from coordinate 7,782 downwards.
TTGTGGCCAAGGTTGAAGCCGTGGGGCCGTCAGGATATGTGACCGGGCTTGCATTATTGGAGAACAGGTTTCAGTTCAAGAGATACATAGAGAATCTGAAGTGAACGGTTGTTCTGCAATCCCGAGCGTAGCGAGGGATCCATATTTATATCCGCAATCTTAGGGATTAGACACGAAAGAGCATCGAGAGGTATGTATCCCTCGCTCCGCTCGGGACTTTCGGAAAAAGCTGCGCTCGGGATTTAGAAAGAAGGACTGCAACATGGCCAATATCCTCACCGAACTTATCACCCAACTGAACAGCGGCGCGTTGCGGATTGTTGATCTTACCCAGCCTCTTAGCCCGCAGACACCGCTGCTGCCGCTGCCTTCGCAATGGCCCAATACTCCGGCATTTAAGATATGGGAACTCTCTCGCTATGATGATCGCGGCCCGGCTTGGTACTGGAACGGCTTTGAGACTGGTGAGCACACAGGCACGCACTTTGACGCTCCGATCCACTGGGTGAGCGGCAAAGACCTGCCAGACAATAGCGTGGACAAGATTCCGCCAAAGAAATTTGTCGGGCAGGCTTGTGTTATCGACGTGACTGCCGACGTGGCCAAAGACCCGGACTTCCTGCTCACGGTAGATCGTGTGAAGCAGTGGGAGAGCCAGCACGGAAAGATTCCCGCCGGCGCATGGATGCTGCTACGCACGGGCTGGTCAAGACGTACCGATCCGGAGGAGTACATCAACGCTCGCGATGACGGTCCGCATACGCCAGGGTTTGTGAAGGCGTGTTCAGATTTTCTGGCAAAAGATCGCGATGTGCTTGGCGTGGGTGTGGAGACCGTGGGCACTGATGCTGGCCGCGCCGCGACCTTCGATCCACCGTTTCCTAATCATTATGTAATGCACGGCAGCGGCAAATTTGGGCTGGCTGGGCTTTGCAATCTGGATCAACTGCCGCCGACTGGCGCGGTGGTGATCGCCGCGCCTCTTAAAATTGTGAACGGTTCGGGAAGTCCGTTGAGGGTGATCGCTATTACTCCTGTGGAATGAAGAGTTCGAGCTGCTTCTGAATCCCGAGCGAAGCGAGGGAACCCTACCTTCGCGAAAATCTGCCACTGCAGCCTATTGATGTGTGATCGTATACATTTCGTTGCAATAGGGATCTCTCGCTACGCTCAGACCTCGGAAAAACTATAATGTCGCTCTCTTCACCACCGCTGCCAGTGCCCGATTGCGTTCATACTCGCTGTTGATGGAGTTGGCTGCCTTGATGTAGGTCTCGCGCAGCGTTCCGTTCAGATCATAACGTGCGGCCACTGTTTGCAGTACGCGAGACTTCTCATAGTCTGATTTTATGTTGCCGACTGCAGCCAGCACTTTGGCCATGGAAGCATCGCTCAACTTGCTATGGTCCATCAGCGCAAGCAAGCTTCGTGAGTGTTCATAGTCGGATTTCATGGAGTCCACGACTTTGAGGTAGTTGCTCATCTGACCTTCGTCAAACTTGCCTTTATCGGCCAGGCTGGTCAGCAGCCGCGATTTTTCGTAATCAGAGTTAATCGTCGCCGTTGCGCTCAGGATGCGGTTGATCTGGTCAGTGGCCAGATTGTATTTCTGCATCGGCGCCAGCAGGTCGCGCGATTTCTCATAGTCGGAATGGATTGAATCCACCATCTGCAGGTAAAAATTGAGCTGCGATTGGTCAAACCCTTTCTGGTCCAGCAGAGAGAGCAGGATGCGCGATTTCTCATAATCGCTCTTAATGGTGCTGGAAGATTTAAGAGCCAGAGCAACGTTTTCTTTGGAGATGTTGGGCCGCTTGAGCAGTTCGATCAGCACGCGCGAGTGCTCATAATCGCTCTTGAGCTTTCCCGCAGCGTCCAAAAACGCGGTGCGTGATGCCTCATCCGGCAAATCGTATTGCTTGCTCACGGTCATCAACACGCGCGCCAATTCGTAGTCTGACTTCATCTGGTCGCCGGCTTGCTTGATCACACGCTGTACCACTGGAGATGGAAGGTTGGGCTGCTCCAGCAGCTTGCGGAAGTAAATGCCGCGAACGTAGTCGCCCTGCAGATTATTGATCTCATCCAATACAGCGTTCGGTCCGCCTTTGGCCAGCAGCGCGGGAACGCGAGTATCGGCGGCAAAGCCCGTGCTCCGCTCCAGCGACAGCAAGAACTGCGAGAACCAGGTTTTGGCATCGCCAGTAAACGCCTGTTGCGTGCCATTGATCTTGTAAACATATTGCAAGCCATTGCCTGATGGAGTGACCTTGACCTGCTTGAGCGTATCGCCCTGGCGCACATTCACTTCAAAAAATCCGTCGGAGGAAATGCTCTGGATATCAGTGGCTTCAGCGCTGAACTTGATATCTCCTTCTGCGCGTAGATCAACGCTGCAATCGTCGCCTGACCATGTTGCTGTCCAACGTTTGTAGCCGTCATGCGACTCCATGTTCATGCTGTGCATGTGGGCATGTGTGCCACATACGCTCAGGTCGCCGCCCAGAACTGCAGGGACGGCCGGCACAGCAGGTACTGCTGGAACGCCAGGAACAGCCGGAACTGCTGGAACTGCTGGAACAGAAGGAGCTGATGGCACCGCTGGAATCGCCTGCACGCTCGTCATCGCTGGTGGCGCGGGAGCGTCAAGAGCTTCGGCCGGTTCAGGCGGCTCAGGAGGCTCTGGGGCTTCTGCATCTTCGCTGTCGTTGTCATTCGCCTTGGTTTGTTGTGAGCTTTCTGCTGCTGCAGAACTATCATCACGACGCGCTTCCGGTGCAACAGATGGACTCGGTTTTTGTTTGCTGCTTGCTTGGGGTGCAGGCGAGGTGGCTTGCGGAGCAGCGCGCAAAGCCGACAGCGGTAACAAGATGCTCAACGTCAATGCAGCTACGCCCAGCGCAGCCTTCCATGAAACCGGGCCGCGGCGCAATGAAGGATTCAGCACGGCAAGCACGCGTCCTTCTAGCTGGGATTTGCGGGCCATGGCCAGCGCGGCTGCCAACTCCGGCCCGCGCAATTCGGAAACTATATCGAGAAGTTCATGGGCGTAGTCTGAAGCCTTGGTCCCAGAGGCCAGCACCTGATCGTCGCAGGCGCGCTCGCGCTCTGCGCGCATCTCCCGCACCATGAACCAGACCAGCGGATGAAACCAGTAGAAGGCCGTGGTTATCTGCGCCAATGTCAATGTAAAGGCGTCCAGCCGGCGAATGTGCGCCAACTCATGGTTCAGGATGGCGGAACGCCGTTGAGATGACCACTCTGAATAGTCAGGCGAGAGCACCACCTTGGGAAACATGATGCCCGCCGTAATGGGAACTTCAAGCTCGTCGCTTACCAGCAGAGCTACATGGCGATCAATTCCCAGATCTCCCGAAAGCGACCGCAGCTGCGCATTCCAACCTGAGTCTGTAAGCACGGTTGCGCGACGAACCAGCCCGGAGAGGTGCAGAGCATTCCATCTCCAGCGGACCAGGAAATAAATTGCGCCGATAATCCAGACCAGCAGAAGAGACTGCGGCAGATATGTTCTCCACTGAGGCTGCGTTGGGGCATCAGCGACGCTGGGTTTGGAGCCAGCGGGAACTGCGATCGGCGAGGACGAAGCTTGCACCGGTGACGCGCTAGCAGTGTAGTGATCTGGCGTTGCTGCCAACGCTGACGTGGTCTCTCTCGATTGTGTTCTTGGTTGCTCCATACGCGGTTTTACCGACGCAGATGAAGCCGACGTCGCCAGAGCAGGTGCGGCAGTGAGAGAAGCGGCTGCTGTTCGCGCCGACGCTGTAGAAGCTGTGTGTGTGCTGAGAGTTTTGCTCGCGGCAAATCCTGGCAATCCTTTTACCGGTAACTCCGGCAGCACCATTACGGAGAAGGGAAGCAGCAGCAAGGCTGCCAGAGCAAAGGCCCGCACCATGTGCCGCGTGGCGGCAGAACGTTTTTTAAGAACAAGCGTTGCGCCTGCAGCCAGGGCCAGCAACACCGTGGCCTTCAGCAACGTATCCAGAACAATTGCGGAGATCGGAATGGCTGTTTGCATGGCTTATCTCCCCTCCTGTTGCGCTTTCTTGATGAGCTGCGAAAGAACTTGTTTGTCCCTGACGGAGAGCTTGCTGTCAGACATCTCCAGCAGCGCGGCCACGGCCTGCTCCGGCGATCCGCCGAAGAAGGTCTTTACCATGTGCTTTAGAGCGTTGGCGCGGACCTGGCGCGTATCGTCTGCCGGCACATACAAGTACTTCAGGCCTTCCTGCTCGTGGCGAACGAATCCTTTTTCTTCCAGCAGGCGCAACATGCCGCGCACAGCGGAATACGTGGGTGGATCCGGCAGTTCGGATAGCACGTCTGTCACTGACGCACGGCCGCGCCGGTAGACCACGTCCATAATCTGGCGTTCGCGCCGGCCTAATTGAAGATGTTTTTCGTCGCTCATGGCTCTCCTGGGAGCACCTGAAAAGCGCCTCTGGCTTTTCTTGAATGCTAATCCACTAGCACATGCTAATACATTAGCAGTAAATGTCAAGAGGCTCCGCAGATATTTTTTTTAGACGGTCTGAAGTGCATCTGGTCACTAAGAAGTTGTTTCGTGACAGACGTCAGCAGTCTTTAGCTTGCGGCCATTACAATGGCCAGTCTTGCCAAAAACATCAGAACTCGATCAGCTCTGCGTGGTCCTGGTCTCCACGCGCAACCCGCTTAATATTGGCGCTGCCGCGCGGGCCATGAGCAACCTTGGATTTTCACAGCTACGCGTGGTCAATCCGTATGAAGCTTCTTTTCGCGAAGCCCGTTCTGCCGTTGGCGCAGCGCCGCTGCTAAAAAATGCACAAGAATATAAAACGGTGGCAGATGCCATTGCTGACTGTTCTCTGGTGATAGGGACTACGGCGGCTCACAATCGCGAGCTGCAGCAGCCGCTCAAGCTCTTGCCGCAGGCCGTTCCTATGATCCGCAAGCGACTCAAGTCTGGGCGCGTGGCTCTGCTCTTTGGATCGGAAAAGCGCGGCCTCTCCAATGCTGATCTCAGCCACTGCCACTGGCTGCTGCACATCCCAACGCGCACAGAACATCTTTCCATGAACCTGGGGCAGGCCGTTGCGATTTGCCTTTATGAAATGATACGAGTCGGGGTGAAAGGCAAACGCGCGGAGCTCGCTTCGGATCGCGGCAAGCGCAAGGTTGCAAGCTCAGGCGAACTAGAACGCCTGACCTCATTGCTGCTTGATGCGTTGCGAGGCAGCGGATATCTGGACCAGCAGACGGCTGCTGCAAAAGAAGAAAAGATCAGGCGCATGGTTCGCCGCTTGAATTTCTCTGCCGACGATGCAGAGGTCTGGCTGGGGATGCTGCGCCAGATTGCATGGAAGCTGAACCAGCGCTGACGATCAGTAAGTAATCCCTGCCAGCTTTTCACTTTCTTGCCACAGCTTGCGCGCCGATTCGTCATCTTGCGCTTCTTTCGTCGGCGTGGCGGGCTTGCACTTGTAAAAATAAAGACCAGTAGAGTTGGCGGCCTCATCCGATGAGGCCAGATAAACGATGGTTTCCGCGCCTTTCTCCGGCGATATGGCAAAGATCTTGGCCACGCGGACCCCAAGCGAAAGCATGCCGCCGCTCTGGTCACCAAAACGTGTGGACACGAACCCAGGATGTAAGCTGTTGGCATTCACGCCGGTGCCGGCCCATCGCCGAGCGAGTTCCCGCGTAAAAAGAATGTTGCACAATTTGGATTTCCCATAAACATACAGCCCGCGATAGTTCTTCTCTGACTGCAGATCGCTGAAGTCGAGCTTCTTACCCTTGTGCGCATCTGAGGCCACATTTACCACCCGCGACGGCGCAGAGCCCCGCAGGCGCTCACGCAGTCCATGCGTCAGCACGAAGTAAGAAAGATGGTTGAGGGCAAAGGTAAGCTCCAGCCCGTCTAAGGTAAGCTGCCGCGAGCCGAAAAGCGCGCCAGCGTTGTTGATAAGCACGTCAATCCGCGGCTCCGCTGCGGCAATCTCAGCGGCAACGCGCTTCATTTCCGCCAAGCGCGAGAGATCGGCATAATGAATGGTGTGATTTACGCTGGGCGCCAGCCTGCGCAGGCGTGCCAACTCGGCCTCCCCACGCGCCTTGTCGCGTGCCACCAGCACCATCCGCGCGCCCATGGTAGCCAGCTTTCCCGCCGCAACCTGGCCGATACCAGAGGTCGCACCGGTGATCACAATGGTCTTTCCGCGCATGCTTTCTCCTAATTTCATAGCAAATCAGCAATCCATTAGAACAGACTTTCAAGATCGCGAGCACCGTGAATGACCCGTAAAACAAGTAATGTCTGGTCTTGAACGCGATAGAAAATGAGGTGCTTGCGAAATCCGTCAATGGCCTTGCGACGAATGCCTGCTAATTCTTTGGAGTTGAACTGGCAAAGAGCGCCGGTAAGAGGAGCTTCCACGATCCGCAGCACTGTTGTGGTTACAGCAGTTTGCCAGCGCTGTGCCAATTTTTGATCGGATTGGGCTTGATACCAATCTGCCTGCTCAAGAAATATCTGCGGCTGCTGCTTCTGTGATTACGATCCTGCGTCTCACCCGCGGCGAGTCCGTTCACGAAGGACCGTTACGAGGCCTTTCTTGCGGATTTCTGCCACGGAAATCTCAATCTTTGGGCCCTTTGCAGCGGCAATTAAATCCTGCTCAAGACCTTTGAGCCTGCGCTCTTTGTCCTGCCGGATCAGTTCCCTGATATATTCACTGGGTGTGCCCCAATCCCCGGATTCGACTTGCCCTTCCACATAGTTTTTCAATGCTTCGGGCAAGGAGATGTTAAGAGATGTCATTGCCATACCTTCATATTATGACAATATATGAAGGCCCAAGCTAAATATTTTGCAAGAGCTCTCCTGCTCCTTCCAGCATGAATATTGTTCAATTTCTTCTCCGTATGCGCTACTATGGAATGCCGTAATTTTGCAAAAAGCCTAAAAAATGAAGCTCCCCACCACCACTTCCAAGCTGCTGGCCCTGCAGGAAGCGACGAATGCTGAATTGCGTTCGCGTCTGGGAGAGATATTCAAACGTTATCGTGGCCTGGCGTTCATGGCGCGCAATGACAGTCTTTTCAGCGAGCATTGGACTCCAGAGCTTGCCGCTTCAGGCTATGAGCTTGACGGCTTTGAAGTCAGAGGCGATGAGATGATGCTGCACGGAGTAGAAAATTCCTGTGGCTTCATCTACCGCATCAGCATTTCTTTTCCGCTTGAGCTGATCGATACTCCGTCTGCCATTGAAGATTACTTCCAGCGCCAATTTGCCGAAGCTCGCAAGGGCGCGGACGTTCCCGCCAGCGCGAAAGCAGATTCCTCCAACCCTCCCGCAAACTAGCGGTTCTTAAGCCATTGCCGGTACGACATATATCTTGAATCAAGGTACGCGCGCATCCATGCACACCTCAATCGCGAATTAAGGCCAAAAGCTACGATCTAAAAAGTGGATAGTGGCTGGCTACAGCCATCATCAATAGCATGGGGAATGACAGAACAAAGTTGGTCTTTGCCGCCAACTGAGAAAGTCGCGCAAGCTGGGCGGCTTGCGGAGGCATAGGCGTTCCGTTGGCTGCGTTGTCTGTTGTCCAGCGAATGATCTTTTTCTGCATGCGCCACACAATACCCCAGACGTTCAGGAGCATGAACCAGCCGATGCCGCCGCCAATGCCAATGGCCAGCAGCCGGCTGCTCTCCCATCCGTGAGCGTTGAGGGCCAGATAAAGCCATGCAGATGCGGCGACCACAATACCTATGAT
>DASRDW010000201.1:0-3669 GCA_035652415.1 Candidatus Angelobacter sp. | reverse complement strand
AGAAGCCGCACGGTTTCACCTGGATAGAGCACTCGCAATCCCTCTTTTTGCAGATTAAACACTGAACCGTTTCTTATCGCAATGGATTTCTGCCAGGGATTCTCTCGCGTTAACGCCCTGTCTGAAAACAAAAAAGGCCCGCTATTTTCAGCGGGCCAGAGGCATTAAGGATTAAAGAACAGCGGTCATTCGTAGCGTAAAGCAATCATAGGATCCACCTTTGCGGCCCGATACGCGGGGATATAGCAGGCAAGCAGTGAAACTACAGCGACCATCAGGACCACCGCGACAAAGGTCGTAGCGTCCGTGGCCTTTATACCGAACAGCAGGTTGCTGAAGACAGTTGCAAAGCGCGCAGCAATGAGTGAAAGAACAACTCCTGCCACAATGCCGATCCCGGTAAGTTGCAGGCCTGATTTCAGCACCATCCGCACCACGCTGGCGCGCGTCGCTCCCAGCGTGATGCGCACCCCAATTTCGTGCGTGCGCTGCGTTACCGCGTATGAAATCACGCCGTAAAGACCTATTCCGGTAAGCAATAATGCAAGACCGGCGAAAGCTTCCAGCAGTTGGGCGTTAAAGCGCGGCGTAGCTACAGATGCGGCTAAATAATCGTTCATGGTCTTAACGTCATAGAGCGGCAGATCCGGGTCCATGGAAGCAACCACATCACGGACCGCGGAGGTCAAACTATGCGGTTCAACGCTTGTTCGCAAACACACTGTCATAGAGCCAAAATTCAATTGTGTGGCAGGAATGTAATAAGCCGGAACATCCTCTGTTTCCAGGTTGCGCGCTTTCACGTTGCCCACCACTCCAATGATCTCGCGCGGCTGCGGCTTGCCGCTGTTCGCTACGCCCGGAGTCACGTGCTTGCCCACGGGATCTTCATTAGGGAAGTACTTCCGCGCAAAAGCATCGTTGACGATCATTACGCCAGGAGCCTTGGTGTCATCGCGCTCGCTAAAATCGCGCCCGCGCAGGAGCGGTATGTTGAACGTATGGAAAAATTCCGGCGAAACTGTTTCAATATCGGCTGACGGCGCTTCTGCTTTTGGTACCGGACGGCCTTCAATCTGGAAGCTGATCATTGCATTGTTATTGCTCAGTGGCAGCGGGGTGACTGCGCCGGCGGAAACCACGCCCGGCACATTCCGCAAACGCGCCAATAGCTGAGTATAAAAATCTATCTGCTGCTGATCGTTGTACTTGGTACTTGGCAAATCAAACGTCAGGGTCAAAACGCTGGCCGGATTTAATCCCGGATCAACCGAGACCAGGCGATGGAAGCTACGCACCAGCAGTCCCGCCACAACCAGCAATACCAGCCCTCCCGTTGTTTCCAATACCACCAGCGCGCTGCGCAGGCGCTGATGCGCTCCGCTGGCCGTGCTGCCGCGGCCTTCTTTCATGAACTCAGTCAGGTTTGGCTTTGAATTCCGTAGGGCGGGAACCAGGCCAAAGATCAGGCTGGTAAGAATTGCAATACCAGCCGTAAAAAGTAACACGTTGGCATCAAGCCCTGCGCTCTGGATTCGCGGAAGCTTTTGCGCATTCAGCGCGATGAACAACTTCAAGGCCCACAAAGCAACTGGGATTCCCAGCAAAGCTCCGCCCACACCTAATACAAGGCTCTCAGTCAGCATCTGGCGGACAATCTGAGTGCGCTTGGCGCCAATCGATGCGCGAATCGCAATTTCACGGCTGCGTTTGCTGGCCCGCACCAGCAGCAGGTTGGCTACGTTCAGGCAGGCAATCAACAGCACCATGCCCACCGCAATCAATAAAATAATCATCCGCGAACGGACGTCTCCTATTAGGTATTCCAATTCCGGCGCCATTCCAACTGCGGGAAATTTTTTATTGGTATCGGGATATTGCGCTGCCAGGTTGCGGGCGATCACGTTCATCTCTTCACGGGCCTGGTCAAATGAAACACCCGGCTTCAGCCGGGCAATCACGCTTAAGAAATGTGCGCCGCGTGCTGCTGGCGATGTCATCGCCGGCGCGTTAACAGGGTCTTTGGTCTCAGATTCAATGGCAAAGGTCCGCCACAGCTTGGGAGGATCTATCTGGTCCAAGGGAAAAGCAAAGCCCGCCGGCATGATTCCAACTACCGTGTACCGCTGCTTATCCAGGGTAACAGCCTGCCCAACAATTTCCCGGTCGCCGTGGAAAACGCTTTGCCATAGCTCATGGCTCAGCACCACTACACGGGTTCCCGGCTTTTCGTCTTCCTGTGTGAATCCACGCCCCAGCAAAGGCTTTGCGCCAATAACAGAAAAGAAATCTCCGGCAACAGTGACCCCATCAATATGCAGCGGCTCTGCCGTGCCGGTGAGGGTAAAGCTATCACCGTGATAAGAAGCCATGCCGGTGAAGGATTTTGCTGTCGCGCGCCAATCCAGAAAATCAGGGTAAGACGTGGCGAAATTGCGAACGTTTCCCTGTATGGAAAAAGCCGATGTCATGAAAACCAGGCGGTCGGATTGTGGATATGGCAGCGGTTTCAACCACACCGCATTCACAATGCTGAAGATCGCCGTGTTTGCGCCAATGCCGAGGGCTAGAGTTAGCAGGGCGATTACGGTAAAGCCCGGCGACTTGCGCAACATACGCAGGCCAAAACGAATGTCTTGAAACAGCGTAACCACACTTCACCCCATGAATGAGAGGACCCCATTCCAAGCAGTCTTTTTAATTTCCGGGCTTGCGTTTGGCCTATGCCAGTTCAGCTGCCTGCTGCGCGGCTTCCGTCTCTTCTACTACCTTGCCGTCAAAGAGATGGATGGTGCGCTCAGCATGCTTGGCAAAGCGCGCGTCGTGGGTCACCATGCAGATGGTTGCGCCTTCACGGTGCAACTGCTGCAACAGATCCATTACAGCTTCGCCGTTGCGGGAATCCAGGTTTCCGGTAGGCTCGTCCGCCAGCAGGATGCTGGGTGATCCACCCAGAGCGCGCGCCACAGCCACACGCTGTTGCTGACCGCCGGAAAGCTGTGAAGGATAGTGGCGCATACGGTGGGCCATGCCGACCTTCTCCAGTGCTTCCTGCACGCGCTTTTTGCGCTCAGGAGCTGACATGGAGCGGTACGTCAGTGGCAGTTCCACGTTCTCATACACCGTGAGATCGCCAATGAGATTGAAGCTTTGAAAGATGAAGCCGATTTCCTGATTGCGAATGCGCGCGCGATCAGAAAAATCCAGGCCCTGCACCGGACGGCCGTTCAGGACGTAAGAGCCATCCGTGGGAGAATCCAGCAGACCAATAATAGAGAGCAGCGTCGATTTGCCGCAGCCCGACGGGCCGGCGATAGAAACATACTCGCCCTTGTGAATGTCCAGGTGAATCCCGGAGAGCGCATGAGTTTCAACCTCATCGGTGTAAAAGACCTTGGTAACATTCTCAAGATTGATCAAAGTTTGTCCACTGGCCACGTTGTTCTTTCCTCCCAAAATAATTCGTTTTATCTATCCAGCCTGATTCGGTCCTGATTATCCAGGCGAGACATGTCAGAAAGGATCACCTGATCGCCTTCTTTCAGTCCGCGCACAACCTCAATGGTGTTGACTGAGCTACGCCCAAGTTCCACAGGGACCTTGGTTGCCGTCTTTCCATCTGGGTCAATTTTAAACATGCTTACCGTACTCTTTTCTTGTCCAAAGGCC
>DASRDW010000200.1:0-15482 GCA_035652415.1 Candidatus Angelobacter sp. | reverse complement strand
CAATTGCGATACCCTGCTGTGTCAGCCAAGCTTCCCACTTGCCCAGATCAGAACGGGCGATCCCAAAAGCAATGTGAATTGCGCCCGTTGCATCCGTGTCAGGCGTAGCGCCTTTTTTAAAGAGCAGGAGCACGCTCCGATCACCCGCGCGCATGGGGCACAGGCGTGTCTCGTCATTCAAAGGGAGATCAGGTTCCAGTGGCTCAAACCCAAACACACGACGATAGAACTCAGCCGAGCGCGCTGCACTGGCAACGTACAACGATGTTTCCAGAACTCCGTTGACGGGAGGCGGGGTGGAAGCGGTTTGGGGCATCGTGGCCTCCATGGCTTAGCATCTTTGAGATCTGCTTTTTTGATGCGCACGGGGGCCATTTCGGTCGCAATTCCATTATTACTGGTTGCAAGAATATCGAACCTTCATCCAGAAAATTCGACATCAACCTTCCACGTCAATTTAGCTTGGTTTCTTGGCTATCTCGCGACGCCGAGCCAAAATTGATTCAGAATCTATGAGGCGACGGCCTGTTTCGATTGCCTCCTGCGATCGGGTGGCAACAATTTTGGCTTTTACAACCCACTTGCCCAGATCAGAACGGAGCGATGCCAAAACAACGTGAATTTGCCGGAGAGGGCGGCATATTGCTTCTATTCAGAAACTTGTTTCAACGTATCCTTTGGTTTCCATTTAGCCAGCCTGGACTTTGGCGGCGGTACGTGGCTGGCGCTGCGCAGAAGGATATTGACGGTTGAAGAAATAGAACAATCCTGCAAGAACAACGAAAACAAGAAGGCTGGCTTCCGTGCCTCGAGGGCCTCCCGTTAGCCAATCTGGGCCGTGGTAGTGAATGTCGAGCAGATGCCCTGGTATCGGCTGGCCATGATTACCTGTGTTGGGTTCGGCGAAAACGATCATGTCCGCGTAGTCTGAAGCAGCGTGAAATCCGACGGCAAACCACAAGCTACCGGTGCGTCTGAGAGTGAGCGCCCAGAAGACCCCATAAAGAGCGATGCTGAGAGGATCGATCCAGTCTTCTTGTGGCTTAAAGAAGAAATGGACGAGACCAAAGATTGACGAGAGGAAAATTGCAGCAGGCCAGAAGCCAACCGCTTCGGACAGCGTCTTTAGTGAATAGCCACGGAACATGAACTCTTCCGCAAATCCAATGGCAAGCATGGCGACGGCCCAGACCACTGCATAGAAGATCAGTTGTCCCATCGGTAAAGCGAATCCGTGGAAGGAGCATGCTCTTGCGGCGGAAATCGGGACCAGAATGAGAGCGGAAGGAATGAATCCCCAGACTGCGCCTTTCAACAAGAGACGGCCAGCATCCGGCACGACCGGCAGCCCATAGGTGGAAAAGCGTTCGCGGAAAACAAGTGAGAGTATCCAGGCGATGAAGAGGACGAGCGCAAAATCGAGAAGTTCGTTGGCGAGGATACTTGGCCAGGTGAAGGAGCGGTCAGGAAAGTGAATCAGCGGCAGAACACGATTGAGTGCTTCGCCGAGAGCGAGGAACAGAATCACAAAGAGCGCGAAGCGAAGAAAAGCAAAGAGGCGGCGCATGTGCGCATGGATTGTAACTCAGAATTTACTGTAATCGGGATTAGTTCGGCGTAATCCTTAGAATGTCATACTTCACTTCAACGCTTCGTCCCGGGAACTCCGCTTCAATCCGTCTTTTCAGTTCATCCACGGTCGGAGCGCCATTCTGGCCGTTGAGGCCGCGAGCATCGTCCATGAGGATGACATGGCGGAAGCGCGAGTCGCGCAGAATGGCTTCCAGTTCCACGGTGAGGCGCTGCTTGTCACCGTGCAGTCCGGCCCAGCCGTAATAGCCAGCGTCAAGCCAGAAGAGCGCCGGCTGTTTCAATGACGATAATAGCTCAGGCACGGCAATCTGGCTGTCACCTTCAAGAATATGGATGTGCGGCGAGCGGGCAAACTTTTTTGCGGCGCGCTGGGCCAGAGCTGAATCGAATTCCACGGAGTAGATTTCCGCAAAACGGTTCTTCATGGCGGCGACCATCTCGCCATAGTAGGTGCCGGTCTCCACGAGCACGCGCAGCCCGTAGCGCTCCGCGTACCCCCGAACGGTGCGCTGCTTGAGAAGATGGGGAGAGCGTATAGGCCGGCCGCGCAATTGCCAGTACCAGTAGTCAGGATAGTGGCCGAGCGCTTTGTAAGCGCCGTAAAACGGGGTGCGACGGAGCAAGTTGCGGAAAGCCTTCATGGTTGAAATAAACTTTAATGCGAACGTTGACAATTGCCAAGACTGCCAAAATTGCCAAAGATTGGAAATTGAAAAACTGAATTTGAGGATAGAACATGAGCTTCTCGTCAAATAACAAGCATCGTTTGCCTTTCGTGCAGGTTGATGTCTTTACTTCAGTTCCGCTGGAAGGGAACCAGCTTGCCGTCTTTACTGACGCGCGTGGCCTGAGTGACACCGAGATGCAGGCGCTGGCCCGAGAGATGAATCTTTCTGAGACCACCTTCATTCTGCCCGGTGATGCCGCCACCGAGCGTGAGCGCGGCGTGCGTGTCCGCATTTTCACGGTGAATGAAGAGCTGCCTTTTGCCGGGCACCCGACATTAGGGACGGCAATGGTCCTACGCACTGACGGCAAGCATGGCCAGGACGAGATTGCGCTCGATCTCAACGTGGGTAAGATCCCGGTGCGCTTTTCCACCCGCGACGACCTGCCCTTTGGCGTGATGACCCAGCGCGATCCTGAATTTGGCCAGACGCATTCACGTGAAGACGTGGCCCGCGCCGTTGGCCTTGCCATTGACGATATCGCCGCTGACGTTCCAATCCAGACGGTAAGCACCGGTAATGCATTCATTATGGTGCCGCTGCGCTCGCTCTCTGTTTTGCAGGGACTCTCTCCAACCTGGGGCAACATGCAGAGCTTTCTGGAAAAGAGTGATGGGAAGTTTTTTTACTTTATCGCCCGCGAGGCAGGGAACCCTGATGCCCGCTTGCAGACGCGGATGATTTTTTACAACGGAGAAGATCCTGCCACCGGCTCCGCTGCCGGGCCGTGCGCGGCCTGGGCGGTAAAGTACGGCGTGGTTGCTGCTGACCAGCAGTTTTTGCTGGAGCAAGGCGTGGAGATGAAGCGGCGCAGCCGGATTTTCTTTAGCGCTTCACGCCAGGGTGACAAGATTGTTAACGTTCGCGTGGGCGGACATGCCGTGGAAGTGGTGCGCGGAGAAGTTTTTTTGTAATTCGCGTGATTCAGTAAGCAGTTGATTATGCGTCTCTTTCCGGCAGTGAATTTGCGCCGGATGAAGTCTTCCACAGAGTTTTCCACTTGTTGGCGTTTTGGATACTTTACAGCCTTGCTGTCAAACGCCTAAGATTCCTTTCACGTTATCGAACCAAGAGATTATCAACCCAGCTAAAAATTCAAAACAGGCGGTCTGCGGCGGTCCGCCATGCGCAAAACTTCTCCGGGGGGAGACCAGATGAGACCAAAAAGAACGATTCTGTGTGTGGACGACAATGAGCAGGCCCTTTCCATTCGCAAACTGATGCTGGAGACGCGTGGGTATCGCGTGCTGACTTGCACCAATGGAAATCACGCCTTGGAGATATTTAAGCAAGGCGGAGTGGACCTGGTGCTGAGCGATCTGCAAATGCCCGGCCTGGATGGTGCCACCCTGGTGCAGAAAATCAAAGAGATCTCCGCCACCACTCCCGCCATTATCTTTTCCGGTAAGATCCGCGTCTATGACAAAGACATGCACGCCGATGTCTTCCTGCCCAAGGGAATGCATGCTCCCATTGAGCTGCTGGAGCGTATCCGCATTATGCTGGTGAAGAAGCGTGGCCCCAAGCGCGCACAAGCGCCGGAGGCGGTACGGATGCCGGTTGCCAGCTAAAGGTGGTTGGAGCGGCGAAGGTTCAAGTAAATCGACGAGGACTGAGCCGCTGGGCCGAATCGCACAGGGACGTCAAAATATCGCAGAGCTAAGCGGCTTGGATCGCGAACGAAGGATCTTTCAAAACGATAATGGGTGAGGATGGATATGCCGAGCCGATCGCGTGAAACGCAGAAGAAAATACGAGATCGGTAAAGGCACAGCGGTTTGGAGCAAGCGACAAGATAAGCCCATGTCGCACTTTGCCGCTCTTTGACCCGGTAGTTCATTGCGGCCGCTCTGGTAATATCAAAGTGACTCGTGGCTGCCATCATCCAAGTTGAAAACGTCACCAAGGTTTACCGCAGCGGCAGGCTCAATGTCTCCGCGCTGCGCGGCGTGAGCTTTACCGTGGAGAAGGGCGAGTTTGTCAGCATTGTTGGCCCTTCTGGGAGCGGAAAGTCCACGCTGTTTTATATTCTGGGCGGGCTTGCGCGCGCCACCTCTGGACGCGTGCTGATTGATGGCGCCGATTTTGCGCAACTCAGTGACGCGCAGCGGACAGCGATGCGCAAGCAGAAGATCGGCTTTGTCTTCCAGAAGTTTAACCTGCTGCCCACGTTGAGCGCCCAGGGCAATATTGAGATTGCGCGTGAAATTGCCGGCAATGGGGGCATGGACAAGGCGCTTTTTGAGCGTGTGACCGGAATGTTGGGGATCGCGGGGAGGCTGGATCATCGTCCGGCAGAAATGTCTGGCGGTGAGCAGCAGCGTGTGGCGTTGGCGCGTGCTCTGGTGAACAGTCCGTCCATTGTGCTGGCGGATGAGCCTACTGGAAACCTTGATTCCAGCAACTCTGAGATTGTGCTCAAAATGCTGCGCGAGGCGAATCAGCAATTCGGCCAGACTGTGCTTATGATTACGCATAACCCGCAGGCGGCGGAGATCGGTGACCGCATTATTCACATGCGCGATGGATCGATTGTGACCGCGGAGGAAGATCCGCAGTGGGTAAGGCGTTAAAAGCGAAGTAAAGACAAAAAAGAATGTGGCAGCGCGCCTTGTTATGGAGCGCGTCAGGGTTCCTGGGTTCTTAGTAATCGAATATCGGCCTTAGTTTTTAGTTTGATGATGATGAATTGAGAGCGGTGGGTGAGGCGAAGTCTGCTCATGCCATACACTGCTCCATGCTCAGAATTTTGTTCGCGGATTCCGTTCAGCTTTGGAACTCCTAAAAAACACGATATAATGCTTTTAGCCTCTGAGCGGGAGTAACTCAGTGGTAGAGTGCGACCTTGCCAAGGTCGAAGTCGCGGGTTCAACTCCCGTCTCCCGCTCCATTAATTTTGCTTGCTATTGTCCCTCGCACCGGCGAGGGTTTATGCTCTCATGGCAGCAGAGGCGGCACCCAAGGACAAGGGCGCGGTACCCAAGTGGTAAGGGAGAGGTCTGCAAAACCTTTATGCGTCGGTTCGATTCCGACCCGCGCCTCCAACATTTCAATCAGTTACGGCGACAGGCGAGAAAACTGGCTGCCGTTTGGCTGCATCACCGGCAGGCGGTTGGCAATCAGGTGTCGATCCCACTTGCGCAACATCATCGAGCGGCCTTTGGGGACATCAGTCAATTTCTCTCCACGCGATTGAAAAATCGGCGATCAAAAAGCCGATAAGAAGCCGCACAAAGGAACTCAGGATTGCCCAGCAGCGCCACGCACATAACGCTAGATGAAAACGCAATCAGGGTAGCAGGATTGCGAAATGTCCCATGTAAAACAGGGGCCGATTTCATAAACTAGGGCCGCGATTTCTGCTCGGCTTCTTAATAGATTTAATGAAAATCTATTCATAGGAATCATTCAACGATTTACAACGGGCAGGAGCTTCTCGGCATCACTACATACATGTCGAACTCTGACCTGACCAGTGTTCTTTTTCTTCTGTTACTCCTGGTAGGACTTGCCCAGCTCCTGGGGTACATATTCGTTAAGCTCCGCCAGCCAAAAGTCATTGGCGAAATCCTGGCAGGCATCGTTCTTGGTCCGGCAGTGTTGGGACGGCTCCACATCGGATCGCTGTCACTTCCTGAATTATCAAAACAGCATGCGCCAATTTTGAGTTTCGTTTATTGGATGGGTTTGTTGCTTCTCATGTTTCTTTCCGGTGCTGAGACAAAGCAGTTGTTCAATCGTGAGGAAAGAAGGGAAGTTGGTTGGCTGACGATTGTTGGGACGGGAATCCCGTTTATCTTGGGGCTGGTGTTCGGCCCCATGTTGGTTGGCCCAGCCATTGCAGGTCCAAAGGGAAACAAGCTGTCATTGGTCATCATTCTGGCAGTCGCCGTGGCGGTGACATCTGTTCCGGTGATTTCCAAGATATTTGCTGATCTAAAGATTTTGCACACGCGGTTCGCGCGCCTTGTGCTGGGAGTTGCTGTTCTTGAAGACATTGTTCTGTGGGCGGCTTTGGCCGTCGCTACTGCAGTGGCCGGGACGGCAGTGTTACACCCCAGCAAGATGGCGTACCATCTGCTCGCTACAGTAGGGTTCTTCGTGCTTGGCCTCACACTCCTGCCCAGAATTGTAAAGAGGTTTAACAAGTCGAAATTCAATGTGCTCGCCCGGCACTCGCCCGTAGGTTATGCGCTCTCAGTATTGTTTGCCTATTGCGTCATTGCAGGCGCGCTGGACGTCAATCTTGTATTCGCAGCGTTTCTTGCCGCTTTCGCAGTCGTCCACAAGAAGCGTCGCTTGTTTGCGGACGCACTGGACGCAATCGGAAAAGTGTCCTTTGCATTTTTTATTCCGGTCTATTTTGCCATCGTGGGTCTAAAGCTCGATTTAGTAAAGGCGTTTTCATGGCAGCTGTTGGTTCTTTTCCTGGTTGGAACGTGTGTCGTCAAAATTCTGTCCGTTTCTCTTGCGGGCCGGTTTGCTGGCTTTCGCGGTCTTGATCTCATCAATTTGGCGCTCACGACAAATGCGCGTGGAGGCCCGGGAATCGTGCTGGCAAGCGTTGCCTTCGATGCCGGGATCATCAATGCCAAATTCTATACAGCTCTTGTGCTTGTCGCTGTGATTACATCGCAATTCGCCGGTGCGTGGCTTGAATATGTACTCCGGCGGGGGTGGCCACTGCTTAGCACTGACAAACTGGAATCCCAGGTTGCCGTACAAGGTGATGAGACGGTTGCGGCTTAGCAGGGCATAACAATCCACATCGGAATGTATTTTGGCACTCCGAAAGTAATTGCACGGTTCAGGGAATCTTCCGCTCAGGAAAACGCCATGATCGGACACCACCTCAATGGGTGCAATGGTGCCGACCCGCTAGCATTCCGTCTTTAGCGCTTAACTTTCTTTTGGTGATTGCCATCTGTGCCGAGTTTTACCTTTGCACGCACATCGAGCGGCGCCTCTTCCATCAGACGCTGCAATGAGGTAAACAGGACAGGGCCGATCTCTCGCAACTCAGCTCGGGAAGCACTAGCCTGGTCTTCCATCATACGGATTCCGGCAGTAGTAGCGGCAAGAGTTACCTCGCGGCGATTAATGCCATCGTGCGTTCGTTGCAGAAGTCCTCGTTTTTCACAACGATCAACCAACTCAACCGTCGAGTTGTGGTTTAGTTGCATACGTTCTGCGAGGGTCTTAATAGTAGGAACTTTACCGTCGGGCAGGCCTTCAATCGCAAGAAGTAACTGGTATTGCTGGGGATGGTAACCATAAGACCGCGCTGCTTCTTCCATGTGACGCAAGTATCTCCGTATCTGATAACGGAACTCTGCTAAGGCCTTGTATTCGGCGCGGCTGAGTTTCTTTTTATTCGTTCGCTTTGACATCAATGGGTCGTTGTGGCTGGCCACTTCAGTCATCTATACCTCGACATTCTCGTCGGTGAACGTGGAGAACCGCGAGAGAAAATTAGAAAATTTAATCTGGATTTTTCTTGACTGCCCAAATGAAGCGGGAGTACGCTTACTTCTGCTCAGGTATCGTATCACGATATCTTGGCATTTAAAAGCTTTTCACATATCGTATCACGATATCACGTTGTACCTTGGCGAGAGTGCATGGAAAGAGCTTTTCGCCGAGCCGCGTCTGCAAGCTTTGTTTGATTTGTCTTATTGAAGATCTTAAGGAGCATAGCCAATGAGCTACATCTACTTGCCCAAGAATGCTTCCAAAGCACGTCTAAAAGAAGCAATCAACGCCCGCAAGGACAGAAGCGAGATCGTGAAAGCCTATTCGCAAGGCAAGGTGTCCCGCCGCGATCTCATCAAATGGGGCCTTATTACAACCGGCGGAATGCTAGCACCGATTCATGGATTGAATCCGTTTGTTGCCAGTGCTTATGCTGAAGGGGGCAGCAACATTCCTACCGGCGCGCCACCGAGCCCGCTGTTTGGCGTTCAAGCCTTTACTCAGCCAATGCCGCGGTTTGATGTCCTGCCGCGAGACCCGCTTTCATCTCTCAACCCTGCGCCACAGGCTGAATCCAACCAGACACCGCAGGCGGTTCCGGAAAGTTTGGGCGGTGGCTTTGGTCCGATTGAAGGGCGTCCGCCGGGACCCATCTGGGCGCACCAGCAGTTCGATCTCTTGCCTCCGCAAGTGGCCATTTCCGCCACCATGGAAGGGGCCAAGGTCAACACGGTTTACAATCCTGGCGTTGCCTCAAACTTCAACTCCGGCATTGATCCCACCGTCCCTTTCAATCCGCGTTTTCATCCCAACCTTCCTGATCAGGGGCCGCTGGCTTTCTGGACTTACCAGGGAACGTTTCCGCCCAAGCTCATGCAGGTGCGCTATGGCGGCGATGCTGTTCTGTTTCGGTTGAGCAACAAGCTTCCGCCTGACTTCACTCAGAATGGCGGGTTTGGACGCATCACTATCTCCACGCACGAACACAATGGGCATCATGGCGCGGAGAATGACGGCTTCACCGGTGCTTATTTCTTCCCCGGCGAGTTCTACGATTATCACTACCCAGTAGTGCTTGCTGGCCGCAATGCCATCAACACTGATGCCACTGATCCTCGCGCCGGCGGCCCTGCTGATAACGGCGGCATCAACAAGATTGCTGGTGATTGGCACGAGACCATGAGCACCCACTGGTTCCATGACCACATGTTCAGCTTTACTTCGCAGAACGTCTACAAGGGTATGGCGGGCATGTTCAACATCTACAGCGCGCTTGATCGTGGTAATGAAGAACTGGATGACGGCGTGAACCTGCGCCTGCCCAGCGGTACAGCCAAGTCCTGGGGCAATCAGGAGTATGACGTTAACCTCATGCTCGCCGATAAAGCCTGGGACCAAGACGGGCAGCTCTTCTTCGACATCTTCGATTTCGATGGGTTTTTAGGCGATCAAATGACCGTGAACCTTGTCTATAAGCCATTCTTCGAAGTTGAGCGCCGCAAGTATCGTTTCCGCATTCTCAACGGGGCCGTTTCACGCTTCTTTAAAGTGGGGTTGAGTGATGGCACACCAATGATCTTTATTGCTAACGATGGCAATCTCATGCCGGGTCCTGTGGTGCTTACTCAGCTTGATGAGCAGGGAATCGCCGAGCGCTATGACGTAGTAATCGATTTCTCGCGTTACAACGTCGGCGACAAAGTCTGGATGGTGAATCTCTGCGAACATCAGGATGGGAAAAAGCCTAGCCAGGACTTGAGCTTGGCCGATGCTCTTGCAGGCAAGTCCTCTGATCCCTGCGTTGGCAAGTTTCTGGAGTTCCGCATTGTTCGCAATCCAGCGACGCCTGATGTAAGCCAGGTGCCGGCTACCATGATTCCCAACCCCGACCTCTCCAATATCCCAGTAACGCGGGAACGCGTCTTTGAGTTTGGCAGTGGCGGCAATCAAACTACCAATGACCCCGTCTCTACCTTCTTCGGTCCCTGGGGCATTAAGACAGACAATCAGGGCCCGACCCTCAACGCGGATTACGGTCGCATCTCCGCCGCTCCCAAATTTGGCACGCGCGAAATCTGGACACTACAGAATGGCGGTGGTGGATGGGACCATCCGATTCACATCCACTTTGAAGAAGGGCAAATCCTTGCCCGCAACGGCAGAGCATCCAACGTGCCTGCATGGGAGAAAGGCCGTAAAGACGTATATCGTCTGCGTCCGGGCGGCAGCGTTACTCTCACCATGCAGTTCCGCGATTTCGGCGGCATGTTCATGGAGCACTGCCACAACACCGTCCATGAAGACAATGCCATGCTTCTGCGCTGGGAAATTGATGATGCCGGTGGCGCGTTCCTCAAAGCGCTCCCGACTCCGATTCCAAAGCCGCAGGGCGTGACGTTCGAAGACCCGGACGACATTCTCCCAACTGCGTTCTAAGTGTTCTTTGGGGAAGGAGAGGATCGGCGGCGATTCTTCTGGAATTCCCGGTCCTCTCCTGCACGACTTGAAATGAAAAGGAAATTCATCATGCGTCGGATATGCCAGCTTGCGATTGCTTCACTCGCCTTATTCATACTGTTCACTTTTGTTCGGGCCCCTCTTGCTTCAGCCGGAACGCATTGGGGTGCAAATTATTTTCCCAATGTCCCGCTTGTTACGCAGGACGGCAAGACCGTTCATCTTTATGACGACCTGCTGAAAGGCAGGACCGTTCTCGTCAGCGTTTTCTATACACAGTGCCAGGACTCATGTCCTCTGGAAACCGCGCGCCTCCTCCAGGTGCAACATCTTTTGGGAGATCGCGTGGGAAAAGATGTTTTCTTTTACTCCATCAGCATTGATCCTGAGCATGACACTCCCGCAGTGCTCAAGGCGTATGCAGATAAATTTCACGTTGGCCCAGGCTGGACGTTTCTTACCGGAACCAAGGCAGATGTTGATCTCGTGGCCCACAAGCTTGGCCTGTACTACGATCCAGGGCTGAACCGCGACGGGCACACTGTTGATTTGATGATCGGTAATGAGCCTACCGGCCAGTGGCTGCGCAATGCCGCTACTGACAACGCGCGGTTTCTGGCCAACAATATCACCACCCTGATCGATGGCTGGAATAGCCATAAGACGGAAGCACCCAAAAACTATGCGCAAGCGACGCCGCTCAATGTAGCCGACCGTGGGCAATATCTTTTCGCAACCCGTTGCGCCGCCTGTCACACCATTGGCCACGGCGTGAAAATCGGTCCTGATCTTGCCAACGTCACTCATTCGCGCGACCGATTATGGCTTCTGCATTTCATTCAGAAACCAGACGAACTGCTGGCGGAAAAAGATCCGCTGGCAACATCGCTCTTCAAACAATACAAGGAAATACGAATGCCCAATACGCGCCTGGGCCCGGATGACACTCTATCGATTGTCAGATTTCTGGAAGGCCAGAGTGGCAAAACGTCCCAGAGTTCCTCAACCCTAAAGGCCGAGGGAGAGGAAAAGCAGGTTGAAAAATCGGCCACACAAAACTGAACTGACTCCTTGTTTCATGTTGCATTCTTGGCTGCGCTCGCCTCTTTTTTGTGGGGAGACTCTTTCGTGAGTTCTCCTCCAGGCGGGCCATTTTTCGGCCTGTATTGCTTACCATGGACTCCTTCGTGTTGAGATATCAATGCGGGCTGAAGGGCGTATGACGGCTGCTGGTTACCGGCTGGTGATGGTCGTTATGAAGGCAGCTTCTTGGCCAGGAAGTCTTTCACCACCGCTACAGCATCTTTCTTCTCTCCATCCACGGCGTAATTCATCTGCCGCATCTCCTGGGCGGTGATTCGTCCGCTCAATTGCCGCAGCGCTTGTCCAATCTCCGGATGACGCTGCAAGATTTCTCGTCGCACAATCGGCACGGCGTCATAAGGCGGGAAATAATGTTTGTCATCCTCAAGGACCACCAAATCCAGCGCGGCAATCAGCCCATCAGTATTTGATCCTGCTGCCATATCAATTTGATTGTTCTCCAGCGCGCGATAGAGCAGTCCCAGGTCCATTACGCGCGGTGCTTCCTTGAATTTGAGACCATACGTGCTTACCAGTCCTTTGTATCCATCTGCCCGCTCCATGAACTCGTATCCCACCCCCAGGCGGAGTTGCGGCGAGACTTTTGCAGCATCCGAGAGGGTTTTCAAGTTCAGCCGTTTCGCGTCCCCTCCGCGCACCACCATGGCAAAGGTGTTGTTGAACCCGAGTGAAGGGAAAACTTCTAGCCCAAACTTGCTCGCGTACAGGCTCTTCACCGTGTTGAAAACCGCCGCGTGGTCTGACGATGGTGGCTGCTTCAGGATCGCCACCAGAGCAGTGCCCGTGTACTCCACATACATATCAATCCGCCCTGCCAGCAGCGCCTGCTGGCAGATATATGTGCCCGCCAGATAAAACCTCTTCTCAATCCGCAGGGAAGTGAAGCGAGCCAGGTATTGCGCCAGCAGCTCTCCCAGGACCAGTTGTTCAGTGAAATTCTTTGAGCCAATGGAAAGCCCGGATTTTCTGCCGCATCCAGCCAGCAGCAGGGCCATTCCGGCAACAAAGTTGCGGCGATCCATCTTAGTGCCGCACCCGTACCAGCGAGCGTTGTAATAGTCCGAGCAAGAGGTCGGCGAAGAGCGCCATGAGCGCGGCAGGAATCGCTCCGGCCAAAATAACGCTGTTATCTACCATGGAGAGGCCGCGAAAAATAAAGTCACCCAGCCCGCCCGCGCCAATGGCCGCAGCAATCGTGGCCACACCCACGGTAATAACAGTTGCCGTACGGATGCCCGCCAGGATAATTGGTGAAGCCAGCGGCAACTCTACATGCCACAGCATCTGCCACGGTGTCAGTCCCATGCCAATGGCAGCTTCACGCACCGGAGCATCAACGCCGGTTATGCCGGTATAAGTATTTCGTACCACAGGCAATAAAGCATACAGGCTCAAGGCCAGGATCGCCAGACGGTCCGCGCGCGCCCCAAGCCATGGCACCGGCAGGAGCAAGCCAAAGAGCGCGAGGCTGGGAATGGTCTGAATGACGTTGGTGCTTCCCAGAACAATCCCTCTCCATCCCGGCCTCCGGCTGAGCAGAATTCCCAAAGGCACGCCCACAGCCACTACAATCAACATGGAAATTCCAACCAGCCAGAGATGCTCTCCCGTTAAGGTGGCGAGTTGGCGTCTATCAACGGAAAAGAACGCGATTACCGGCATGGTCTCAGCCTCCTGAGTTGAAGATTTGCTGCGCCTCGCGGAAAGCGTTTACATAGGGTTGAACGGCATCGTCAGTTGAGCGCAGGAATTCCGCAGGTGTAAAAACGCCTTTGAGATTCCCGGAATCCATCAAGGCAATGCGGTCGCCCAGCATCAGAGCTTCCGCCACGTCATGGGTCACAAACACCACAGTCTTGCTCAGCCTTTGCTTAAGCTGGCGGAATTCCTGCTGCAATTCAGCGCGGGTAATAGGATCAAGCGCGCCAAAAGGCTCATCCATCAGAAGGATTGGCGGATCGGCAGCCAGCGCGCGCGCCAGCCCCACACGCTGCCTTTGTCCGCCTGAAAGCTGATCAGGATATCGATCGGCAAACTGATCGAACGGCAATCCCACAAGCTGCAGCACTTCCTGAACGCGTTGCCGTGTACGCGCTGCTTCCCAGCCTTCAAGGCTTGGGATCAAAGCTACATTTTTCTCTACTGTGTAATGCGGAAACAGCCCTGCTTCCTGGATTGCGTAACCAATGTGCCGGCGCAGGCGGATCGCGTCCCATTCCGTGGTGGAGCGTCCATCTACGCGAACCTCGCCTTCGCT
This sequence comes from Candidatus Angelobacter sp., assembly GCA_035652415.1. GTDB lineage: Bacteria > Acidobacteriota > Terriglobia > Terriglobales > Acidobacteriaceae > Angelobacter. Next base: position 1,871 of record DASRDW010000200.1, on the reverse strand, counting down.
GGCGCTCAGAATTCGATTGATAAGTTTAAGGGTAGTGGTCTTTCCTGAGCCGCTGCGGCCCAGCAGCATGAGTGTTTCACCGCGATGCACGGCAAGGTTCAGCCCAGTGATGAGCTCACGGCTACCGTTGGCGCGGTAGTGAACGTTGACGAATTCGATCGCTATTGCGGCTGAATCGCTCATCGCCGGCAAACGCGCGGCCCATGCGGCGCACAAAACGCCGTGGCACGTGCGTGATTGACGCTTGCGACTCTAGCCTATCAGACACCGCTGCTGGCGGCGAACCCTTGCGCCACTGCAGAATGTTGTATCCGTAGATCGCAATGCAAAAAAGGTTGGCGGGGATAAAACCGGTCTGCGCTGTCCGCATTCCAATCACGCTGATGATAAGACTGTTGACGCCGGCTACGATCCAGCCCTGCCATTTTCGGCGGCCAATCAATACAGTAGACGCAATGGTCAAAATGCAGGAAAGATAATCAAGCCGCAACATCAGTCACCGGTACTCCGTTTAAATACATGAATACGGCAAACCTCTGTAAGAATGTATCCGTCAGACGCTCTAGTCTGGGTAGGGTATTACCTGAGACAAGTAACAATCACCAAAGGCGCTTGCAATCGGCGAATTTTTCGCCGCGCCAAAATGAATGACCTCAATGAGAAATCCCTGCGATGAAGCCGTAATGCAATCTGCCCAAGCCGATGCTCCCTGCCAGGCGAGCACCCAGCGGTGGGTTCTGCTGGCCGCCATTCTCGGCTCAAGCATGGCATTCATTGACAGCACCGTAGTGAATGTCGCGCTGCCTGCATTGCAAACCGGCTTGAATGCCAGCGTTGTCGATGTGCAATGGGTGGTGGAAGCTTATTCGCTCCTGCTGGGTGCGTTGATCCTCGTCGGTGGATCGCTGGGCGACCTGCTTGGCCGCCGCAAAGTATTTCTCGTCGGTATAGCGATTTTTGCCGCGGCCTCGCTCGCCTGCGGCCTTGCTGTGAACGTGCGCCTGTTGATCATTTCCCGCGCAATTCAAGGCATTGGTGCGGCGCTTCTTACGCCGGGAAGCCTGACCTTGATCGGAGCATCGTTTTCCGGCGAAGAGCGCGGCCGTGCCATCGGGCTGTGGTCCGGTTTTACTGCCATCACCACCGGTCTCGGCCCCGTCTTTGGCCGGCTGGCTCATCCAGCACGCCTCATGGCGATGGGCCTTTTTTATCAACCTGCCTCTGGCTGCAGTCGTCATTGTCATCTCTCTGTGGCATGTTCCGGAAAGCCGCAGGCCGGGTGTTGATCGGATCGATTGGCTCGGCGCTGTGCTCGCCACTGTTGGTCTCGGTGGCGTGGTTTTCGGCATGATTGAATCGCCTGCGCTTGGCTGGAGCCACCCGCAGGTCTATGTTCCATTGATCGTGGGTGGACTGGGTCTGGAGGCTTTCTTTTGGGCAGAAACCCGCGCCTCCTCGCCCATGGTTCCCTTTGCTCTCTTCAAGTCAAAGACCTTTACCGGAGCCAATCTGCTTACCTTATTTCTCTACGCAGCGATCGGAATTTTCTTCTTTTTGCTGCCGTTGAACCTGATCCAGGTGCAAGGATACTCGCCCGCACAGGCCGGGGCAGCCGGATTGCCGTTCATCCTGCTTATGTTCTCGCTCTCGCGATGGTCTGGTGGTTTGGTGGAGCGCCATGGCGCACGCACGCCGCTGATTGTCGGGCCTCTGCTCTCTGCAGTTGGGTTGACGATGTTTGCGCTTCCCTCTGTTGGCGGCAGCTACTGGACTACATTTTTCCCTGCCTATGTAGTGCTGGGCTTGGGGATGGCAGTGACCGTGCCTCCGCTCACCACGGCGGTAATGCAGGCCGTTGATACCGGACATAC
>DASRDW010000199.1:0-7674 GCA_035652415.1 Candidatus Angelobacter sp. | reverse complement strand
CGACCAGGCTGACATTTGAAGAATTTCAAAAGTTGCCCGAACGTGAGGGAACGATCTATGAACTCGATGAGGGTGAGCTGCTAATGGAACCATCACCCGCTCTAAGGCACAATCTTATCCGCCAGCGCATAGCCCTGAAGTTAACTCAGTTCTTAGAATCGAAAAACCTGGGAATCGTGGTAGAAGAGATGGATTTCCGCCTCGGCCCTGATATCGTGCGTAACCCTGATGTTGCCTTCATCACAAATGAACATCTGAAGACGGTTGACCTTGACCGCTCTCCAGTCGATGGCGCTCCCGCACTGGCTGTTGAGGTCATCTCGCCCAGCAACAGCGCTCAGGATATGGCGAAGAAGACGCAGCAATATCTTGCGGCGGGGAGCAAGATCGTATGGATCGTCTATCCCTCGTTGCGCTTGGTTGAGATCCACTCACCGTCTGGACTCCATCAAGTTCGCGAGCCTGAACCCATCCAGGCAGAACATCTGCTTCCGGGATTCTCACTATCACTGACTTACATCTTAGAGGAGCCGAAGCGTTAGGAAGTTTTTGACGAGCGCTGAAGGCTCGCTCGTTCCAATTTCAGCTTCACCACTGCATCCAGCACGCGGTGTGCCACTTCCCACTTGCTGGTCTCCGGCACAGTTTCAGTGCCGCCATGAGTGAGGATAGTTACAGCGTTACGCTCAGAATCAAAACCGATGCCCGGTTGGGAGACATCGTTGAGTATGATCGCATCCAGTGATTTGCTTTCCAGCTTTTTGCGCGCATTGGCCAGAACTTCATTCGTCTCTGCGGCAAAGCCAACCACAATGCGGCCTGCTTTCTTTGCTCCAATTTCAGCCAGGATATCTGCCGTCGGCTCCAGTTCCAGAGTCATGGGACCTTTGCGCTTGATCTTTTCCTCGGCAGCTTGCCGCACAGTAAAGTCGGCCACAGCCGCTGCCTTCACTACAATCGTGGCTCGCTCAAGCTGGGCCAGCACTGCATTGCGCATCTCTGCCGCTGTCTGCACCTGAATAACTTCTGCTGCAGTAGGCGGCTTCAAGGCCGTTGGCCCGCTGATCAGAATCACCTTTGCACCGCGGCGCAGCGCCGCTTCCGCCAGCGCATAGCCCATCTTCCCGCTTGACCGGTTGCCGATATAGCGCACAGGATCAATCGGCTCGCGTGTAGGCCCGGCGGTGACCAGCACTGTCTCGCCTGCCAAATCCTGCTCTGCGTGTAATACCTTGAGTACAGCTTTCACAATGGTTTCATTGGCTGCCAGCCTTCCCGCGCCAACCATGCCGCAGGCAAGATAGCCGCTATCCGGCTCAACCACAGTAATGCCGCGTGATTTCAGCGTCTGGAGATTGGCCTGCGTGGCAGCGTTCTCCCACATGTTCACATTCATGGCTGGCGCAATCACCACCGGAGCCGTGGTGGCGAGAAACAGCGTGGTAAGAAAATCGTTGGCTTCGCCGTGGGCCAATTTCGCGATCACATCCGCCGTCGCTGGCGCAATGACCAGTGCATCGATCGACTGCGCTACAGCGATGTGCTCAACCGCAGAATCGATATTTGGCTCTTCAGCGCCTGCTCCAAAAAGATCGGTAATCACCTTCTCTCCGCTGAGCGCGGCAAAGGTGAGCGGGCGAACAAACTCCTGGGCAGCGCGGGTCATCACCACCTGCACGCGGACACCACGGTCCTGCAGCAGGCGGACAAGCTCCGCCGCTTTGTAGGCCGCAATCCCGCCGGTAACGCCCAGGGCGATCTTCATAGGTCGATTGTAATTCGCAGATATATAGAGTAGTAGTGGCTGGAAAGGGACGCTTTTTTCTGAAATCCCGACCCTGAGCGTTTTTGGCGAAGGGGAGGGAACCCTATCGCTATAAATACTCCACAGGTACCCTAGACAATTCTTCCCCACTACGCGCCATCCCCGAAGGTCGAACCCGATTCACGACCTTGGCTTCTGCGCTATTCTGTGAGACCTGAGGGATCAACTTCCGCTGCACACATGGGCTACCGCGTTCACGATCCGATAATCAGCTATGGGGCTGTTCTTGAACACGCGCTGCGGGAAACCTACGTATTCTCTTCCGCTTTAGGCGGTTCCGCAACCGGTGCTGCCGGAGCCTCTTTGGCCTTGATGGTGAACTGAATTTTGCCGGCATCAATTTCTTGCTGGGCAATCTTGCTGGGCTTGCGCGCGGCTGTGTTCACTAGCGGGGGCGCTCCCCCGGAAAGCTGTCTCGCGCGGCGGGCCGCTACCAGGACGTAGCGGTAGTTGCTGTCAAATCCGTCTTTAAGTTTCATCGTCAGTTACCCCCATCATTCAGGCAGGAGAGGAATCAATCGAAGGAACCCAGAATACCCCTGATCTCGTCTTCCATATTTGACTTCAGGCATTTCTCCGCCGTCTCTAGGTACCGTTTCTCATCGGCGGATGGCGGTTTACCCGAACGTCTGGTGCGCTCGCCCAGAACAATGGCCTGGAGCCGGTCCACGGATTGCTCAAGGCGGTCGTTGATCAGAATATAGTCGTAATTTGGATACTTCTCAATCTCTCTCCGCGCTGTGTCCAGGCGGCGACGGATAGTTTCTTCCGCGTGCATGTTCTCGCTCAGGCTGCGCTTCCTCAGGCGCGACTCCAGCTCTTTACGGCTGGGTGGCAGCACAAAAATGCTGACTGCGTCCGGCATTTTCTCTTTTACCTGCCGCTCACCCTGCACGTCGATATCGAGCAGCAGATCGTTGCCGCGCTGCTTCGCTTGCTGCAGTACTGAACGCGACGTGCCGTAGTAATTGCCAAAGACCTGGGCGTATTCCAGAAACTCATCGCGCACGATCCTGCCTTCAAATTCTTCGCGGGAAATAAAGTGGTATTCGCGCCCGTCCTGTTCGCTGCCGCGCGGGGGGCGAGTAGTGAATGACACGGAAAATTCCAGGTACGGCACATATTGCCGCAGCTCATTCACCAGTGTGGTCTTGCCGGAGCCGGAAGGTGCAGAGATGATATAAAGTATGCCGCTCATTCCAGGTTCTGCACCTGCTCGCGGCATTTTTCAATTTCTGCCTTCATCTGAAGGCCCAGTTCGGTAATGCGCAATCCTTCGCCGGCCACGCCGGAAGTCTTGGAGAGCAGCGTATTGGCTTCGCGGTTCAGCTCCTGTAGAAGAAAATCCAGCTTCTTGCCTACCTCGCCGCCCTGGTCCAGCAGCTTGCGGAAATGGTCAATGTGCGTGTGCAGGCGGACCAGCTCTTCCTGAATGTCACTGCGCTCAGCCAGGATGGCGGCTTCCTGCAGGATGCGATCTTCATCAGCATTTTCCAGCAGTTCGTGCATGCGTGCCTTGATTTTCTCCATGAAAGCCCGTGAGACTGCGCCGCGCAGCTTTGAAACTTCTTCCGTCGCCTGCTCTAATGCCGTAAGACGGCGGCGCAACTCAACTTCAATGCCCTGGCCTTCATGCTCGCGCATGACGTTTAATTTTTGGATCGCTTTCTCCAGCCCATCCAGCACCGCAGCTTCAAAGTTGCCGTCCACCGGCGTCATGGCGCCCAAAGCGCCGGGCATGCGGAAGACATTGTTTAGGTCAGGATCCCCCACAGCGCCAAACTCGCGCGCGGCCTTGCGGAAGGCCTCAATGTAACCGCCCACCAGTTCGCGATTAAACTCATAGCCCTGTCCGCCACGGCGCTCCACGGAAAGCGTGACCTCAACGTGGCCCCGCGCCAGCCGCTCTTTCAGGATGCGGCGCGCCTTCATCTCCAGTTCATCCATCTCCAGAGGCAGGCGAAGCTGGGGGTCGAGAAAGCGATGATTTACAGACTTGAGTGAGAGTGTGAATGAAGTTCCCTCACCTGCTTGGGACTTCACCTGGGCAAATCCGGTCATGGAGCGGATGGACATGATTGTTTGTGGACCTTTTTAGCTTCGCGCCTGTGGGCTGCGGACGCCGACACCGGCGGCCTCGTCACCCATTTTGGGGTCTAAATCCATAAACTGCAATTCATATAATTTGCGGTAGGTTCCCAGACGAGTCAAAAGATCTTCATGCGTGCCTGAATCGCTGATGCGCCCGCCTTCCAGCACCACAATTCGGTCGGCATGGCGGACCGTGGTCAGCCGGTGCGCAATCACAAAGACTGTACGGCCAGACATAAGGTTCTGCAAAGCCGATTGCACCAGCGCTTCTGACTCCGTATCAAGCGCGGAGGTAGCTTCGTCCAGAATCAGGATGGGCGCGTTCTTAAGCAATGCGCGTGCAATGGCAATGCGCTGGCGCTCGCCTCCGGAAAGCCGCAACCCGCGCTCACCGATAGTGGTGTCATACCCTTCAGGCAGGCGCATGATGAAGTCATGGGCCAACGCGGCGCGGGCAGCTTCCGTCACAGCTTCATGAGGTACGTCTGGCTGGCCATAAGCGATGTTGTTGCGCACCGTGTCGTTAAAAAGAATGGTCTCCTGTGTCACAATGCCGATCTGCGCGCGCAGCGAAGCCAGCGTGACATCTCGGACATCATGGCCATCCAGCTTAATCGCGCCTGTCGTGACGTCAAAGAAGCGCGGAATCAGGTGAACTAGCGTGCTCTTCCCCGCTCCGCTGGAGCCAACAATCGCCACAATTTCTCCGGCGCGCGTCTCCAGATTCACATTGTGCAAAACCTGCGGTTCTGAGCCATTGTTGCCGCTGTACGAAAAACTGACGTTCTCAAACCTGACGCGGTCACGGAACGCAGGCAGCTTGATGGCGTCAGGCCGTTCCTGGATTTCGTCCACTTCATCCATAAAGTGGAAGATCTGTTGCGACGCTCCGAGCGCCTGCTGAAAGCTGTTGTTAAAGAACGCCATCTTGCGCACTGGATCATACAGACGAAAGACCGCGATGATAAATGCGATGAAAGCTCCGGTTGTCATCGCACCGTGATTGATTTGGTTCCGGCCAACCACCAGAAGTAGCGCGCCGGCACAAGCGCCCACTAAGTCCATCAGCGGCGAACTCACCGCCTGGGCCGCAACCGACTTAAGATTGGCTCGGAACAGCTTCCTCGCTGCTTCCCAGAACCGCCGACTCTCCCACTTCTCCATGCCAAAGGCTTTTACAATGCGGTTGCCGGTAATGGTTTCATGCAGAATGTTCTGGATATCGGCCAGCTTGTCTTGTCCTTTGCGTGTAGTGCTGCGCACGCGACGGCCGATCTTGCCTGCAGAAACAATCACGAACGGCACAAAGATTATCAAGACGTAAGCTAGCTTGTGCCCCAGGACAATCACTGCTCCGATCAGAAAAATCAGGGTAAAGACCTGTTGCAGAAACTCCGCCAAAGCAATCGTGAGCGTGACCTGGATTTTCTCTACATCGTTGATTACCGTGGAAACCAGCGTACCGGTCGAATGCCGGGAATAGAAAGCGATTGAGCGATGCAGAATCGTATCGTACAGGCGGTTGCGCAAATCCGTGATCAGGCCGAAGCCGGCGTGGTTGACCAGATAGGTCCCCAGATAATCGCAAATGGCCTTGATGATACCCGTGCCGATCAAAGCGATCGCCACAACGGTCAAAGGGTTGCTGCTGAAATGCGCGGGAATAAAATCCTGAACAAAAACTTTGTGCTGCGTTCCTGGAATATTGAAGAGTTCCAGTGAGCGTCCTGGTGTCTGCGGAGCCAGTACCCTGTTAATGATGGGGCCGATCAGGAGGATGCGGAAGCCTTCCATTGCGCCTACAACCGCCATGAGCAAAATCGAGACTACAAAATGCGGCAAGAAAGGGCGGAGATAGGCCAGTAATCGCCTCAGTTGTCGCATACGGCACCCATAGCGCAGGAAAACATTGCCACCATTCTAAAGGAGTGTAGCGGGATCGGGAGCCATTGATTGAAGATAAAGTATTGTTAACTAACGCGGTGAGTCGCGATGAATAACTTTCACCCTAAAGCCCGCTTCAGCCAGCCGCTTTTTGACCTCTTCTCCAATAAAGACAGAGCGATGCTGGCCGCCCGTGCAGCCAAAGCCGATGGTCAGATAGCTCTTCCCTTCGCGTACATAGTGCGGAATCAGGTAAACCAGCAAGCCTGAGATTCGATCAATAAACTCCTGGGTCTGCGGAAATGAGCGAATGTACTTGGCCACCTGCGGATGGCGTCCGGTATAAGGCCGAAACGCCGGAATAAAGTGCGGGTTAGGCAAAAAGCGCACATCAAAGAGCAGATCGGCGTCGTTTGGCACACCGGCCTTATAGCCAAAGCTGACCACTGAGACAAGAATGTCCTTATCAGTGCTGCCGGCAGTGAATTTGGCCGTGATGTGTGCGCGCAGTTCGTGAACATTGAATTTTGAGCTATCAACCACCATGTCCGCCAGTGCGCGGATAGGCTCCAGCAACCGGCGTTCTTTTTTGAGCGCGTTTTTGACCGTTGAATCCTTGCCCAGCGGATGCGGGCGGCGTGTTTCGCTGAAGCGGCGCAGCAGCGCTTCATCTGAAGCCTCAAGAAATAGCACCGTGGTCTTAAGCTGCTTGCGCAAGGACTGGATAATGCGCGGCAGGCGGCGAAGTTGCTCGCCTTCGCGAATATCGGCAACCAGGGCTGCTTTCTCAATCTCTGCCGATTGCTTGGCCAGATCGGCAAAGCGTGGGATCAAATCAATTGGCAAATTATCAACGCAGTAATAATCCAGATCTTCAAAGGCCTTGAGTACTGAGGCTTTGCCGGAACCGGACATGCCGGTGATGATCACCAGTTGATTGGCGCTTTGGCGAGGTCGTGATTTTACACCTCTGCCTCGTTGCGCTTTATGGGAAGGGGACACGAAAAAATACTACCACGAGGAGATTCTTGGGCCGTCCTGCGAGGTAAAGGCCGCCTGCAATGCTGCCGGCTCAATCTGCCGGGAAATGGAGTACATGCTGCGCCAGGCACGCGTCAACATGCGCGATTCCATCTGCCGCTTCCATTCCAGCGCGCTCTCTTCAGCCATGTGGCGGCCGGGCGACTTCGGCAATTCGTGCAAGAGCTGCAAATAACCCAGGCATAACTTTTCCCAGGCATCAAACAGGCGGCCTTCAGCCCAGAGCAAGGCGATATCCAGACGCTGTTTTTGCAGACGCGTGAGTTTCTTGTTGCGGATTCGATAGACCCAGAACAGCGCCTTCGCCGGATTATCGCGGAACCATGCTTGAAAGACCGAGGCTTCCAGAAACAGATTGTTTCGCAGTTTCGGCGTAGCATAGCTCAGCGATTCCAGCGCTCCTTCCAAATGTTTGGTGGCGCAGGTAATGTCCTGGCGCTCCGCTGCCCACAGGTAAGCCATCCAGCGAGCGGCAAAGGCATCGCTGGAATTGTCATTCACCGAAGCAGATTGCGTAACGCAAACCTCATCCCAGCCGCGTGGATGCTGGCCCTGATTCAAGGCAATCTGGCAGCGAATGTTCGAGAGCCAGCGCGCAGCTTTCTCGTCATTTTTGAGCAGCATCAGCAGACGCGCTCCATCAGAAAAACTGCCGTGACGATTTACATCGGGCAGCAGCGCTGTAATCGTCAGCAGCGCAGAAAATGCAGCGCCCATGCGCAGAGCAAAGCCCAAAAGAAAGCCGGATTGCAACAATTCCGGTGCTAGTGCAAGAGTAGCGGCCAGCAATAAATTCGCAATCGGGCCACCCAGTGAAAGAACCAACAAGCGGC
>DASRDW010000198.1:0-7574 GCA_035652415.1 Candidatus Angelobacter sp. | reverse complement strand
GTCGCCAACGCCGGTGTTGTATCCACGCTTCTTGAGCACGCCTTTGAGCGTGTGAAAGATCTCTGCCCCCCAGCGCAGCGCCTCAGAGAATGACTTTGCGCCCACGGGCATGACCATGAACTCCTGAAAATCTACGTTGTTGTCGGCATGAGCGCCTCCGTTGAGGATGTTCATCATGGGAACCGGAAGCGTACGCGCATTCACGCCACCAATATAACGATAAAGCGGTACTCCCAGTGATGTGGCCGAGGCGCGGGCTGCGGCCATCGAGACCGCCAGCAGGGCGTTGGCTCCGAGGCGGGCTTTGTTCTCGGTGCCATCGAGTTCGATCATGGCCTGATCAAGGGCACGCTGGTCCGTGGCATCGAAACCACCAAGCGCCGAGGAAATCTCAGTCTCAATGTTTTCCACCGCCTTGCGGACGCCTTTGCCCAGATAGCGTTTCTTATCGTTGTCGCGCAGCTCGACGGCTTCGTGCTCTCCAGTGGAAGCTCCGCTGGGAACCGCGGCGCGGCCCAGGGTTCCATCGCTGAGACGGACTTCTGCTTCTACGGTGGGATTGCCGCGCGAATCAAGAATCTCGCGGCCATGAATGCTGACGATGGAAGTGCTCATTTTTTATCCTTTAGATTGCTACTGAATGAAAATTTTTCGTGAATGAAACTAACTATTATAAAGCAGGGGTTAGCAATCAGCAGTCAGCCAGGAACTTAAGTAAATAGAGCAGATATGAATTTACGGTATCAGCACAACTTTGCCAAACTGGGAGCTGCTTTCCAGGTATTCGTGGGCGGCGCGGGCTTCTTTGAGCGGGAAAGTGCGGTCGAGCACCGGCTTCAACTTTCCGCTGAAGACGTGGCGCAGCACCTCGTGCAGCTCGCCCATGGTTCCCATATAGGAACCTAGCAACGAAAGCTGGCGGGCAAAGAGAAAGCGGATATCTAATTTGGCCTCAAATCCGGTGGTGACACCGCAGGTGACGAGTTTGCCTCCGGCTTTCATGGATTTCATACTCTCTGTCCAGGTGGCTGAGCCTACATGCTCAAAAACAATATCCACGCCGGCGCGAGCGGTGATCTTCTTTACTTCCTCGGAGATGCTTTGCTTGTAATGATTGATGCCGAAGTCTGCGCCGAGCTGGAAGCCTTTGGCCAGCTTCTGGTCATCGCCTGCGGTGGTAATCACCGTAGCGTTGAAGAGCTTGGCAATCTGAATGGCGGCGCTGCCCACTCCTGAGCTTGCCGCCAGAACCAGAACCGTATCGCCTGGCTTGATGGCGCACCGGCCCACCAGCATGTGCCAGGCGGTGGTAAAAACCAGCGGAACAGAAGCAGCCTGCTCGAAGGTAAGCTGTGCGCTTTCGGGAATCGGGAGCACGCTGATGCGCGGCACGGCAATGTATTCGCAGTTTCCGCCGTCATTGGCATAGCCAAGCACGCTGAAGTTAGGACAAAAATTCTGGCGTCCGCTGACGCATTCGACGCAGTGGCCGCAGAAGGTCATGGGCGCCAGCAGGACGCGCTCGCCAACCTTCAGATCGGTCACATATTCGCCCAGTTCGGCCACCTCGCCGGCGATATCGCTGCCATTGATGTGCGGGAGCTTGACGCCGGGCAGTCCTTTGCGGATGAAGAGATCGAGATGGTTGAGGGCGCAGGCCTTCACCCGAATCAGCACATGATCTTTGCGAAGCTGCGGATCAGGAACATCCTCATACTGCAGGACCTCAGGTCCGCCGAATTGATGGAAGCGTATTGCTTTCATTTTGCTCCTACGAGAAAACGACATTATAGAGTAGGAGGATAGCACTCAGCACTCAGCACTCAGCACTCAGCATTCAGCATTCAGCACTCAGCATTCAGCATTCAGCAATCAGCAATCAGCAATCAGCCCCGAAAAAAGCAGTTAGCACTTAGCATTTGGCATTTAGCCATTAAAGGGACGTTCAAGTTACCAAAATGGTAAGGACCTTAAGTCTTTCCTGATCTAAACTGTTTAGGCGCCAAATGCTAATTGCCAAGTGCTAAATGCTCCAGCGCCGAATGCTGAATGCTAGTTTCGGCGCTACAATTACAACGTGACTGATATCTACGAAGAAATCGTCAAACTGCGCCGTGAAGGACGCAAAGCCGCGCTCGCCACCATCATCAACGTGCGCGGCTCGATTCCCTCATTCCAGTCGGCGAAGATGCTGGTGCGTGATGACGGCTCCATCATGGGCACGGTTGGAGGCGGTTGCGTTGAAGCCGAAGTCTGGCAGGCGGCGCGCGAGGTCATCGAAAAGGAGCGGCCAACCACGCTGACGTTCAATCTGAATCACGATCCCAAATACGATACCGGCCTGGTGTGCGGAGGCACGCTGGAGATTTACGTGGAGCCGGTGCTGCCAACCGCGCTGCTCTACCTGTTTGGAGCGGGTCACGTGGCGGTGAATGTTTACAAGATTGCGCTGCAAGCCGGCTTTGACGTGATTGTGGCTGACGACCGCGAGTCCTATGCCAATCGTGAGCGCTTTCCCGAAGCACGCGAGGTTCACGCAGAGGAGTTCGAGAAAGTCTGCTCCGAAATCACGCCCAACGAAGGCGATTTTATGGTGATCGCCACGCGCGGGCACCGTGACGATATGCGCGTGCTGCGCTGGGCGGTGGAGACCCCGGCGCGCTACCTGGGAATGATCGGTTCACAGCGCAAGTGGATTGCGATTTGCGATGAGCTTGAGCGCGAAGGTATTGCCCGCGAAAAACTTGATCGTGTGCACTCCCCTGTGGGCCTGGATATCGGCGCTATCACGCCGGAAGAGATTGCGGTGGCCATTGTGGCCGAGATGATCGCGGTGCGCCGCCATGCTGAGACCGGAGTCAAGAGAAAGCGGGTAGAGCGCAAGGTGCTTGGAACTTGAGCTCCAAGCTCGCAGCTTCAAGCTCCAAGGAAAAACAATAAATACTTACTGGCCATTTGGCCGGTTGACGACTTTGGAAGCCAGGGATTGCGTTACTTATACCTTCCGTCAGCACCAGGGGAAAACACAAGGCGAAAATCCGATGAGGCCGTAAGTGGTTCCCATTGCCACCCTTCGGCCTTGCTCAGGGCAGATTCTGCGCGGCTCCAGGCTGACAGCTTGTAAAAGTATAGTTTTCATTGCGGCTTGCCACAGCGCCACACAAGAGTTGTTATGTTCAGCGGGCATTCTGTCTGATAATCTTCTAGATCATGGCACGTTCACCGAATTTTGCCGGACTGATTCTGGCGGCGGGCGATTCTACGCGCATGGGGCGCGATAAGGCGCTGCTTCCCTGGCAGGGGCAGACGTTCCTGGGCGCAGCCATAGAATCGCTGGCTCCTTATACCGAACTGGTCATCGTTGTGGGCGGCCGGAACTCTGAGTCATTGAAGCCGATTGTCTACGCGGCGGGAGCCTACCTGGTGGTAAATCCCTGCCCGGAAAAGGGGCAGTTTAGCTCCCTGCAGGTCGGATTGACCGAGGTGCTGAACCACGGCCGCGATGCCGCCATCATAACCCTGGTGGACCGGCCACCGGCGCGGCCGCAAACCGTGGAGGCCCTGCGCAACAGATTTCTGGAGGTTTGCCCACCACAACCGGGACAGTGGGCAGTGGTGCCGGAATTCAACGGGCAGCACGGACATCCTATTGTTATCGGCCGCGAGATGATTGAGGCATTCCTGAAGGCTCCGGCGAGCACGACCGCGCGCGAGGTAATGCATTCATTGCAGCCGATGATCGACTATTTCCCCGTGAATGACCCGGCGGTGGCCGCCAATATCAACACACCCGAGGAATATGAACAACTTAAGCACTAAGAGCGCGCCTACCATTTCCCATTCTGAAAAAGCGGCACGGTTTATGGATTCTGTCGTCGCTTTGCGCCCAACGGTGGCCGTTTTTGACTGCGACGATACGCTATGGAAAGGCGACTCGGGAAAAGGCTTCATGGATTGGGAGATTGAAAACAAACTCATCTCAGAGAAGGTTGTCGCATGGGGGCGCGCCCGCTACGCCGAGTATGTAGAGGGCAAGGTGAGCGAGGAAGCGATGTGCGGCGAGATGGTGGCGTGGCATAAGGGACTGAAGATGACCGCGTTGGAAGATGCCGGCGAGCGCTACGTGATAGAGAAAATCGAAAAACGAATCTTCCCCGAGATGCGCGAACTGGTGGCACGGCTGCTCAGCCAGGGCTGCGACATCTGGGCGGTTTCTTCAACCAATGAGTGGGTGATCCGCGCCGGGGTGAAGCGCTATGGCATCGGCGCCGATCACGTGCTGGCGGTCAGCGTCGAAAGTGAAAATGGAATTGCCACCGAGAGGCTGGTTCGTGTTCCGACAGGCGAAGGTAAAGCGGTCGCTGTGCGCGAATTTATCGGCGAGAATGTGGATGTGGTCTTCGGCAACTCAATTCATGACGCCGCCATGCTGGAGCTGGCGCGCAAGCCTTATGCTATTAATCCCAATCCTGATCTGAGGCAGATTGCGCAGCAGCGGGGATGGACGATTTACGATCCGGATTGAAAAAAGCACTCAGCATTCGGCGGTCAGCTTCAGCCCCTATGCCGTCTTCAGAGCACGATTGCTCCTTGGAATGACAATGATAAAGGAAACGCAGAACTACGCGAGGGGTTTTTAAAGGCTGGATATCGGCCTTAAATGATTCAGGTTTTCATTCCCCTGGCAGGTCAACAGCAATGCTGGGCCGTTGCCGCACGCAGCATATATCCTGGCTGCCGCACTTGTGATTTTCAAACATGCGCCGGATGCGGCGGGGCACCTCACAACCGTAAACATCCATGGAATGACGCTCTGCTTCGCTGAGTTCAAAGTAGAGTTTGCATACGGAGCACTGCCATCCCATGATGTACTTTTCCAGCAAATGATGTGGTTTCAGGTTGCGCGCGTTTTGCTGCTGAGCATTGAGGTCTGCGAAGCGGCTTTCCATAAGAATTCTCCGGGGGGAAGAGCTTTGGACCTACTCAATATAATGCCGTCGCGCTGCGATGCACTAACCCCTTTGGTACAGGTCCATCCTGGCAATGGCCATGACCCGGCGGGAAAGTGGACTAGTACCGCCGTGCCATGTCAGACGCGGATTTAGCCCCACTTTTGAAACCGGCCGGCACTAGCTTTTAACCCCGGCCAGCGCCGCGCGAAGAGTGTCAATGGCCAGGGCTGCGGCGTGGTTCGATTCTGGGTTCAATCCACCCAGGCCATGCGAAAGGTCTTCTTTGCTGATTTTTTTTGCGTGAGCGATGGTCTGGTTCGTGATCATCTCGGTCAGCAGCGAACCGCAGGCAATGGAGGCGACGCATCCTTTCGCGCGAAAGCGGGCTTCTGAGATGTTGCCATCGTTGATCGTCAGCGTGAGGCGCAGCACATCGCCACAGACCGGGTTTTCCAGTTGCGCAGAGGCGGCAGGCAAAGGCAGATCACCGGTATTACGGGGATGTTCGAAGTGATCGAGAAGTTGAGGCGGATACATAGGTGCTAAGCTTTACCTCAGGAGCTCATGATCTGCTCCCGAATATCTGTATGCATTCTAATTACATTCCGCGGCGGGTGGTATCGCTGCAACCCAGCGCCACTGTTACGCTGGAGCGGTTGGGGTTACTTGACCGCATTGTGGCATGCACGAAATGGTGCGCCGATGCGTGTCCTCAAGTCGCCGGAAGCGCGCACGCCATTGTTGCCGATTCGTGGACGGCAAAATCGGCCGAGATTCTGGCGGCCCATCCTGATCTGGTGATTGCTTCAGTCCCCTATCAGGCGGAAGCGGTGGGAGAAATCCTGAAAGCGGGAATCATGTTCCTGGGACTGGCGCCGCACTCACTGCACGACATCTATACCGACATTGCCGCGATCGCTCGCCTGATGGGAGAAGAAGAGCGTGGACAAAAAGTTATTGGTGAGATGCAGGCGGAAATTGAGCAGGTCAAGACCCGTGTAGTACAGCCGTTCCCGGCTGGATCTCGGCGGCCCGTGGTGTTCTGCGAGGAGTGGGGTAAACCAATCATCCATTCACAGGCCTGGGTGGCGGAGCTGGTGGAAGCAGCGGGTGGCGAATTCCTCGGCAAAGCAGGAAGCAAGACCGATGCGGAGACCATCAGCGCGGGCCATCCCGACATCATGGTCATGGCCTGGTGCGGAGCCGGAGACCGCGTGCCCCTGGAGAAAATTGTCGAACAGCGAGGCTGGCAGAATTTGCCGGCCGTGCGTGAGCGCCGCGTCTTCTGCATACCTGATGAGTTTCTCAACACACCCGCGCCCACGCTGCTGCAAGGGCTGCACGCGCTGGCGGGAATTGTTCATCCCGAACTCTTCCCCGCTCACCCGAGAGTGAAGCGGATTGAATCATTGATGATTGAGTCATCCGGCCGTTGAGTCATTAAGCAATTGAGTAATTGCGTAATCGGGTAATTTGAAATAGCCGCTGTTGCGCGAATTACGCAATTACCAAATTGCACAATTATCCAATTCTTAAATGACTCAGTGATTCAATGTCTCAATCGGCCCCCTGTTACACTCACAACATGCATTCAGCAAGCCTACATGGTTCCCTGGCGGAGACTGCGCGATGAAAGAAGTGGTGGCGGCGCTGATTGTGGAGCGCGGGATTGACGCCAAGGCTGCGGGCGTGAAACTGCTGATTTGCCAGCGCACAAAACATCAGTCCCTGCCGCTGAAGTGGGAGTTCCCAGGAGGCAAGATCGAACCCGGCGAGCAGCCACAAGAAGCCCTGCGGCGCGAGCTGGACGAAGAGCTGGGAATACAGGCAAAGATCGAGCAGGAAGTTGCTCGCGTCCGGCATACGTACCAGAACGGAAACGTAGTTGACTTACGCTTTTACCTGGTCCGCGAATATGAAGGTGCGCTCGTTAACCGGATTTTCCGCGATATTCGCTGGGTAGAGCTCAAGGAATTGCCAAGCTACGATTTTCTCGACGCGGATGTGGAATTGGTAGGAGATCTGGCAAGTGGAAAGCTGGTAATCCATTGAATAATTGCATAATCGGGTAATTGTGTAATTGAGTGATGTTGTAATCAGACATCGGCAATCTGAGAATAAATTGCACAATTACAAAATTACCGGATTACACGGTTACTTCTTAACGTTTCGCAGGATGTTAATTACGACATCGGCAGTGATAATCCCGATGAGTTCCCCGTTGTCATCCACCACGGGCAGGCTGTGCAGGTTGTACTTGTCGAACAGCTCGGCGACCTCATCTTCGCTGGTTTCCAGATGGCACGAGATCACCTCAGGCGCGGCAATTTCTTTGAGCGGGGTGGTTGGCGCCGCCATGGCGATATTCACCAGCGGCACGGCTCCCACCAGCTTGTTCTGCTCATCTACCAGATAAAATGAGCTCAGGGTTTCCCTGCTGCCCTCGAAGGTATAAAGCGCCTGAATGGCATCGGCAGCCGTGGCCCGTGGCGCAAACGAGAGAAAGTTGGTGGTCATGCGCCCGGCGGCGGTGTGCTCGGCATGTTCCAGAAGCTCTTCGACGGTCTCGCGCTCTTCCGGCTCCATCTCCTCCAGAATCTCTTCCGAAGTTTCCTGCGGCAG
>DASRDW010000197.1:0-9843 GCA_035652415.1 Candidatus Angelobacter sp. | reverse complement strand
ACGGTGAACAGCAATCCTTTAGCGGATACCTGCACCAGCCGCCGATCCTCTTCGGACTGCTGCAATGCCTGCTGGTATTCCTGGCCCTCATCTTTACTTTTTCGCGACGTAATGGCCCAATCCACGATTTGCCGCAGCCTGCGCGTCTCTCGCCGCTGGAGTTTGTGCATACGTTGGGCAAGCTCTACCATCGCGCTAAAGCAACGCACGCTGCGCTGGAAGTTCCTTATGCCCGCTTTCGTATGCTGGCCACGCGCCAGCTCGGCATCAATCCTGATATCTCTGCGGCTGATCTTGCCCGCGCAGTGAAGAACCGTATGCGCTACCAAGACGACGATCTCAGGTCGCTGCTCGAGCAAATTGAAGTCGCATTGCGCAACCCAGAGCTGACTGAAAGCCAGGCGCTGGAATTGACGCAAAGATTAAACCGCTACACGCAGAACCTGAAATCGATTCCGCTGAAAAAAGACAAACAGGAGACCATCTCGAATGCAGACAGTGTCGCAGGTGCTTTCGCACGGACGAACTGAGCTGGCCAAAGTCATCGTCGGCCAGGAAGACCTGATCAACCAATGCCTGCTCACCATTCTGTGCGGCGGCCATGCGCTGCTGGAAGGCGTGCCGGGGATCGCAAAGACGCTGGTCATCAAGACCTTTGCCCGTCTCTTCGATCTTGAATTTCGCCGCGTGCAATGCACCTCTGATCTCATGCCGGCCGATATCATCGGCAGCAACGTGTTGAATCTTTCTACCAGCACTTTTTCTTTGCATCATGGGCCGCTGTTCACCGATCTCCTGCTGGCTGACGAGGTCAACCGTATGCCTCCGCGCACGCAGGCTGCGGTGCTTGAAGCCATGGAAGAGCGCCAGATCACCATCGATGGCACAACGCATCCGCTCTCGCAATTCTTCACCGTCTTTGCCACGCAGAACCCAATCGAGTTTGAAGGCACTTATCCTCTTCCCGAAGCGCAGCTTGACCGTTTTCTACTCAAGATCAAAGTAACTTATCCTGATGCGGAGCAGGAGATCAGCATTCTTCAGCAACACCACCAGGGCTTTGACGCGCACAATCTTGAAGCAGCTCATATAACCGCTCTCCCCACTGAGGTCCTTGCGCAAGCCCGTGCGGAAATAAGAGGCGTAAAAGTTGAGCCCGCGCTCTTCCGCTACATGGTGGAACTCATTCGCCGCACCCGTAACTGGCCGTCGCTCGCGCTCGGAGCCAGCCCTCGAGCCGCCATCAGCCTCATGCAGGTGGCCAAAGCCTCTGCCGGTCTTGAAGGCCGTGATTTCCTGATTCCTGACGACGTTAAATCCTCTGCGCTGCCGGTCTTGCGCCACCGCGTGATGATGAAGCCTGAAGCCGAGCTCGAAGGCCTCGATAGCGACCGCGTGCTCACCGAGATCATCAACTCGGTTGAGGTCCCCAAGTAATGCAGCAGAAGCTTCTAGCGCCGGCGCCGCTTGCTGTGCGTGCTCACCGCGCCAAGCGTCTGAGCTTCGGCTTTGGCCGGCGATTCTTTCTCATCACGCTGCTCGGCCTGCTCTGGGCCATTCCCGCGTTCTGGGACGTGCGCTTTCTTCTGGTGATGGCCGCGTGGGACCTTTGCGCGATCATCGCCTGGGCCGTCGATCTCGCTCGCCTTCCTGCTCCTGACCGATTGATTCTCGAACGCTCCTGGGCTGGCCCGCCTTCGCTCAGTAACTCTCTGGAAGTCACTTTGGAATTGCGTAACCAAAGCGGTGTACCGGTGGCCTGCCGCGTGCTCGATGATCTGCCGCGATCGATCATTCCCGAACCCCCCACCGTTGAGATCAAATCTCTTGCGCGTGACTCCGGCTCCGCGCACTATGTCGTTCGTCCGCTGGAGCGCGGCGATATCAACCTGGGCGCGGCTTACCTGCGTTACCGCAGCGGCTCGCAGTTTGCTGAGCGCTGGGCCCGTGCGGATCTGCAGCAGACCATCCGCGTCTTTCCCGATCTTGAAGATGCCAAGCGGCAGAACATTTATCTTTCCCGCGCCCGGCAGATCGAGTTGGAAAGGCGGCTGATCCGCCAGCGCGGCGTAGGCCGCGAGTTTGAAAGCCTGCGCGAATACCAGAAAGGCGATGAGTTTCGCAACATCTGCTGGACCGCCACCGCGCGCCGGGGCAAGCACGTCACCAAGCTCTTCCAGGTGGAGCGCAGCCAGGCTGTCTGGATCGTCATGGACGCCGGCCGCCTCATGCGCGCCCGCGTCGGCGAACTAAGCAAGCTCGATCTCGCCGTCAATGCCGCGCTTTCTTTGGCGCAGATCGCTCTCTACTCCGGCGACCGCGTCGGCCTTCTGGTTTATGGCCGCAACATCCAGCAGCGTATTGGCCTGGGCCGCGGCCTAAGCCACATGCGCGCCATCATTGAGAGCCTTGCTTCTGCGCATGAAGAAGTTGCAGAGGCCGACCACCTGCGTGCCGCCTCCGTTCTCTTGCAACTTCAGCGGCAACGCGCCCTCATCATCTGGGTCACCGACCTCGCCGATACCTCCATGACGCCCGAAGTAATCGAGAGCGCTTCACGCATTCTCTCCAAGCATCTGCTCCTCTTTACCGTGATCGCCCAAACTGACCTGAACCAACTGGCAGCGCATACCCCGCAAAGCGTTGAAGAGCTTTATGAGGTCTCCGCCGCGCAGGAGATGGTCCACCGCCGTGAAACCCTCATCGGCAATGTGCGCAACCAGGGCGCTCTGGCCTTGGAAATCGCCCCCAGCCGCCTTACCACTACGCTGGTAAACCAGTATCTGGAAGTAAAGGAGCGGAACCTGATCTAGCTTGCGAAGTTCTTCACAGCTTATGCAGCTTAAAGAACTCCACAATCGCCGCTCCGGCCCATGGCGGATAGATGTGGCCGCCGTTATGGTTCGCGTTACCACCGGCGTCTGGCTGCTGGAAGGATAGAGCGTGCAAATTGGCCCGCAGCTTTGGCCTGCGCCCGTGGCGTTGTCCACCTGTCGTGCAGCCTGAATTGCCTGTTGCTGGTCGGTGAAGGGAAGAACGTTGTCGCTCGTGCCGCCGATCATTGTCGCCGAACGTGCCAGCGTGAGATGTTCTGCCGGATCAAGCCGGCCCGCGACAATCCCGACTGCCGCCAATACCTTGCCGCGCTCCGCCCAGAGAAGATAACTAAAGATCGCGCCATTGGAGAAACCAGTGGCGTAGATGCGCGTATTGTCCACCGGAAATTTCTGGCTCAGGCCGGCCACCATGGCATCAAAAAATTTCAGGTCGCGGTCGTTGAGCCCCTGCTGTCCTGCCCGCACCTGCCAGCCAAAGCCATTTCCATTGGGATCAACCTGGCTTGCCGTCTTCAGCCCCTGCGGATACACGATGATCGCGCCCGGCCAGAACGTTTGCAGGTGCATGAATTGGGCTGCGGCATTCATGTTGCCGAAATGTCCGTGAAAGGCAAACACCAGCGGAAGCGGATGGGCATTTGTTGCCGGTGCGGGCCCATAAACCAGCGCCTGCCGCTGCACACCGTCAACGATCCAGGTCATGGTGATCTGCGCTGTGAGTGTTACGGCTGAAGCAGCCGTCAATGTGAATAGGACCAGAAGTCTGAAGCCGCGCATCATCCGTCCCTCCTTGCAGTTGCTTTCATAGGACCGGCTACCAATCGAACGCGACTAATGCTATCACTCGCGCATCCGCATCACAGCCCGGATCATCTATAAGCTGCTCCAATGGCCGCTCAGCCATTCACGATCCGTCGTGCCACGCCTGCCGATGCCGCCGGCATACTCGCATGTTTGCAGGCTGCCTTCCAGCCGTACCAGAGCCGTTACACTCCGCTCGCGTATGCAGATACTGTCCTTACCGCGGAAACTCTTCACCAGCGTTTTGAGTTTATGTCCATTTTCATTGCGGTAAGCGAATCAGCAGAAATAATAGGCACAATTGGCTGCAACCCTGTCGGCAATGGTGAAGGTCATCTCCGTGGAATGGCAGTTTTATCTGCATGGCAAGGCGTTGGGGTCGCTGAAGCGCTCCTGAAATCGGCGGAATCTGAACTGCATTCGCTTGATTGCGAGCGCGTTACTCTCGATACCACTCTGCCTCTCGAAAGAGCCATACGGTTTTATGAGAAGCATGGCTACCGGCCTACAGGGAAAGTCGTCGATTTTTTCGGCATGTCCTTGCATGAGTACGCAAAGCCGCTGAAGTAGCAGTCTCTTGGCATTTTATCCCCATCTCATTTAATCTTTTCTGCCCGCATATATCGCCTGACGAAGAGGCCCCATGAATTTATTCCTGCGTCGCACCGCTATAATTGCCGTGATTTTCCTCGCCGCACAGTACATCTGTGCACAGTCCGCTCCGCCGCAATCTGAACCGCAGTCCATCACCGGCACGCTCCGCGATCTGGTGGAGACGCCGGCTGTTTCCGGCTATGAGCAATCTGTGAGCAAGATGATTGCTGCGCAGCTCAAAGCAATGCCGCAGCACTACAACGCCAAGATCGACAATCTTAGTAACGTTACCGTCACTGTTGGCTCCGGCTCGCCCAAGCGGCTGGTGGCTGCGCCCATTGACGAGCCTGGCTTCGTCATCAGCGGCATTACGCCGGAGGGATACCTCACCGTGCAGCGTCTTCCGCAGGGCGGGAATCTTCCGCTGTTCAATGATCTTTATGCCGCGCAGCCTTTGCTGCTGCAAACGCCCCAGGGCAATTGGATCCACGGCGCCATGGGCGGTATTTCCATTCATCTGTTTCCGCAGCGCCAGCATCCGCCCAGCATGGCTGATCTCGACAACATGTATGTGGATGTGGGCGCAACTTCGGCCGCGCAGGCCCGCGCCGGCGGCGCAGACGTGCTTGGCCCGTTGGCTGTCGATCGCACCTTCTTTGCCCTGGATTCTGGCCGTGAATATGCTTCACCCGCCATTGGCGACCGCTTTGGCGCGGCCGCTCTGCTGGAAATGTTGCGCTCGCTCGATGCTGGCAAACTGAAAGGTACGCTTACCGTTGCTTTTGTCACGCAGCAATGGCTGGGAGCGCGCGGCTTGCAGAAGGTGCTCTATCAGCTGAACCCGGACGAACTGATTTATGTTGGCCGCCTCATGCGTGCTCCTGCTCCGCCCGCCCGTGCCGGCGGACAGGGCGCGGAGCACGGAACACCTGGATTCAAACAACCAGTCGGCAGCGGCGTGATCATTGCTTCAGAAAAGCCTGACGAAGAATCCACGGGTCTTGCTGCCGACATTAAGCAGGCAGGCAGCCAGATCAATGTTCCTGTCACCTCTGATTTTTCTGCGCCGCTCCTCCCGCGCGGCGGATACATGGCCGAATCAAAGCTGCCTGAGCGCACGGTGCATCTCTCCATTGCCACGGAATGGCCTTCAACACCTGCGGAACTGATCGACGCTGGTGATCTCAGCTCTCTTACCATGTTGCTGGAGCAATATCTTGAAGGCGCGGCGCAAAAGCCTGCTGCTACGCCAACCAATCTTGCAGCGGCCCCGGTACCCACGCGTCCGACTACTGTACCCTCGCCTGAATCCATCCTCAAACATTTGATTGAAACCTACGGCGTGAGCGGCGGCCATGAGAAGAACATGCGTGATGCCGTAGCCGCTCTGCTGCCTGCGTGGGCCAAGCCTCAAGCCGACGATGCCGGCAATCTTGTACTGCACTGGGGAAGCACTGGCAGCAAGGGACCGCGTATCGCTGTAGTCGCTCACATGGATGAGATTGGTTATGAAGTCCACTCCATCCTGCCCGATGGCCGGCTCGAACTCTCATCTGAGGGCGGCGGCGTGCTGGCGTATTTTCTCGGACATGACGCGCTCGTTCACTCCGCCAATGGCGATCATCCCGGCGTGCTGGAATTGCCGGAAGGCTGGGACAAGCCTGGGTTTGAGTGGCCGCGCGGCCAGCGCGTGACCCACATGGATATTGGCGCGCGCAATCCTGAAGACGTTGCTGCACTGGGCATCAAGACCGGCGACTTTGTCACCATTCCCAAGAAGTATTACAAGCTTATGGGCCGCCGCGCCTCGGCGCGCTCGTTTGATGATCGCGTCGGCTGCACAGCCTTGATTGCAGCTACATGGGCGCTCGGCCCCAACCTCAAGGGTCGCGACGTGACCTTTATCTGGTCCACCAGTGAAGAGCTTGGATTGTTTGGCGCTGCTGCCGCGGCCAAACGCTTTTCCGCCGAAGGCAAGACCCCGGACTATGTTTTTGCCGTGGATACCTTCGTCAGCTCTGATGCTCCGCTTGAGTCCAAGCGTTTCGGCGATGGCATTCTGGGCCAGGGTTTTGTTGTGCGCGCCGTGGATAACTCCAACATTGTTCCTCGCAACCTGGTTGAGCGTGTTGTCTCTATGGCTCACAGTGCCGCCATTCCGGCGCAATACGGCGTGACCGGCGGTGGTAATGACGGCTCTGCGTTTCTGCTCTATGGCGCTACAGACGTGGCTCTCGGCTGGCCGTTGCGTTATTCGCACTCGCCAGGCGAGGTAGTCGATGTTCGCGATGTGGAAGCGCTGGGAAAGATCATCACATCGATCGCGCAAGGCTGGTAAATCAAAAAAGCAGGAGCAGACCATCAACCGGCTGCTTCTGCTTTCGGTGTGTAAAAGCCCTCACTGCCAAAACCAAAAACGCGGTTGGAGCGCGCGCGATAATTCTCCCAGGCGATGGCTGCTCCCAGTTCGACCAACTGTGGTGTAGAGAAGCGCTTTTGCAATCGCTCGCGCAGTTCAGGTGTCACTTTCGATGGCGTGGCGGTGATGGCATCAGCCAATTCCAGCACCAGCTTTTCATCCGGGCTGAAAAGGTCGCTCTCCGCATACCAATTCAGATTGCGAATCTGGTCGTCACTCAAGCCTGCGAGTCTGCCCCCGGCAGAGTTGATGTCGATTCAAAAAGGACATTCCACCAGCTTGGCAGCGCGAATTTGCCCCAGAACCTTCAGCTTTGCAGGGACAAGGTTGGTTTTCTCAAGGGCCATGCTGAATTTGGCATAAGGAATGAGCACGCCATGATGGGTTGCAGTCGTTTCGAGCGGAGCAATGTCTTTCCCCAAACGTTTTCTGGTGAACTTGCGAATGAGCGCAACCTGCAATTTTGAAAACATGATTTCTCCCCATCAATGGCCAAAGCTTCATAGCCGGCTGAATGCAATTCAATAGTTCGGATTCCTCTTCCTAACTGTTTTGATATCCGAAGCTGCGTCTGGGTTCTTTTTTGTTTGGGTATTCAGGAGGCCGGGGCAGTTTTCTTGCTCGCTGTGACTGCTGGCGGCCAGCCGCTGCTTCTAGTGCACGACTCCCAGCTTCTCCATAGGCCAATAGCCGAAGACGGCCTTGCCATAGACATAGCTGCGCATCACCGGGCCAAATTCGCGGCTGTCATTTGACATGGAGCGATGATCGCCAAGCACAAAATAAGCGTTGTTGGGAACAACGATTTCAGAAAAAGACCGCGCATCCTGATAGTCCGGTGGTACATACGGCTCAGGCAGTTCCTCACCATTCACATAGACGTGCCCGTACGAGATGCGGATGCGATCGCCCGGTATGCCGATGACGCGCTTTATAAAGCTCTTGCGCGTGTCGCGAGGGTAGCGGAAAACGATAATATCGCCGCGTTCAATGCTCTCAAAGCGGTAAACCAGCTTGTTGATGAAGATCCGCTCCTGGTCTTCCAGTCCCGGCTCCATGCTGCCGCCTTCAACTTTTACTGGTTGATACAAAAATAAGCCGATAAAGAACAACACCAAAAAGGCGAGAAACAGGTCAAGGCCCCATGTACGCAAGGCTCGCAAGTTGGCGGATTCAGGCACGGGCGCGGGCGCGGCCGCTGTGGGTTCGCTTGGGGAAGAAGGTGTGGCTGCTGGCTCAGGTGTTTCCATTCAGACTCAACTCACGTCTAGATTATACGCGGGTTCCAGTTTGGTCCGTAGCTTTTGAGAATAGCTCAATCTGGAGTAAAATAGCCTCCTTATGAAGCATCTTCTTGCTGTGGTTACTCTTGTGCTTGCTGCCGTCATGACTCATGCTCAGCTTGCGGGATCGAACAACAACGTTCCCGCTTTTCATTCTGCTCCACCTGCTGCGGGAGCCAAACTGCCCCCGATCCTGACGGAAAAACAGCTTGCTGATGCCGGCGCAATCATGCCGGCACAAAAAGCGGCATACAAGGCTGCAGCCAAGGCCTCTTCAGTGGCCTATCAGATGCCGTGCTATTGCTTCTGTGATCGCAACCATGGCCACACCAGCCTGCGGAGCTGCTTTGAGGGAATGCACGGAGCCAGCTGCAGCACCTGTATGCAGGAATCGCTTTATACGTACCGGCAATCCCAAAAAGGATGGTCGGCCAAGATGATTCGTGACGGAATCATGCGCCACGATTTCGAAACAATTGATCTGCAGAATGTGCCCCCGATTAAGTAAAAAGTTGCACCATTTCTGGTTCAGTTGACGCATGGTGAATTTCTGCGTATAAAGGGCAGCAACCCTTAAGCTGCCCTTAGCTTACGGATAGCTGATCAGTCTGATTTCCACAGCCCAAATTTCCCGCTATTCTGGCTTGGGCCGCAAGGAAACAACAGAATGAAGAAAAAACTGGCAGGAAGCGTTAAGCGTTCTCCTGCTAAATATATTAAAACAAAAGGTATTAGGAATAGAACGACGATGTCTGGGAAGAAGCCGCCTGTCCCCCCGCAAAAGCCGACGTTCAGAGAAGACCCTGGTTTTGCACAAGCTGTGCAAAACTACGAGGCCGCTATTAAGGCCATGCAGGAGCATAAGTTTGATAAGGCAAAGACATTGTTGGAGAAGATTATTGCCGGTGGAACACGCGAACTGCTGGACCGCGCCCGTGTCCACCTCAATTTATGCAATCAGCAGTTAGCGGGCGCAGCCACCACTTTTAAAACCCAGGAAGAGCATTTTGATTACGCGGTCTCCCTGATGAACTCCGGCCAGTTTGATCAGGCGCGCAGTCATCTGGAGAAGATCCTTAAGCAGAATGCGAAGGCTGATTTTGCCTATTACGGCATGGCGGTAGTGGATTGCCTCACCGGGCAAGTGGAAGCATCGCTCAAGAACCTGAGTGAAGCCATCCGCCTGAACCCGCAGAACCGCTTCCAGGCGCGGAACGACTCTGACTTCCAGAACATGGCGGACGATCCTCGTTTCACTGAGTTACTCTATCCTGAGCCAACCGATTCCCAGCCTGAGCCCAGGAAATACTAGAGTTTCAATGGCGTCCCACACAGAGACTCGGGGCCGCTTTCCCAACGGAATTCGTGTAGTAGCCATCGGCGGAGGCACTGGTCTTTCAACCTTGCTCAAGGGGCTGAAGCAATACACGGTCCATGCCGGTGAAGTTCCGCCGGAAGGGCAGTTTATCTCTGATCTTACGGCCATTGTTACCGTCAGCGATGATGGCGGTTCCAGCGGACGCCTGCGCCGCGAACTTGGCATGTTGCCTCCGGGAGACGTGCGCAACTGCCTGGTTGCTGTTTCAGAAGATGAGAGCCTGCTGTCAAAGCTCTTTCAGTATCGCTTCTCCAGTACAGGCGATCTTGAGGGCCACAATTTTGGCAACTTGTTTCTGGCCGCGCTCACGGCCATGACCGGCGACTTTGCCGTCGCGGTGAAACAAGCCTCGGAAATCCTGGCTACGCGCGCCCACATTCTTCCTGCAACCTCAGCCAACGTGCAACTGGAAGCGATTATGAATGACGGCTCGCACGTACTGGGCGAGACGCGTATCACCGCAAGCCAGCACCGCATCGTTGAGTTGCAGATGGTCCCCGCGAAGCCTGAGCCTTTGCCGCAAACGCTGGA
>DASRDW010000196.1:0-11521 GCA_035652415.1 Candidatus Angelobacter sp. | reverse complement strand
CCAACGATGAAAGCGTGTACCAACACTTTACGAACGCCTTGCAGCGGTCAGGAGAAAAATTCTGGCGTCTGCCGCTCGATCAAGAATATCTCGACATGATCCGCTCCAACATTGCCGACATTATGAACACCGGCGGGCGCTGGGGCGGCGCCAGCACGGCTGCCGTCTTCCTGAAAGAATTTGCTGAAGAAACGCCCTGGGTCCATCTCGATATCGCCGGCACCGCGTGGATCGACGAGAATAAGAGCTGGATCGCCAAAGGGCCATCAGGGATTGCCGTAAGAAGCCTGGTGGAGTTTGTGAAAAGCTTTGAGAGCAATGGCAGATAGTTAAATAGTAAAGGGCTTCCCGATCTGGATTCGCGCGTTAGGGAGCAGAGAAATGAATAGCAAGATCCGCAATGATGCAGAAGCCCAGGAACTGCTGGCTAAGCTGGAGGATTATTACCATCAGCCTGTTCTGCCGCTCCGTAGTTTTTGTAAAGCGATCCAAACCTGGATGGATTGCGTCACCAAGAACAATATTGATCCAGACCTGGCTCGCAACGACTTTGAATCGGGTCATGACTATTACGAATATCTGGGTCAGATTTCTATTGATATCAAAAAGTCGAATCTGCTCGGAAGGTTGTTGTACGCCAAAGAACCGCTTCGCACCCGGATGTGTCCAAAACATAAAGGCCATTGGGATGGCAAAGCCATGTTTTTTGAACAATGCCCTCACGACTGTGGCGGCACTGGCTGGTTGAAAGAGCGTTCAAGCGATAGCAGCTACACGGGCATGTCTATCACTCTGGTGGACAATAACACAGTGCGAAAGGCCCTGAAATCCAAAGCTAAAACTCGCAAGCCTAACTGATTTTGCCCGGCTTTGATGAGAACAGGCAATGGAGTTAATGAGTGGCTGGCGTCTCAAACGACAATTGATTTGACGTGACAGTCCCTTCCCAATACGGCATAAGTGCGATTCCCTTTACATCAAGATTGGCTGATTGCCTGGAAACAGCTCTTCCTGTAAATTCCGCCACAAGAGAATAACTTCCAGGATTTAATTTGTACTCGATCTCCCGGGAAGCCGCTGCCCAATACTTATCCAAATCCACCGGAAGAGAGTAGCTGGAGCCAACCGGCAATGGCACAATTAATGGATCCATTCGACCGCCAATCGCCGCAGGGTCACGAAGCTCAAGCCGGCGTGACTTTCTGTCCTGATCAGTAAGAACCAGGACGATGGCATTGGGATATTGTTTCCTGCCATTGGCAAGCATGATTCCCAGATTCAGAATCAGGTCATTTTCCCCGGTGTTGCGCAACTCAACCCTGAATTTCGGGATATTCGAGAGTCCATCCTCTGTCTCTGCGCGAGAGATAATCATTTGCAACCCGCTCACTGGCTCGCTTGGCGTCAAACCTGTCTTCCGTGCAGTCGCCAGATTTGGTAATAGAAAAATCAGGATCCCAACCAGCAAAAGAATTTTAAGAATTCTCTTTTGAAACTTCATTGGAATGTTCACCGTCCTCGCGCCACAATCAACGTAATGTCGTCATATTGCTCGCCTGGGCAGAAGTGCTTAACTTCATCCACCACGGCAGCTAGCAGCTCTCGCGCATTTAGTTCACGCCAGCGCCGCAAAGCTGCCACCAGCCGACCTTCACCAAATTCTTCCTCGGTCGCGCTGAAAGTTTCTGTGACTCCGTCTGTATAAATGGCCAGCGTATCTCCGGCGCTCAATTGGCACTCGCGGATGGCGCAGTCCCACTCATTGAACAATCCCAGCACGGTGCAGGTAGAGTCCAGCTTCACTAGAGCGCCATCGTGGCGAAGCAGGAGAGCAGGCAGATGTCCGCAATTGATGTAGCGCAGGCGTTGCGTGCCATCGTCATATTCGGCAAAGAAGAGCGTGGCATAAGCGTTATCTGCCGTGTTGTCATAGAACAACTGGTTGACTGAGCGCAAAAGCCGCTGCGGCTCATCCAGGGCCATCGCGCACTGGCTGCGCAGGTTGGCCTGGAGATTGGCCATGAGCAGCGCGCCGGCAATTCCCTTGCCCGCGATATCGCCCAGCACCAGACCCAACCGGCCATCGCCAAGAGGGAGAAAGTCATAATAATCGCCGCCGACCTGGTGCGCCTGTATGCAGGTTCCTGCGTAATCAAGCGTCTTCATCGGCGGCAGGCTCTGAGGAAAGAGCCGAGCTTGCACCTGCCGGGCGATCTCCATTTCATGCGCGGCGCGGCGTTCCGACTCCAGTTTTTCTGCGGCTGCGCGCCGTTGCTCTGCCACTGCCTGATTCATCTCATCAAAGCTGACCAGTGAAAACGTGTTGCCGTCAATGTCTTCAAATCGTGTGAAAACGCCGCCCCAGACTGGAGCTTGCTTGCCCAGCAGCAGCGTTTGCGCTGCGCTCTCTTCCACCGGCTGATATTTCACGCGTCGAAGCCGCGGCGTGTTGTGAAAGCGAACGCCGTTTTTTCTCCACTCAACGTATTTAGCGGCAACATCTTCAGTTACAAAAACTATTCCCGTGGAACGGCCAATGAGCTTGGCCAGTTCAGATTCCGGTTCGGGCGCAATCAGCGTCAACACCGCTGTGCCATCCGGCGGAGCAACCGCCAGCCATCGATTGCCGGTTTGCAGACGAACGTCGAACGCCAGGCTGAAACCAAGCTGATCAAGGAAAAAGCGCAGGCTGCGCTCCTGGTCGCGGACAAAGATATTTACCGTGTGCACACGCAGGTGCGGGCTTTGCTGTTCTTTGCCCTGGTCCGCAAAACCGGTTGCTAGGGAGAAGCTGGTCACGCCGATGATTATAAAACCGCAGGCACGTATGCGGTTGCGTGGCTTATCGGCGAGAAAACCGGATTGATTGGCCCTTCTGCAGCCAATTGCGAAAAATCAAGATGTCTCCCTTACATCACCGGTGGCGCGTCGATGCCCATCAGCGCCAGGCTCTGAATCAGTGCGCGACGTACTACCGCAGCCGTGGCCAACAAGAAGTGCTTTCGTGCTTCGTCAGCCTCAGTGAGGATGTGGTGCTTGTGGTAAAAATTGTTAAATTGCTGCGCCAATTGGAACGCATATTTCGCCGCGTAAGCTGGCTCAGTGGTGCTGATGCACTGCTCTACCATGCTGGAAAGCTGGCCGGCGCGGAGCCAGAGTTCCCACAGTTCATCATCTTCTTTCAAAAACCGCAGATCGGTTTCGGCTGCCAGAATCTCTTCTGCACTCATGCCGGCTTTGCGGAAGATATTGGTAGCGCGCACGATGGCATATTGTGCGTAAGGGCCGGTCTCACCTTCAAAGCTCAGCGCTTCTTTGAAATCGAAGGCAATCACTGATGTCTTGGTGAACTTGAGCATGAAATACCGCAGCGCTCCGATGGCAATTTGCGAAGCAATGCTGCGCCGCTCCGCCTCGGTCATCTCCGGATGTCGCGCATCTACTTCCTTTTGCGCCGCCGCGATCAGAGCGTCGATAAGATCATCTGCCTTTACGCCAAAACCTTTGCGGCCAGATACCTCTATATAAGAGCGTTTCTGCTCTTCTTCGGATACGTCATAGCCCAGTTCCAGGGCGCAGCGCGGTGTCAGTGCCACCATCTCATACGAAAAATGGTGATAGTTCTCCGCCTGCTCTGCATAGCCCAGGCCGCGAATCGCTTCAATTACATTGTTCTGCGGGTCGGCCTGACGCGAATCAATCACGTTATAGATGGCATTTACCCCGCCAAAATGTGGATGATTGGCCTCGCCGCTCTCGGCGGAGATCCAAACTTGCCGGCCGTTGGGATAGCGATAAAAATGTTGATAGCCAAAATCGCGGCCCAGCAGCCCAAACTTCCACAAGTGATAGGCAATATCTTTGCCCACATAGGTCACCGTGTTATTTGAGCGCACGATGACTTTTGCATCTTCATCCGGACCTTCTTTGGCTTCAGGAACATCATTGCTCTCGGCTGCGGATTGCTTTTTCGCGGTTGGCGAAGAAGACGCCCGCTTCATCACCCAGCAGCCTTTGTTCTTGCCTTCGGTCTCAAAGTAGAGCACGCCTTTCTGCTTTAACTGCTCAAAGGCCAACTCCCAAAAATGCAGGTGGAGAATCTCGCTCTCCTGCGGCAGAAAATCGTATTCAATGCCCAGCCGCTCCATGGTTTCAAGATGCCGCCGGATAATGGCATTGGAAATCAGCTTGCCGATCTCAGCCGCTTCATTCCCGCCTTTCTCAATATCGTGCAGCGCCTGCAGGCGAAGCTTCAGATTGTCTTTGCTCTCCTCATACCATTGCGAAACACGCGCGTAGAGGTCCCAGCAGTAGTAATCGAACGAGCGTGGCGGAGCTTCACTGGCCGCGATCAAGGCCTCGATCTCGGCCTTCCCTTTCTTCTCCAGATAGAGAAATCCAACCACTACGTCCGCCACTTGCACGCCGGTGTTGTCGATATAGTTCTGCACATCCACATACGCGCCAGCGGCTTGCAGTAAATGAACAAAGGTATCGCCCAGAATCGCGTTGCGCAGGTGCCCGATGTGGGCGGCTTTGTTGGGATTGATGCTGGTGTGCTCGACAAGAATCTTCTGTCCTGCAGCCGATCCCTGCTTCCCTTCCCGCTGCAACATTATCCGCGCCGCCTCTTCTCGATTGAGCCGTGCATTTATGTAACCGGCGCCCGCAACCTCAAACTTCTTGAAGCCCGGCACTTGCCCAAGCCCGGCGACGATTTCCTCAGCGATTTTGCGCGGCGGCTTGCGCAGCTTCTTTGCCAGTTCAAAGCTGAGCGGCAGCGCGTACTCACCCAGGCCAACGTTCGGCGGCTGGTCGACTACAATGCGTGGTAATTCAACGTCATACTGGCGCTTAAGAAGATCGCGGACCCGCTGGATAAGCTGCTGCTGTAGTTCCAAATACAAGTGTTTGCCTTTGGCTTTGAGATTGGCGGCCTGAGCTGGTTTGGCCGTAAGTTACTGACGGAAAAGGCGATTATAACAAACACTTAAAACAGAAGCTGTTTGACGCCATGCCCCGCTGAACCCTATGATGAGAATTTGAGCCGCTTTGCAGGCGTGAGCGATAGCGAAGTCCTGCAAGCGAATCCTGAGCGTAGCGAAGGATCTCTCGCAGTTACTAGGTCAAAGATTTCGTTCCAAATCACTTCTTTTGTTGAGCTTGGCTTTTCATGCGCATCGCTTACTTAGAGTGCTTTTCCGGAATCAGCGGCGATATGTTCCTGGGCGCGCTGCTGGATGCCGGAGTTCCGCCTGAGGTCTTCACCCGCACGGTTAAAGCTCTCGGCGTTGATGCACGTCTGGAGATTTCACGCGTGGACCGCAGCGGCATCAGCGCTACCAAGCTCGATGTGATTGCCGCCGGTGAGAAAGAGCTGCCGCGCGAAGAGTTCTGGGCAGAAGCACACAGCCATCAGCCATCAACAATCAGCCCGGCCGAGGCCCACTCCCACAGTCGCTCCCATTCTCATGGACACGATCATGAACACGAACATAATCGTGGAGCGCAGGCGCCCTCGCCTGCGAGGCAACATTCGCACTCCCAGCTTCACGGCCATGAGCATTCCCACAGTAGACATGAGCACACGCACGCGACCGGCCACGCAGACGCAGGCGAGGGCGCCTGCGCTCCACAATTGAACCATTCGCACACTCACCCGCATCGCGGCCTAAGAGAAATCCGCCAGATCATCAATCAGGCGGCAATCAGCCAATCGGCGAAAGATCGTGCGATAAAGATTTTTGAAGCGCTCGGCGCGGCGGAAGCCAAGGTGCACAACAGCGATATCGAGAAGATTCATTTCCATGAAGTCGGCGCGATTGACGCGATTGTCGATATCGTGTGCGCTTCAGTCGGCGCGGAAGCACTTGGCGTAGATGAATGGGTTTGCTCTCCGCTGAACGTCGGTGGCGGGACGGTGGTATGCGCTCACGGAACTTTCCCTATCCCCGCACCAGCCACGCTGGAGCTATTGAAGAACGCGCCGGTATATTCCGGTGAAATTCAAAAAGAGCTGGTCACGCCAACAGGCGCCGCCATTGTGAGCGTGCTGGCCTCGCGCTATGTGAATTTTCCTGCAATGAAGCCACGGAAGACGGCTTACGGCGCGGGAACGCGCAACTTTAAGAACTTCCCCAACGTCGTCCGGCTCACCATCGGTGAAACGGAGTCGGAGGGCCTAAAGCCAGGATTCCTGGACGGCGCCGCTTTTGCGCAATCTGACATAGAAAAATCACCATTTCCGGTGGAAGAGATCAGCGTGCTGGAAGCCAACGTTGACGATATGTCTCCGCAAGTCTTTGGCTATGTGATGGAGCAGGCGCTCAAGCAGGGTGCGCTGGACGTCTTTGGTACACCGGTACAGATGAAGAAAAATCGCCCCGGCATGTTGCTGACCGTCCTGTGCCGTCCGGAAGATGGGCAGCGGCTTACAAAGATGATCCTGGCTGAAACCACCACGCTTGGCGTTCGCATGCGGCAGGAAACTCGTGCGGCGCTAACGCGCCGGCATGTCAGCATCAACACTCAATGGGGAGAAGTTCGCATGAAGCTGGCCAACCTCAACGGCAGTATCAGCAACTACGCTCCTGAGTACGAAGATTGCCGACGCATCGCCCAAGAACAGAATGTGCCGCTGAAAACGGTCATGCAGGAAGCTATTAAAGTTTATCTGGAACTAAACAATGGATAAGGGCAACAAGTTCTACATCACGACGCCCATTTACTACGTAAATGCGCGGCCGCATATTGGCCACGCTTACACCACGCTGGTTTGCGACGCCATTGCGCGGCGCAAGCGCATGCTGGGTTTTGACACGCGTTTCCTCACCGGCACTGATGAGCATGGCGTAAAAATCGAGCGCTCTGCCAGTGAAGCCCAGACGCCTCCACAAAAGTGGGTGGACAAGATCTCCGCCGAATTTCGCGCGCTGTTTGACAAGATGGGCATCTCCTACGATGACTACATCCGCACCACCGAACCTCGCCATAAGCGCGGCGCGCAGGAGTTGTGGAAGCGCATCCAGGAAAAAGGCTTCATTTATAAGGGTACGTACACCGGCCAATATTGTGTCTTCGACGAACTTTATGTCGATTCTGTTGGTCCCGGCGCACCTTGCCCAGAGTGCGGCCGTCCAACGGAGACCGTGAGCGAAGAGAACTATTACTTCAAGCTCTCGGCCTTTGCTGACAAGCTGCTGGCGCACTATCAGCAGAATCCTGGCTTCATACGTCCGGAGACACGGCGCAATGAGGTGATCGCTTTTGTCAAAAGCGGACTGCGCGATCTCTCTATCAGCCGCAGCACCTTCAAGTGGGGCATTCCCGTTCCCGGCGATCCAAAGCACGTGATGTATGTCTGGCTTGATGCGCTCAGCAATTACTGCACCGCCATTGGCCTGGGCGCAAAGGAAGAAGACGAGCAGAAAAAATTTGAGCATTACTGGCCTGCAGATGTGCACATGATCGGCAAGGAGATCATCCGCTTCCATTGCGTTTACTGGCCGGCCTTCCTCATGGCAGCGGAGTTGCCGCTGCCAAAGTCGGTCATTGCGCACGGCTGGCTGCTCTTTGAAGAGAGCAAAATGTCCAAGACCCGCGGCAATATTGTACGCGCGGATTCGGTCATCGACGTAATGGGCAATGACGCGCTGCGTTATTTCCTGCTGCGCGAAGTTGTCTTTGGCAGCGATGGCTCTTTCAGCTTTGACGCGCTGGTGCAGCGCTACAACTCTGATCTCGCCAACGATTACGGCAACCTGGCCAGCCGCACGCTGACCATGATCAACCGTTATTTCAACGGCACGGTGCCTTATCCGTCTCCAACGGTGGCGCGCCGCGGTACGGATGACGCGATCAAAGAGCACGCGCTGTCTACCATTGAAGAATTTGGCCAGCTATTTGACGATTACCAATTTTCTCGCGCCTTGGAATCGGTATGGAGCCTGGTTGGCGCAGTGAACAAGTATCTGGTGGATGAAGAGCCGTGGATTGTCGCCGAAAAAGAAGGCGAGGAGAACAAGGCGCGTCTGGCTACCATTCTTTATACCACGGCGGAAGCGCTGCGCATTGTTACCGCACTAGCGTACCCGGTTCTGCCGGAGTCAACCACCAAGATTTGGAAACAGCTCGGACTGGGAGAGATCAGCAAATTTAAGTTGGCCGATCTTAAGTGGGGGCAACTGCCATTAGGCGGCAAGCTGGGAAAAGTTGAACCCGTGTTTCCCCGCGCCGATAAAACACATATTGAGAGGATGCAACAGATGGAACAGGAGCGTGCTGCTCAGGCTGTCTCCACCTCAACGTCAACTGCTACCGCTCAGGCCCCTGCTGGCGAAGGCGCTCGCCCGGGACAGCCAGCCACACAGGCCGCTCATGGTCCAACAGAAACTGCGCCTGCTGCAAAAGCTGCTGCGCCAGTCCTAGCCGTCGCCGACGGAAAAATCTCTATTGACGATTTCCTGAAGGTCGAGCTGCGCGTGGGCCAGGTGAAAGTGGCCGAAAAAGTAAAAGGCGCGGATAAGCTGTTGCGTCTTGAAGTCGATATAGGAACAGAAGTCCGTCAGCTTGTTGCTGGCATTGCTTTGGCGTACAAACCTGAGGATCTGGTCGGACGCAAAGTTGTGATCGTGGCCAATCTTCAACCGCGCAAGCTGCGCGGGCTGGAGTCTAACGGCATGATTGTCGCTGCTTCAGTCGGCGAAGATGGCAAGCCTGTGCTAGCGGGATTTCTGGAAGATGTGCCGATTGGGGCGAAATTGAAATAAATTACATAAAGACTGGGCTTCTGGTTTGGCAGATTACATTTGCCGAGGTCCGATATCGGTTAGGGCGGCTGATGCGGAAGCAACTTCTTTACTTTCGTTTCGTTGCGCTGGGATGCATTTTGCTTCAGTCTGTCGCTGCCCGGTCACTAGATGAATGCTACAAGTACCATAAACGCGCGTCAGTAAAATCGGTCTGCGGCCGAATTCAAAACATTATCGGAGAACGTCCAGATGGTGTAGTGCTGACTCTTGTAACTCCCAATGGCAACCTGCTTTCGACTGCCAAAGTTGATAGCAATGGCAAATTTGTTTTCGGGCCAGTGCCTAAGGGCAACTATCTCCTGCGTGGCACCGCTCCAGGATACATGACGGTGGAACGGGACCTTCAAGTTACCCACGATCAAGACAGGGCTTGCAAACCAAAAATCGAAGTGACACTTGGCATTAGCTCCTGTCACGGAGGTATCTATGTAAAGGGCTTTGATAAAAAGCGTGATCTCTTTCGATAATCTTCAGCTGTTACTTGGGGAAAAAGTGTACATCGATTCTCACGCCCATCTTGAGGGCAACAAGTTCGACTCCGACCGTGCAGAGATGCTTAGCCGTGCGCGTGAAGCTGGCCTGCAGCGCATTTTGGCTATCGGCAGCGGAACGGATCCGGGGACTTATGACTGCGCGCTGAAGATCGCTGAGCAGCATGACTGGATCTTCGCCAGCACGGGCTTGCATCCGCATGAGGCCAGCGTGGCCACAACCGCGGATTATAATGAGATGTCGCGGCTAGCCAAGCATCCCAAGCTAATTGCCTGGGGTGAAATCGGCCTCGACTATTTTTACGATCACTCGCCGCGTGAGGTACAAAAAGAAGTCTTTAGCCGTCAAATGGAGTTGGCGGCTGAAGCAAAGCTGCCGATCATCATTCACTGCCGCCCCAGCAACAACAGTGAAAATGCCTGGGATGACACGCTCGAAATGCTGCGCAACCACTGGGCGCCTTCCGGCTTGTCCGGAATCCTGCATTGCTTCACCGGCGAATGGAAGCACGCGCAGGCGGCGTTGGATATTGGCTTCTATATCTCTTTTGCCGGAAACGTCAGCTTCCCTAAGGCGGAAAATATTCGCGCAGCCGCGAAGCAAGTACCGCTGGACCGCATGTTGATAGAGACTGATTCGCCTTATCTGGCGCCGGTGCCGCACAGGGGTAAACGCAATGAGCCAGGCTTTGTGGTGAATACCGCCGAAGCTATTGCCCAGCTACGCGGAAGCAGCAAAGAAGAAATTGGCAAGCAAACGTCAGAAAACTTCTATCGGCTGTTCCCGCAGACTCGCCAAACCCCGCCTTAAATTGGCGTTTACTGGCTCTGCGCGCCAAACCTACAGCAACGCTAAAATTGCTTTGAGAAAAGGGTTCTCCTAATTGCCAGATCCTACTGACATGAGATCTGGACGTAGCGAGTCATCCACCATGCGCTGCTGCCCTATTCGCCGAATCAGGAATGCCAGCGGCAGAAACGCCAGCCCAGCACTCAAGTGCTTCAATGTATGTCCGCTCACAATCCCGCCCAGGCTGTAAATCGGTTTATCGAGCAGTTCAAAGACCTTGGCAGCGATGTTCCCTGCAACAGCAAACACAAATGCTGGCGTCGCTGCATTGCGCGATGGAAATAAAACCAGCAGCAACACTCCAACCAAAATGATCAGTCCCTGATACAGCGCATACCAGCGTAGATCACCCTGACCCAACTCTTCAGTGACGTTCCAGCGATGAACCGTCCACAGCCCAACCGCCAGAAGTGCTGTAATGCCCCATGCTGATGCCCCGCCAAATCGGTCTGCTACGATTGCGCCAATACAACCTGCCATGGCAATGATCATTGGCAAACGATCAAAGACCAGCCGCTGGTTATCGGGATCCAGATGGTAGTAAGCCGAGCCGGCGCTGGTAAGAACAAGGCCCAAGAATAGAATTGCAAAAGCCCAGCGCGTACCCGTGTCCAGGGTCTTTCCCGCCCGCAACACAAACCAGAGCCCAAGCAGACCAGAGACAAGAAACGCGATGTTGGAGAGCACATCCATGGCATGGGCGATTCCAAAGATCGTCCGCTGGTCGGCAAAATTATGGTAAGCCTGTGGCTGAGCGATTGGCTGAAGCATCGCCACCACTGCAGAGGCAGCCACGCATAGGCCTGCAATGATCAGCCATCGAGTCGCGGCTTTCATTCTCTGGATATTAGCCAGCACGGTTACCATTCTGCAGGAGCTTATTCATGCGATAAGCTCTTTCCTTGAGCAATCGTTGGTTGCTGGTCCAGTTTCATATCTAATTGCCACACAAGAAAAGTCAGCTTCAAGGCCTCTTCTTCTATCGTCTGGCTAAGTGGGCGCCCGCCGGAATGCCCGGCTTTAGCGTCATACATGAGCATTACGGGAAGGCCGGAATGCGTGGCTGCCTGCATGCGTGCCGTCATTTTGCGGGCCTGCTCCGGCGGGACCCGTGTGTCTTCATCGCCACTGGTAAACAACATCGCGGGATATTTTGTACCCGGAACCACATGCTGGTAAGGCGAATAGGCATAAACGAATTTGAATTGGTCCGGATCATCTGCATTGCCATATTCCAACATGAAAGGGCTGCTGTGATTCTTCAATTTGGGATAGCGGACAATATCCAGATCAGGATGATCGCAGATCACAGCACGGAATAATTCCGGACGCTGCGTTGTAGCCGCCCCAACCAGCAGGCCTCCATTGCT
>DASRDW010000195.1:0-2572 GCA_035652415.1 Candidatus Angelobacter sp. | reverse complement strand
GATCGATTGGACGCAGACGTTCTGGAAGAGCCCGCAATACGGGGCAGTGCTGCTGATCACGCAGGCGTCGTACTTGACGCGCGCGCCGTGGTTTGTGGCGGCAGGAGCGCCGAAGAACGCGCACCTGATGCTTGGCTACGTAAGCATTCGCTACATACTGCCGTAAGAACTGCAAAACAGAACTGAAAATCATTACCAAAAGCGCCGGTTCAACCCCCGGCGCTTTTTTATTTCCCTGACCTAATGTGCTCAGCGAATTTGCACAATGAAACTATAATGTCATTATGAAGAAGGTTGTTCATGCCGTCTGTTCGCATGATTGCCCAGATGCCTGCGGAATCCTGGTAACAGTGGAAGAGGGCCGGGCTACGCGCGTGCAGGGAGACCCTGCACATCCGGTAACGCGCGGCTTTCTGTGCGCCAAAGTAACCAAGTATCTGGATCGCGTGTACTCGCCTGACCGCTTGTTATATCCCATGCGGAGAACTGCGCCCAAAGGGCAGGGCAAGTGCGATGCCAGCGACTTCACGCGCATATCCTGGGATGAAGCCCTGGATGAGATTTCCCGGCGATTCCAGAAAGTCTCAGACGACTTTGGCCCGGAAGCTATTCTTCCTTATTCTTATGCCGGCAATATGGGCTTGCTGAGCTATTCCGGCATGGCGCATCGCTTCTTCTATCGCCTGGGCGCTTCACAGTTGGACCGTACGATCTGCGCTTCTGCCGGCGCCGCCGGAATGCAAACCGTCATCGGCCGCAACGTGGGCATGGAGCCGCAGGCTTTTCGCGATTCAAAGTACATCATTGCCTGGGGAGCCAATATTCATGCCACGAACGTCCACCTGTGGCCCTTTATTGAAGAAGCACGGCGCAAAGGCGCAAAGCTGGTAGTGATTGATCCTTACAAGACGCGGACGGCGCGCTGCGCTGATTGGTATTTGCCCATTAATCCGGGCACAGACGTGGCTCTGGCTCTGGCAATGATGCACGTAATCATCAATGAGAACCTTTACAACGCCGACTACGTCAGCAAGTACACGCTTGGTTTCGATGAGCTAAAGAAGCGCGTACAGGATTATCCGCCGGAACGCGTTTCCGGCTGGACAGGAATCAGCGCAGACGACATCACAAAGCTGGCGCGTGAATACGCTACAGTGCGTCCTGCGGCGATACGCGTGAATTATGGCATACAGCGCTCGCAGAACGGCGGCTCCGCCATGCGGGCTGTCGCCATGCTGCCCTGCATTACCGGCTCGTGGGCAGAGGTGGGCGGCGGTTTGCAGCTTTCTACCAGCGGCGCGTTTTATATGAACGTCCACGCGCTGGAGCGGCCTGACCTGATGGCCAAAAGCCCACTTGGACGGCCAGCGCGAATCATAAACATGTCTGAGCTGGGCAAAGCCCTAACCCAGCTTTCTGATCCGCCGGTGAAAGCGGTGTTTGTTTACAACTCAAATCCTGCGGTGGTTGCGCCGAACCACCATGACGTAATACGCGGTTTTCTGCGTCCTGATCTTTTTACTGTGGTGCATGAACAGTTTTTCACTGACACCACAAGATATGCCGACATTGTTCTCCCTGCTACCACGTTTCTTGAGCACAAAGAGTTGAACAGGGCGTACGGTCACACCTATCTGCAGTTGTCCAGCCAGGCAATTGAGCCGCTGGGCGAGTCTCGTTCAAACACTGCAATGTTCGCTGCTCTGGCGCAGCGCATGGGCTTCACTGAAGAATGCTTCCAGCAGGATGCTGATGCCATGATCGACGCGACATTATCACCGGCTACTATTTCAAGGCCTGCGGGCTGGGAAAAGTGGATGGACGGCATTACTCGCGAGCGCCTAGAAGCTGAAGGGCACGTTCGTCTTAACATCGGCGATGGTCCCTTTCTGCCATTTGCCAAAGGCGGGTTTGCCACCGCCAGCAGCAAAGCTGAGCTGTACAGCAAAAGCCTGGAAGAGCAAGGCATGGATCCGGTTGTTTCTTTCGTGCCGCCGGAAGAGTCGCGGCTCTCAGAACGGGCGCGGCAATTTCCGCTGGAACTGCTGGCCCGCAAGGCAGATAATTTTCTAAACAGTTCATTCACCAATATCCCATCCCTTCAGAAGATGGAAAAGCCGGAGTTGCTGGAAATCCATGCCGCTGACGCACAAAAGCGTGACATCCATGAAGGCGATTGGGTCAAGGTCTTCAACAATCGCGGCGAGGTCCGCCTGCGCGCCCATGTTAACGGCGCAGTCCAGCCGGGAGTGGTCGCCGCAAGGCTCAACGCAAACCGTTTTACTCCAGACGGCAAGAGCATCAACAGCCTGACCTCAGAAACGCTTACCGACATCGGCGGCGGAGCAACGTTTTACTCGTGCCTGGTGGAGGTAGAGCGAGCAAAATAAAAAAGAAGCATGGGCTACAGAAAGCGCGCCTGGATCCTGTTTAGTTAACAGACAACGTCATATACCCGCCCATCGCGCCAGCGCTGCGGAAACTTCACGCTGATCATGGTTTTTTCAATCGCGATGCGGTGCGCGTCAAGTACGCGGCGCAGCACGTCAGGAGGAAAAAGGTTGGCGGCGTA
>DASRDW010000194.1:0-14842 GCA_035652415.1 Candidatus Angelobacter sp. | reverse complement strand
AACTGCGCCGCTATCCCGCATGAACTGCTGGAGAGCGAGCTTTTTGGCTACGAAGCTGGAGCTTTCACAGGCGCTAACCGGCAGAAGCTGGGCAAGTTTGAGCAGGCCAATAACGGCACAATTTTTTTAGACGAGGTGAGTGAGATGCACCCGGCCCTGCAAGCCAAACTTCTGCACGTGCTGCAGGACCGCGAATTTTCACGCCTTGGCGGCAAACGCGATATTCAGGTGGATGTCCGCGTTTTGGCTGCCACCAATAAGCCGCTGGAGCGAGCGGTGGAAGAGGGCGTGTTTCGCGAAGACCTTTTCTATCGTCTGAATGTTGTTACCATCCACATTCCTCCGTTGCGGGAGCGCCGAGAAGAGATTCCCGTTTTTCTGAAATATTTTCTGGAAAAATACAGCGAGCACTACGGCAAGAAGCCAGCCATGTTCGGCGAGTATGCCATTGCGCGCATGATGGAATATGCCTGGCCGGGCAACATCCGCGAGCTGGAAAATCTGGTTAAGCGCTACGTGATCGTAGGTAATGAAGCGCAAATTATCCGCGAACTTTCCACCCACAAGCCGATTGTGGCCTCTTTTGGATCGTCGGTTCCATCTTTGCCGACAGCAACGGCGGCTCCGGTTTCCACTCCGCCGGTGCAGGCTGGGAGCGATGGCGTGGAGATGGAAATGCCATCACTGCTTGAGATTGGCCGGCGTGCAGCCATGCAAGCGGAGCGCGAAGCTATTGAGCGAGTTCTGGCACAGACACGCTGGAATCGCCGCCAGGCTGCCAAGATCCTAAAGATCAGCTACAAGGCCTTGCTCAACAAGCTGAAAGCAATGGAAGAGCAGACCAAAGCACAGGCTAAGCACGATGAAGGCTAAAAGTGGTATCTAAATACCCACTCAGGATTAGAGAAAGTTCACCTCTGCTTGAGACAAAACCAACAGAAGATCTCCTTAAGGTCAGGAAAATAAAAGGTTTATTCTGGTGTAGTGCTTTCCACACCAGTTTAAATCGCTTTGGTTTCCGAGTTGCTTACTTAATAAGCAAATAAAGAGGCCGTAAAAAAGAATATGATTTCAACCCTCTTCCAAGTTTGTAGACTTCTTCAATCCGTGTGTCCTGGCGCAAGTCAGGGCTTCATCGTGCATCGCCTTCCCTGAGAGATTTTCCTTTCCTACTTGCCTCTTTGACGAAAGCGGCCCGATGGGCCGCTTTTCTGTTTTCCAATGCTTTCTGTTTCTCTCTGCAGAAATGATTTTTGTCCAATTGCGGTGACCGAAACCCTTTGCTCAGCATCTAACCCTCGTTCCAACGACATTATTTGACGGTGTTTAGCATGGCGACTAA
Source organism: Candidatus Angelobacter sp. (assembly GCA_035652415.1). GTDB lineage: Bacteria > Acidobacteriota > Terriglobia > Terriglobales > Acidobacteriaceae > Angelobacter. The sequence continues at coordinate 13,500 of DASRDW010000194.1, read as the reverse complement.
GATGATTAACTTATCGAAACGCATGGACAAGAAAAAGCTGGATACGTTTAAGAAACGGCTGGAAGAGCGGCAGCAGAGCCTGCGCAAGATGGTAAGCCGCACGGAAGAGGACGGGCGTATTGCCGATCAGGATTCCGCGCAGGACATTGCCGACCGCGCGGCCAGCTCCTATACCAAGGAGTTCCTTTTTTCGCAAAGCAACAATGACAGGCAGCTATTGCAGATGGTTGAGAGCGCCCTGCAACGCATCCGCGAAGGTTCTTTTGGCGAGTGCATAAACTGCGGCAATGAGATCAATCCCAAGCGGCTGGAAGCTGTGCCCTGGACGCGTTTCTGCATTGCCTGCCAGGAGAAGAAGGAAAAGGGCGAATTGGAAGAAGTCCAGGAATAACGCGAGGTATCCCGAGCTGAGATCACCTGCTTCATGCCCGCGTAGCTTGCTCGTTAATGGAGGATTTCAGAAAAGCAAAAAGGAGATGCGAAGAACCGCATCTCCTTTTTAATTCTTTAAATCTGCTTAGTACAGGTTGAAGGTGACTTCAACATTCATCTCTACCGCAACCGGACGTCCGTCCTTCTTGGATGGATCGAATTTCCAGGTCTTGACGCCTTCCAGGGCTTTTTCATCCAGGCCCATGCCCAGTGCACGTACCACTCTGGGGCTGTGCACGCGGCCATCTGTGCCGACAATGATATTTAGCACCACAACGCCCTGATATTTGGCTTTGCGCGCTTCCTCAGAAAATTCCGGCTCCGGGGCATAGATGGCGTGAGGGGGGCTTACTCCATCGCCAATGTGATAGATTCCCGGCCCTACGCCTGGGCCGCCGCGTCCTGAACCAATGCCGCCACCATCATTGCTGCCGATTCCACCGCCATTGCCCACGCCATTCGAAGGTGTCATGAGTTTTGAGAGCGGATCTCCTACTTGCATGGTTGGTGGAGTTTTCAGGTCTGCAACCACCGTGGGCTCAATCATGAGCTTGCTCTTCTGCTGCACCAGCACGGTAGGCGGCGTAAATTGCTGCTTGGCCGACTTGGGAGGCGTGCCGGCTGAAGCTTTCAACTTGCTGGCATCGCCGCCGCCGCCGCCGCTTGGCCCATTTTTGCCGACTTTCATCGGGACGTAAGTGGACAATTCAATCGGAGTAACAGTGGTAGGCGGAATAAGCTTGGTGGGTACAGCGATATGCAGCAGCCACAGCAGCAGCGCAATGGCGCCTGCGTGGGTTGCGAATGACAGCAAAAAGTTTTGCGGACGTACCTGGTACGTGCCATAGCCTGCGCCGAGCAATGTAGGCATCACGGCAGGGTTGGCTTTTGCATCCCTGGAAAACTTGACTACGTCCTGGTTTGCCGATGTTTGGTTCGCCGATGGCTGGTTTTCAGGGGGCTTTGATTCAGCGGGCGTCGGCTTATTCGGATCGAGAGACATAGCGATATCTACTAGTATAGACGCCTTGCCGCTAAAAAAGTTTCACAACGGTACATGCGCTAAAGTTAGTGTATCTAATTCCTCATTGAGCAACAACTTATCGGTGGAACAAGGAGCCGAAAAATCCCTTGATCCGGCCCATAAAACCTTTCTTTTCCGGCTTTGGTTTTTCCGCCGGTTTAGGCGGCGCTGGTTCTGTTTTTTGAGACACTTCTGCCGGCTTTACTGCAAGAACGAGCGGATCGACCTTTTCTTGCAGGAAAAATAGATTGGGCAAGGTGGAAACCTGCACCTTGGCCACCGAATATGGACGCTCTCCGGATGGACGGGCGCTGAAAACAAACGGAGTATCCACCTCTACGTGCACTTGCCCAGGATGCTCCGGCGGCGTGGGCGTAGTGGGATCATTGCTGGCGACCACCACGCGCTCCGCTGGTTTAGGCGGGGCATTCTCTTCTTTTTTCTGCTCTGGCTGCGCGGGAGGCTGTTGTTCTGCGCGCATGATTGGCGGCGCGGACGGACAGCTACAATCGCCGGTAAAAGCGGTGTGCCCGTCAACCTTGCCTCCGGGGAAGAAAACGGCTTCATCGGCCTTGGTCTTGTAGGTTCCCGCGCCCATCAACTCAGAGAAGGAGATTTCACCACTATTCCCCGGCAGCGGCTTCACGCAGGTATCGCCCCGCTTGTTCACCTCCAGGGCAAAGTGAAATGTGCCTGGGCCTGCCAGCGCGATGTTGAAGTCCGGCGTTACCAGAACATCAGCGGCGTCCGGTGCAAGCTTGTAATCGACCTCCACAGCTCCTGTGCCTGTAGCCAGCATCAGTCCGTGCTCGCCGGCGCTGATGCTCAGCCCACTGCGCGGGCAGATGCGCACCTGGCCTCCGCGATATAGCTTAAGCGTTGCTGCGGCAATGCCGGCCGAGAGCTCTGAGCCGGAGGCCACGCTCATGCCAGATCCAGCCAGTTGCACGGATTTTTGACCGTTGGTTTCTGTGGGAAATAATTCACCCAGCGGGACCGGCCCCGGTTCCTGCGCAAGCAAGGAAGCAGAGAGCAGCGGCAGCGCTGCCCAGGCGGCAAGCCGGGCGCACTTTCTCGCGGTGGTGGTGCAGGTGTTAAACAGCCGGTTACTCCTTGTTCACAAAGTCATATTTACTGATGGTGACCGCTACGCCTTGTTCGGTGCCTGATTTATCCACGCGCAAAACAGTTCCGGTGCAACGCACGCGAATAGGATCAGACAAAGTGATCTCCGGTGGCAGAGTCATTACAAATTCAATAGGCGCGCCGGGGCGAATATCGGTTTCCATGTACATGTAAACGCCGCGCGCGCTCACGTCGCGGGTGCGTCCAGCTATCTCGCGTTTACCGTTATCCAGAAATTTTACCGAGATGGGCAAGTCAAGCAGAAACCGCCGGATTGAGCGTTTCTCCGGTCCTGGTTGCGCCATGACCAAGCCTCCAATGTATGTAGCCGTTGGCACTGATTCTAGCTTATATGGCGGGAACTACGCTTGAATATTATGAAAAGTAAAGAAGAGGATTTTTACCGGACGTTTACAAGGAAAAAGTGCAAACACATGCGGAGTAGAGCAGGTTCGCTGCAAGATCTAACAGCTCAACTTCAGGCTATTTTCAGGCTATCTGTGTTCACTGCGGCGATTGTCTTTGAACAGCCAATGCAGAAATGAGGTGATCAGGCTGAGCAGGATGGCGCCAATGATCGCAGCAGTCCAGGTAGAGACTTCAAAGCCGGGAGCCACCGCTGCCGCCATCTTGAGCATGATGGCATTGATGATGATTAAAAATAGTCCGAAGGTAACAATAGTGAAGGGAAAGGTAAGGATTTTTAAAAACAGGCCGAGCGTGGAATTCACCAAGCCGATGATAATAGCGGCGATCAGCGCGTACCCAAAATTGCGAACGTGAAAATTGGGCACAAAATAAGCCACGATCATGAGAGCTATGGCGTTAATGAGCCATCGGAGCAGTAATTTCACGTTGCAGTTACCTCAATGGTGATTTGACAGGAACATTGTAAAGAAAAAGCCGCCGGAACAAGTGTGAATTTTACTTATAACATCCGTCATCTTGAGACGCCTGATTCGCGCACTACCTCTGCAAGAAACTTTCTGACCGCGTTTGGATTGCGAATTATATGAAGGGCGGCATTGGGCGCGTGACGCGAAATCGCTGCCATCAAAAGCGGCCGGCTTTTGCGGCGATATGCCAGAAGCCAGCGCCAGAAGTCGGCGCGTTCGTGCGATCGACGAAGAGCGCGCCAGGCACAGCGAACCAGCGAGAAGTCGAGAAAAATAATCGTGTCCGCCGCCTGAAGCCGGACTTCGACTATATCGTATGGGCCCAAGTCGCCATCCATGATCCAATGTTCTTCATGGACGAGCTTCTGCTGTGCCGCAATCCACTGATCGCGACCGGTTGGAACGAGGCCCGGCTGCCAGAAGAGCTTGTCCAACTCAATTACGGGCAGCTTTGTGAGTTCTGCCAGACGACGCGCAAGGGTCGTCTTACCTGCCGCGCCGCGACTCAGGATGACCACGCGTTTCATTACTCATTCTAAAAAACAGGAAGCCCCTACTTGAAGATGGCCTTTGGCAGCATTACGTGAACTCCCTTATTGCCGTCCACCAACTCTGTAATGTCCACGTCGCCGGCAACGCTGATCAGCATGTAAGCGTCATCGTGGCTGAGATGTTTTTCACTCATCAGGAAATCAATCATCTGGCGCACGGCAATCTGCGTGGCCTCATACAGCTCCTGGTGAAAGCCCATGCTGATGTAATGGGTGGGCGTCTCTGCGCGCGGATATTTCTGCCCCGTGCCTTTGTGCACGATGAACTGGCAGGTGCCGACCAGAGAAGTTTCCAGCGCGGTGATATCCACTTCACCGTTGCCCTGGCCGGCGTGGCCGTCACCGATTTCAAAGAGCGCGCCCTTGGCATGCACAGGAAGAAAGAGCGTGGTACCGGCCACCAACTCTTTGTTGTCCATGTTGCCGGCGTGGAGGCTGGGAGGAGCGCTATCGATACGGCCATAAGATTCCGGCGGCGCAACGCCCATGCTGCCGAAAAAGGGATGCAACGGAATTTCAATATTGGGAGCAAACTTGGCCACCATGCGGTCTTTATCAAGCGGGATGATCCTCATCTTGCGATAGGGAAAATCTTCCGGCAAAAAGCCGCGCATGGGGCCGAAGGCGTTGTAAGCGTATGGGATCGCCAGATCAATTTTTTGGATGCGAACTTCCAAGGTGTCTCCCGGCTCGGCCTCTTCTACATACACCGGCCCGTTCAGGATGTGGCCACCCGGGCCTTTGTTGGTGACTTCCTTGTAAATATCGCGAAGGCTCTGCTGCACCTGATCAGCGGGAACGCCCGCGCGCTCCAGTCCAGTGGGACTGTTGGTGATGAGCGTGTCAAACACCACGGTATCGCCGGAGTGGATGTGCAACACTGGCTGAGCGGCAGCGTCATAGTATCCCCAGGCAACGGTCTTAGGCGTAGCCGGGAGATGATAAGTCTGCGGAGCGGTGGATTGTGCGGCAGAAAAAATCGAAAACGCGAAAAGTATGAGCAGAGATTGCGGTATGAGCTTGCGCATGGGCCTCCAAAGAGCAGCGCAGGCATTTTAAGGCGCGAGATGGCAAGAGTAAACCGTCAGCTGGACATCATTGGGATGTCGCAGCAGAATTTTCCCCAGCGCCTACGGCGCTGGTTGTATGTGGCGGTGTAATCCAACACCCTTGCCGAGGGCAGAAAATCGCATTCGATGCCCGACCATCCAACGATATCGTCACCTCGCAGGATCGGCGTCTATTTGCCGATTTGGCTGCAGGAATTAGAAACATCGAGTCTGTGGCTTCAGAAGATCATTTTAACGCGGATTCTCTTGCGGTAGAGTGTACTCATGATAGCCGAGCTTCCCCCTGCAATTGCGTTCATGCTAAGTGAGTTTCCAAGCAACAAACTCGAATTGGCGATGTATGCAAGAGACTCGGCGATGCGTCATTCGTAAAGGATTTTTTCGATCAGTGCCTCGCGGGGATCAGAACGTTCACTTATGCTGACCGTATGAAAGCACGGATTGACAAGTTCGATATGTATGCCGGACAGAGTCTTGATCCCCTCTCAGCAGCCGGCAAGTGTCGAGCGTTTGAGTGCAGGATCGCATATGCGCACCAGTTCGCACGGACCGCTTGTCTCTATGCGGACCGGGTTGTCATACCAGACCCATTTAGTTTCACCGATGATATGACTGCCGAGGAGATGTTCCTTTGCGTGGTGGTTTTGAAAATTCTGAAGCCACTGATGGAGGCAGGAATCATTGTTTTTGGTCCCGCTGCATCCCTATCGTGCTCGAATTGCATGAAAGCAGTTAGGGCGGCAGAGAAACAGGTAACGGCCGAATTGTGGAAGGAATTTACGCAAAACAAACCAGATGTGTTCAGATTCAAGGATGGGCGACGGTGGCACATGTCCTTCGGTTCGCCGTTGTTTTCAAGCCCGGGAGATGAGTTGCGGATAACAGTCCCAGCGACCAAAGAAGCAATTGCTGTATCAAAGCCCGACGTTACGCTGACCGGTAAAAGTGCGATGGATCTTGTTCGACAATATCAGAAATTTTTACGAGGACACTTCGCCCGATGTGCCCACAGTGTAGTGTTCGATACCCGTATGGGTGGCCGCTGCAATGGTACCGTCGCGGCCGTTACGCGAGAAGAAGCTGCAGGATATCGGCTGCTAGATCGGCGCAAAACCGGCTTTTCGCTGCCGGATTGGTCATTGCTGCGCACCGTCCCATTGCCTGCCCTGCAACGCCTAAATGCCTCGCAGGCAATGCAGGTGCGCGAGGAAGCAGAAAAGGCGATGCCGGCATTTCGGGCGAAGCTGCAACGGGACCTTATGTCACTGAAGGACGTCTCCGATGAAGCAGAAGAGAAACGAGCGCTTGAGGTAGCCGCCGAACTTCGAGTCGCGGCGAGGGAACTGCAGGGAGAGCTTGCGAGCATCCGGTTACCCTCTGCTCGTCGCAGCGAGAAACTGTTCGCCAGCCTCGCAATCGCATTGGAGATTGTTGCCTTGAGCAGCGGGAATCCCAGCGCCATGTTTGCTGTTAGCGGCGCATTCGCTGCGTTGATGCTAGCAGCCCATAAGAACCAGCGTGATCGCCAGGAAAAGCAGGAGCTACTTATTCATCAACCAGCCTACGTACTGCTCACAGCGGAACGTGCCCACGCAATAAACCACTAGAACGGAACATTAAGCACCCATCGCCACCAAAAGATTTATTCTCGCCTCCCAATTTAAAGCCGCGGCTCCGCGGCTTCACAAGAAAGGAATTGGCTAAAGAACGCAAGCAAAGGAAACGATGCGAATCACAACCTGAGCAGACCCGCTCCTGACCCATCCTTTGCGTCCACAGTCAGATTTGCAAATGCAGGTTGACACTGCGGGACGCAAAGGATGGGGCACCCACCGGGTTTTTATTTGCGATCATTTCTGCTCAAGCGGAAGGTTTCTGGGGAGAACTCCCTACATCAGCGTGGTGGAGGATAGATTGTCGGGGCCCTTCGACTCCGCACCCGTGATGTTCGATTGGAGACAGAATCTCACGGCGCTCCGCTCAGGGTGACAAGGGTTAAAAGGTATGGATAGTTCCATGAGGCAGCTTGCCGGGTATGAGCGCTAACACACCGGCTACGAGTGATAACACACGGGCACGAGCGTTAACATAGAAAACGATGCGCGCAGCTTTTGAAGCAATCCAGAGCAGATAGTCGCGACGCCGCCAAACCCGCAAATAGCTGCGACACTCCAATGCGCACAGTACTAACCGTGCAAAACCGACCATCTTTTCAAGGCACCCTTGTCAAGATGGCCTATTTCGCTATTGATTCGCCGTCGGAAATGCGCTATTCTCTGGCAGCCCTCAGGGGTAGAAAGCTCGTTTGCTCATTGAAAATCAGCTTTCAACAAACTTAGCAGTCAGCAGTCGGCGATCAGTGATCAGCTAAATCAATCCCAAAACAGAGCCGAAATAAGACTTCGACCGGTCGGTCACCGTTCGGTTGAAATGCAGTTCGGCTTTGTTTTCAATAAGAACGTCAATGGGGGGTGGGAGTTGCGACCCTCTGCTGATTTCTCTCAGCCTAGGATGGAATTGGGTGAGCTTCCGCCAGTACGCCAGAATCGGGACCGGAACACCGCCGAGGGCGGCGGTGCCACATGTGCATGGGTATCGCCGGGGATCGATTGGTTAAATACTTATTTTCGGGGATGAAGCGAGAGCGGAAATGCACGCCGAAGGCGGCTCCATCCATGTGAGCCAACACCGGGCTCGCATGGGCCCGATTGTGCCACACGAGTTTCTAATTACCTCCGCAGCAGGGTTTCTTCTGGATCGAGCAGGATCTGCTTTGTTCCGGCGGGGGCGGTCAGAGTGAACGCGGTCTTAAGGTCGTCTGCAAAGACGAAATCCAAAAAGCTGGCTTTTCCGTTGGCATCCACGGCGTACAAGGGAACGGCGGTGACCATGTCTTTGGCTGCGTGCTCTTCAGACACAACGCCTCTTACTTTTAGCTTGCCGCTTGGCAAAGAGGCCAGGCGGATGTTTTGCAGAGAGAACTGCGGGATGGAGTTGCCGTTGATCCAGCTATCGAAAAACCAGTCGAGCGACTTTTTGCCGTCATAGCTGAGCTTGGCAGGCATGATCTTCTCAAAGGCGCGCTGGAGATCAAGCGTGGAGATTTTATGGCGAGGCGATGCTGCCAGAAGGTCTCTTAAGGCGGTGAAGAACAGGGCATCATTTTTCTGGCCGCTCGATTCACGCAGCATGGTGCGCAGCATGTGAAAAAGCCAGGTGCCCCGGCCATAGAGAACGGGTTCATAAGCGCCAGGGAACTTTGAAGATACCAGGCGGCGTCCAAGCGTGACCGGGCCGGCATTGGCAATGATTCCATTCTTGGTTTCGCGCAGCAAGGCCCCGCGATAGTGGTCCAGGGCTGTCTTCATATCGCCGGGATGGTTTTTCTCCAGCATGAGCAGAGCGCAGTAGTTGGCCAGCGCTTCCACAATCCATTCATCGCGATAGCTGACCCAATCCACCGCGTCACCCCACCACTGGTGAGCGGTTTCATGCGACAACATGAGCCTGCTTAACAGCAATTCAATGAAAGGGTCTTTTATGCCGATAGCCTGGCGCTCTGGGGGCGAGAGATACGCGGTGCTGGAGAGATAAATCAATCCCGGCCATGACTGACTGACTAATCCGGGAAGCTGCGCGATTTCCAGACTGGAGTAAGGGAAAGGAGAAAGCTCAGAGGAGAGAAAATCCACCGTGGTGGCGGCCTGGTCGGCAATCTGTTGCGTTTCTCTTGCCGGATCGGGATTCTGGCCAGCACGGGCCTCGGCCCCCGCCAGCGATTTTTCAACGTTTCTGCCGCCATAGGCGTGGATGGTAACGCCGCCGGCAGTGGCTGAAGCAGCAACAAACTTGCCCAGGTTGAAACCGGCTCGACTGATGGGCTTCTCCGTAACAAAGCGGGTGGTTCGCTTCCCGTCAGCCACGGTGCTTGAAACCTGCTTGCCTGTGGCAACAATGGACCAGTCAGACGGATATTCAAATGTGATATCGAATTTGCTGAAAGCAGGCCCAACGTTGGGATACCAGGTGCCGCGCGAGCCAACGTAGATGAGGTCGCCACCGGCATCAAACATGACCGGACCGGAGTATTTGAAGGACAATTTAATTGGCTGGTCTTTAACCAACGGCGCAGGAAGAACTACACCGATCAGGTCATCGCCCCGCCGGGAAAGATCACTGCCGCTGACCGCTTCATTCTGGATAAATTCGACTGGCGCGCCGTTCATCTTTACTTCAGTGAGTTTGAGATAACGCGAAAGCTCCAGCACAACGGTCCGCTGGCCAGATTGCCGAGGGATGAGCGTGAACTCCGCCTCAGCGCTCAGATCAGAGGGCGGCTGTACCTGGACGCGCAACACGCAGTCGGACATCTCATAATTGGCGTGCGTAGCCGGATCTTCTTCACCGGCGACATCGCGAACAGATCGCATGGGAAAAGAGGTCCAGATATCGTAAAAAGAAGCGTCGTTGATGGTCCGGGCCTGGGCTACGTTGATCTGCTCGGAGGCATTGGTATCAAAAAATATGTCAATGACGCCGGCCTCAGTTGCGTCGATGCGGAGATGCAGGAACCTGGAATTGGCCGCCGGAGTACTGGTTAATCCCTGCAAAATGGGCAGAGCGTCACCGCGCGCGAGCAAACGGGCCGGCTCCTGCCAGCGGGAAATGAATTCCTCGGCATTGTCCGGGTGGCCGCGGAAGCCTGAGCGCAACTCGTCAGCAAGCTTGTCATCAGAAAAACGGAAATAGGCCGATTGGAAACGGTCTTCCAGGATTGCTGAACCGGTAAAAAGCGCCAGAGACGTGCGCTCAGCACGATTAGGTGGAACCAGCAGAACTTCACCAACGCCTTCAAAGACCGCTCCGGTTACGTGGCCGTCAACACTGTGCGTGAACGCGATGGTGCCGTCACTGATGGAGATGTGCAGGTCTTCGCGCAGGATGGAAACTTCACGAATGGTGTAAACGTCTTTGAAGTCGAACGTTGGATTCAGCAGCTCACGGTAAGTGGCAACCGCGCCGGTGGGCTGCGCCGTCTCTTGCGCAAAGGCTTGCACGCAGGCGAGGACAAAGACCGGCAGTAGTACCTTGGTTACTTCCTTGATGCAGGCACGCTTCATAGAAACGCCGTAAATCGCTTAGACTTTTTTACATTGAAATCGATTATTACATTTTGCTTGTCTCTCGTGTTGCCGGCCGCTGCCCTGGCAGACACGATCATTCTCAAAAATGGCGACCGCATTTACGCCGATTCCGCACAGGAACGCAATGGGCGCGTTGAATACAGCGTTGGCGACAACACCCTCACGATTCCTCAATCCATTGTGGCGCGCATTGAGAAAGGCCCTGCGCCTGTGCCCCCATCAGATGCCCATTCATCGGCTGCTATTGAACCCCCACCAATGCATGAAGAGGCGCCAGTCTCAGGCGATCTTGCAAACCATGTAATCCGCAATGGCGCCGTTGATACTGCTGCATTAAAAACCATTGAGAACGAAAATGTTCCCGCGCAATCAGCCGCTGCCAATGCCATTGCTGCGAATTTTGAGGAAAAGCACAACAATTTTGCTGCTGCCGCGCGGTATTTGCAGGCAGCGCTGGTCCATCAGCCTGACCAGCCAGGCTTGCTGGAAAACTATGCCGCGGTACTTTTGCGCCTGGGCCAGAATGAAGAAGCGCAGGAGCGTGCGCGGCAGGCAACGCGTGTAAGCCCGGAGTCAGCTGAGGCTTTTCTGTTGCTGGGTTACGCGTACTACCAGAATGACCATAATCGTGATGCCATTGCGGCGCTGAAGAAATCAGTAGAGCTTCGTCCGGATGAGCGCACCCAGGCATTGCTGGCGCGAGTGGAGCGTGAATCAAAGACTGAAGCTGACTTTCGCCAGCAGGAGAGCAGCCACTTCACTTTGCGTTATGAAGGCAGCCAGTCGCCAGATGAGTTGCGCCAGCAGATTCTCCAAGTTCTGGAACAAGACTATCGTGATCTTTCCAACGATTTGGGTAGTGCGCCAAGAAATGTCTTTGTTTCTCTGTACACTGATCAGGCCTTTTTTGATGTTACACATGCAGCCGCGTGGACCTCAGCCCTTAATGACGGCAAGATACGCATTCCAACTTCCGGCATGACGGTTGTAACGCCGGAACTGGCCCACGTGTTGCGCCATGAGCTGACCCACTCGTTTGTTCTGGCCATTACGCATGGCCGCGCTCCTGCGTGGTTGAATGAAGGAATCGCACAGGTGGAGGAAGACAGAACAACAGCGGAAATCGGGGCGCGGCTGGCTTCACTCTACGATTCCGGACACCAGATTCCGCTGAACCAGTTGGAAGGCGGATTCCAGAGTTACAGCTCTGAGGAAGCTTCGGTGGCTTATGCGGAAAGCCTCTCTGCTGTGGAATACATCCGCACTACCTATGGCATGGGCGATCTTGCCCGCCTGCTGCAGCGGCTGGGCGATGGCCAGTCAGTGGAGTCAGCTCTCCGCAGCACCATTCACGGCGGCTATGCGGAGATGGAAACTGAAATTACCAATTATTTAAAGAAGACTTACGGCGGCTAATTTGCTTGTTTTTGTTGGCTTCCGACGCGCAGTTCCAGCCTCACCCGGCCTTCCAGCTTTACCGTCCGCTTGATCGAGACAACCACTCCTGAAGAAGGCTCCAGGCTGTATCCCTCCATATCGGTAGGCTGTAGATTGGTTGATTTGCTATTCGTGTCATCTAATTCCCGGGTCCGCATGACATTCAGTCTGCCGCCGGTTGGCATGGGATAGTGCAACTCTGATTGTTGTGAGATCCCAGGATTGGGCCCGGGCGTGTGCGGTGGATCAATCGTCTCAATCTGGATTGGCGGCGCAGGCCGCACCGCCAGCAGCATAGCGTTGAAGTCTATTTCCTGCTTGTGCTTGTTAAGGACCTTATCGAAAACAATTCCCAGCCGCGATTCTAGATTGTCTTTGGTGCGGGCTTGTGCCACGGTTACATGGCCAATTACTTTGGAATCTCTGCGCACGGCTATCTTTCCGTGTGACAACACATCCGTCAGCAATACGGCAGTAACCTGATCACCGGCCTTGGCCTTCCTGGCGTCAACGGTTTTAGACAATTCCAAGTACATGAGAGTGCCGTTTTCTAAAACCGATGCCCCAGCACTTTCCGTCGCGTTTACTACGTTTGGGTTTTGTGGCGACTGGGCCGCAACCCCCAAATAAAGAAATCCCCCTACGATCATCCAAGCCAAGCAGCATTTCATATCAAGCCCCCCGAACGAGCGCTTCTAACAGCACAAAGTGAAACCTGGAAATTTGATCGTTGTTACCCCCACCACCGGCTCGCCCCTGAAAAGATAGATCAGGATGTTCGTTTCCGCGCAAACCGAACGCTCAGACCCGAAATGGCCGTAATAGCGAACAAATCCGCAAATTGTATGGCCCTGTATACTGTAGCAAAATAGCTGCTATGTCAATAAAATCTTGGGGCTAGCTTTCTGATAGCATTTCTGCATGAAACGCTTACTTGTTATCTCCGGGATTGTGGTAATAGTCCTGCTGCTGATTGTGGTTCTGGTCCCACTGTTCATCAACGTTGACAGTTTTCGGCCAGACCTGGAAAAGAAACTTTCCGCTGCGCTCAATCGCAATGTGCAGATCGGAAAGCTGGAAGCCTCCATCTTTAGCGGCGGCGCTTCAGCCAGCAACATCTCCATTGCAGATGATCCTGCCTTCAGCAAAGGGCCGTTCCTGAGCGCTTCTTCAGTGAAGGTTGGCGTTGAGCTGATGCCGCTGATCTTTTCCCGCCAGCTCAAGGTCACGTCTATTACGGTGCAGAAGCCGGAGATCACTTTGCTGAAGAATGCTGCGGGAAAGTGGAATTACTCCACATTGGGCGCGTCGCAGCCGAGTGCGCCGTCTACCAGCGGAAGCAAGTCAGCGTCAGAAATTTCTGTGGCGAAATTTGAGATCGCCGACGGCACGGTTCGCCTGGGCCACAGCAGCGGCCACTCCGCCGGCAAAGAGACTGTTTATCAGAACGTTGACTTGGTGGCGCGCAACATCTCCATGACTACTGCCATGCCATTCACGCTCTCCGCGTCGTTGCCGGGTGGTGGCAGGCTCTCACTTGAAGGTCAGGCTGGACCGATCAACCAGACTGACGCAGCCAACAGCCCACTTGATGCCAAGATCACTCTCAATCACGTTGATCTGGCCGCTACCGGCTTTGTCGATCCCAGTTCCGGTCTGGCGGGCACACTTGATTTTGATGGCCAGGTGAAATCAGATGGCCAGCGCGCGCACTCAGAAGGCAAAGCGACCGTGACCGGGCTGAAAGCTGTACCGGGCGGCCAGCCAGCCAAACAACCGGTGAGCCTGGACTACAAGTCTGATTACACTCTCGCTTCTGAA
>DASRDW010000193.1:0-8645 GCA_035652415.1 Candidatus Angelobacter sp. | reverse complement strand
GCCATGAGCACATCCTTACGATTGAAGACCCGATCGAGTTCGTTCATCAGAACAAGAGCTGTCTGGTGAACCAGCGTGAGGTGCATTCCGATACGCAGTCATTCACCAACGCGCTCCGCGCTGCGCTGCGTGAAGATCCTGACGTGGTGCTCATCGGCGAAATGCGCGATCTGGAGACAATTGAGTCTGCCCTGCGCATTGCAGAAACGGGCCACTTGACATTTGGAACGCTGCACACGAACTCAGCGGCCTCCACCATCAACCGTATTATTGACGTCTTCCCATCCCACCAGCAGTCGCAGATTCGCGCCCAGCTTTCACTAGTGCTGGAGGGAATTCTTTGCCAATCGCTGCTGCCGCGTGTGGGCGGACAGGGTCGCGCTATGGCCATGGAAATCCTGGTGCCTAACGCTGCTGTGCGCAACCTGATTCGTGAAGACAAAATTCACCAGATTTATTCAGCCATGCAATCAGGACAGGAAAAGTTTGGTATGCAGACGTTTAACCAGTCTCTGGCGGCGCTTTATTTCCAGAAAGTCATCACGCTTGAGACCGCGTTACAGCGTTCTTCCATGCCAGATGAACTGCAGGACATGATTAACCGTGGCGTACAGGCCACAAAACTTGCTGCGGCTGCGCCGCAGCGTAGATAAAGTTTTCCAACTCTCCCTCGGTTGGTAGGTACTCGGTAGGCAAATAGTACGAGAGGAGCACACGATGCCGGTATTCACATTTACAGGGACCGATGCCCAGGGCAAAAGAATCGCCGGGGAGCGGTTGGCTGACAGTAAAGCCGCGGTCACCATGCAGTTGCGCCGCGAGCGCATTACTCCGGGCGCAATCAAACAGAAGGGCAAAGAATTTAATCTGCCTAAAATTGGCACCGGCAAAGTTCCCATCAAGGACCTGGCCGTCTTCTTCCGGCAATTTTCCGTGATGATTGACGCCGGACTTCCTCTGGTGCAATGTCTGGAAATTCTTGCCGCCAACCAGGAGAACTTATTTTTCCAGAAATGCCTCACCGGCGTTCGCACCAGCGTTGAAAGCGGTTCCACCCTTTCCAACGCCATGCGGCAATTTCCCAAGATATTTGACGATCTCACCACCAACATGGTCGAGGCGGGCGAAGCCGGCGGTATTTTGGATACCATTCTGCAGCGCCTGGCCACCTACGTGGAAAAAGCGGTCAAGTTGAAGTCCGCGGTTAAATCAGCGCTGATCTACCCGGTTTCCGTTATCTCCATTGCCTGCCTGGTCGTCGGCGCATTGCTTAAGTTCGTGGTGCCCATCTTCGCCAATATGTTCAACAGCATGGGCGTCGATCTGCCACTGCCCACCAAGATCGTAATCGGGCTTAGTAATTTCGTCGGCCGTTTCTGGTGGCTTGCTCTGCTCATGATGGTTCTAACGTTTGTTGGCATCAAGTATGTCCGTAAAGATCCCAAGGGACGCTATATATTCGATAAGCTTCTCTTGAATGTACCCGTGCTGGGCGTGGTGCTCCGCAAGATTGCCGTAGCGCGCTTTACCCGCACTCTGGGAACTCTCATCACCTCTGGCGTGCCCATTCTTGAAGGCTTGTCCATTACTGCAAGAACGTCGGGTAACGCCGTTCTAGAAGATGCGTTGATGAAAGTTCGCAAGGCCGTGGAAGAGGGCCGCACGATCGTCGATCCTTTAAAGGAATGCGGCGTCTTCCCTAACATGGTTACGCAGATGATCGGCGTAGGTGAAGCTACTGGCGCCATGGACGCCATGCTGCAGAAGATCGCCGATTTTTATGAGGATGAAGTCGACGCCGCAACCAAGGACATGCTGACCTTGCTGGAGCCAATCATGATCGGCTTCCTCGGCATCGTCGTCGGCGGCATCGTCATTTCTCTGTACATGCCGCTGTTCTCCATGATCGCCAAACTGTCCGGCTAAGAAATTCCGGCGTTCTTGCCTTACAACTTTTTGACCCGCCTGCCTGCAAAGTAGGCGGGTCTTTAAACTAAAAAACCGTCATTAGAAGCGTTTTAAGATGAGTGATACCAGGTTCAACGAGCGAGCATGGCTGGCATGGCTTGTAAAAGTCCGTGTGGTCATCATTTCTTTTCTGCTCGCCGTTGAGCTGATGATCGCCGAGCTCACGCCGAACAACGTGAACATCCGGCTTTTCATCACGGTTGTTCTGGTCTGGTACACCACCTCTGTTTTCTTCATTGTCCTTCACTCGCTGTGGCAGGAATATAAGCTGCAGGCCATTGTCCAGATTTTTACTGACCTTGCTTTTGCCACCAGTGTGGTTTACGTCACCGGCGGCATTGATACTTTCTTCAACTTTCTTTATCCACTGGTCATCATCGTTGCTGCAATTCTGCTGCCTCGCTATTGGGCTTACCTCACGGCGGCGGTCTCGTTCATCTGTTTTGGCGCGTTGCTGGAGCTTAGTTATTTTGAGCGCATCCCCACGTTCCAGATCACAGCCCGTGGCGATCTCAAATCTCTCCAGGTTGTAATCCTGGTAAACTTCTGCGCCTATCTGGCGGTGGCGCATCTTGCCAGCGCGCTGGCCGCCAAGCTGCGCCAGGCCGGCATGGAGCTTCGCGACAAAAGCGGCGAACTGCTAAGCCTGCAGGCCCTGCATGAGAACGTAGTCCACTCCATTCGCAGCGGCCTTATTACTGCCGATCTTGAGGGCCGGATCACGCTCGTCAATTCTCCCGGTCAGAAGCTGCTGGAGCGAACGGCCTCATCCGTTTATGGCCGCCATATTTCAGATCTGTTTGTAGACCGCCTGCCCAGCCTTGATGCCGGGCAATGCGAGGTTCGCTGTCTGACTCCGGCGGGAAAAGAAAAAACCTTTGACGTGAACGTGACCGCGCTGATCGTTCCTGAGCAGGGAACCATCGGCTACGTTTATACCTTTGAAGACCGCACTGAGCTGCATCGCCTGGAGCAGGAAGTCCGCAGGCGTGACCGGCTGGCGGCCGTGGGACGACTCGCCGGCGGCATCGCCCATGAAATTCGCAATCCTCTGGCTTCGATAGCCGGCTCAATCAATGTGCTATCGCAAGTCACTCCCTTTAATGATGAGCAGAAGACGCTGGTCAATATCATCACGCGCGAGTCAACGCGCCTGAATTCCATTATTTCTGATTTTCTGGTTTACTCCCGCGAGAAGAGCTTCAAGTTTTCCCGGGCAGATTTGCTGCCGTTGCTGGAAGATGCTTTGGTGCTTCTGGCCAATCGGTCGCAGAATGGCGAGCTGATGATCGTCCGCGAATATGCGCTGCCGAATGCGTTCGCCGCCATTGATGCTGACCGGATGAAGCAGGTCTTCTGGAACCTGCTGGAAAATGCTGTACGTGCGATGGATGGCAAAGGCACCATCACTGTTTCTGTGCGCGCGGCAGGTAATTTTCTGCGCGTCGGCATTCGCGATACTGGACCGGGCATTCCCCCGAACCTGACGGAAAAGATATTTGAACCCTTCCAATCGAATTTTGAAGGCGGCACCGGGCTTGGTTTGGCGATTGTTTATCAGATCGTGCAGGCGCACGGCGCCAAGATATTTGTCCAGTCGCAGCCTGGCCGGGGCGCTGAATTTATTCTGGAAATCCTCCATGCCAAAGCCGCAGAGCAGGATCCTGAATCTGACTCTGCGCCGCTGAATACCGAGGTGGCGCATGGCTAGCATTCTGGTATGCGATGACCAGCGCTCGATCTGCGAGATGCTAGATATCTCGCTTCGCAAAGATGGCCATCGCGTGGAGACCGTCAACGGCGGAGAAGCGGCAAAGAAAAAACTCAGCTCCGCCAACTACGAGCTTCTGATTACCGACATCAAGATGCCGCAGACTGACGGCATTGAAGTTCTGCGCTACGCGCGCCAGTCGTCGCCGGACACTTCCGTCATCCTCATCACCGCCGTAGAAGATTACGAGGCGGCGGTGCAGGCGGTGAAGGGTGGGGCCTTCGATTACATTCACAAGGGCCCTGGGCTTCTCGAAGAGCTGAAGATCTCTGTTGGTCGCGCGCTCGAAACCCTGGCGCTGCAGCAGGAGAATTTCGCTCTCAAGCGCGATGCAGCTACACGCAACTCGCTTGATAACATCGTTGGCAGCAGTGTGGCCGTGGAGAAGCTTAAAACCACCATTCGCACCGTATCGCCCACCGGCAGCACAATCCTCATCTATGGTGAAAGCGGTACAGGAAAAGAATTGGTGGCGCGCGCTGTCCATGCTTGCTCGCCCCGCGCAACGGAACCTTTTGTCTCCATCAACTGTGGCGCATTTCCTGAGACGCTGCTGGAGAGCGAGCTTTTCGGTTACGTGAAAGGCGCATTTACCGGGGCCAATCAAAACAAGCGTGGGCTGTTTGAGGTGGCCAATGGTGGCACCATCTTCCTGGATGAGATCGGTGAGATGAGCGTCTCCATGCAGGTAAAGCTGCTGCGCGTTTTGCAGGAGCGCACCATTCGCGCCGTCGGCGGCACGCAGGAAGCGTCGATTGATGTGCGCGTGATTGCTGCCACCAATAAAGACCTGCGCCAGATGGTGGCCGCAAATACCTTCCGTGAAGACCTCTATTACCGCGTGAGCGTAATCCCCATCAACGTGCCGCCCTTGCGTGAGCGGCGCGATGACGTGGAGCTTCTGGCTAATCATTTCCTCAAGAAGTATGCCAATGCAGCACAAAAGAGCATTGTGCGCATCCGTCCGGAATCGCTGGAAGCGCTAAGAAGTTTTGACTGGCCCGGCAATGTGCGCCAGTTGGAAAACACCATTGAGCGCGCCGTGGCCATGGAAACCAGTGACGTGTTGAAGGTGGAGATGGAAGCCGACCATCCGCGGCCACACGCAGTCAACGGCTCTGGCAATGGCCACCATGCCAATGTGCCGGCTGACGGCATGGATTTTGAAAAGTATGTTGCCGGCATTGAACGTTCATTGATTGAATCCGCGCTGCAGCAATCCGGAGGCGTACAGACCCGCGCCGCGGAACTGCTCAAAGTATCTTATCGGTCATTCCGCCATTTGTTGAAGAAGTACGATATTTAACGCCTTGTCCCGAGCAGAGCGAGGGATCCCTTGGCTTAAATACGGTTTATCTGAAATCCGCGGAGCGGAAGATCCAATATCACCATACATGCAGCGCTCAAGACCCTGACCTGGTATTTTTCCGCAACGATATTCTTCGCTAAGCCGCCCTGCATGTACCGTGAGCGATACATGAACCGCAGCTTTATGACCCAGATGGCCATGCCCTATTGGCCGGCTTCTCAGGTCGCGGATAGCGTGGCCTTCGGCGAACAACTACTTGACAACATACTCGAGAGTAGCTATATATAGGAATGCAATATATACAACGATGAAGAACATTGATCCCAACCTGAAGCGCGGCAGCGCTGAACTGGCGGTTTTGAGCGTGCTGGCCACCGGGCCGCTGCACGGATATGAGATTGCCCGCAAGATTGAAGAGCAGTCGGGCGGCACGCTGCGGTTTGATCTGGCATCGCTGTATCCGCTGTTGTATCGCATGGAGCGGGATCGCTGGGTGCGAGCCAAATGGGAGGAGTCTCCAGGCGGCCGCCGCCGCCGTTGCTACTCCTTGACACAGCAGGGTCGTGGCAAACTGGCGCCCTTGCGGGCCCAGTGGCGCGAATTCTTCGTTGCGCTGAACCGTCTTGCGGGGCTTGACCATGCCTGACTTTAAAAAACTCTTGCGGCAGAGGCTGGGCACCTGGAACTGTCCTTCGCGCGATGACGTCGTCCGGGAACTGGCCGCTCATCTAGAAGATCGCTTCCAGGAACTCGTGCGCGGGGGTATGTCCCCAGAGAAAGCGGTACTGGCAGCTTTTGAGATCGTGGGAGATTGGCGCGCGCTGCGCATTGAGATCGCGGCCGCAAGGAGGGGAATTATGACGGAACGGGCAAGATGCATTTTGATTCCGGGTGCAATTGCACTGCTGATTGCGGTGCTGGCTGAGAGGCTGTTGTCGCCGATGGCAGGAACGGGTCGCTTATCGAGACTGGCCCTGGTGTCGATCATGCTGATCGCACCCAAGCTGTTTGCGGGCGCCGCCGGAGCCGCTGGTTCTCTTTATGCCGGCGGCAGCCGCAGGCAGCGCATCTGGGCGGCAGCAATCCCTGTACTTTCCGCGCTTTCGCTTGTCTTTGTGTTTGGCTGGAACATTTCATATTTTGCTTGGCCGACAATGAGCGCGTGGTTATACAACCTGTCGTTCTTAGTCATCATTCCTGCGGGCGCGCTTTTCGTGGGCGCGCTGCCATTTCTGGCAAGTGGAAGCAAATCGCACGGGGAGAAAACTGTCGCAGCCTAGAAGCGTGGGCCAAGATTGCATCGCGGTCGCAACCTCAATCTTCTGCCAATTCCTAATTGCGAATTGCCGGTTTACAAGGCCCTTAATCTTCCTGCTATTAAAACGTTTCGCCGATTGCTGATAGCTGAATGCTTCTTTGCCCTGGCCTGACAATTCTTTGCATTTTCCTCCTAGGTATATCGGGTTACGACAGAAACTTTTTCTCCGAAATCCAATCTAATTAACCAGGGAGTCAATTCAAAATGAAACTGTCGAGAATAACTTCGTTTGCAAGTTTGTTCCTGGCAGTGGTACTGTCTGCGCCCGCTTTTGCTGCATCGGACGCACGCTCTGCGCTGCCTGGAACTGTCAATTACATTGAGGGTCAGGTGAATATCGGTTCGGATACGCTGAATGCGGGCTCCATTGGGACCGCCATGCTGGAACCTAACCAGACTCTGGATACCGGCAGCGGCAAAGCTGAAGTCCTGCTCACGCCCGGCGTCTTTCTGCGCGTGGATGATAACAGCTCGGTCCGCATGATTTCGCCCGGCCTCACCAACACTGAGGTTGAGCTGGACCAGGGACGCGCGATGGTGGAAGTGGCCGAGATCCACGATCAAAATCATCTGCGCATTGATGCAGGCGGCGTACAGACGCAGCTGGAAAAGAAAGGCTTGTATGAATTTGATGCCGATAGGCAGGAAATTCTTGTTTTCGACGGCAAAGCTAAAGTCTTTGATAACGACAAGGCTATCTCAGTCGGCGGCGGTAAACGCGTTGAGCTGAATACCGGCGCAGAACTTAAAGCCCACGGCTTTGATAAAGACGAGTACGAGCAGAGCGATCTCTACCAGTGGAGCAGCCTGCGTTCTTCATACCTGGCGGAAGCCAACGTAAACGCCGCCAGCGTCTATGTTGCCGACGGCTATTACGGCCCTGGCTGGATCGGTGCTGGCTGGTATTGGGCGCCTGCTTTCGGCGGCTACACCTTTATCCCCGCTGACGGCATTCTGTATAGCCCGTTCGGCTGGGGATTCTATTCGCCGGTGGTGGTCGTGCGCTCTCCATTGTTTGTCCGCTTCGGAACGCGGTTCCATCCGGGCTTCGTGCATTTCCATCCAGGATTCGCGAGGACTTTTCCGGGACGGTCAGTTGTGACATCAGGCAGACCTGGGATAGTTGGGAGAAACCCGGCATTCCATGGCAATACCGTTGGCAGCGCTCCTCGTCCCTCCCCGAGGTTCCACAGTGGCGCTGTTCGTAGCGCGCCGCCGGCGTTTCACGGGTCGAATGGAGGCTTTCACGGCGGATTTAGCGGAGGCTTTCACGGAGGCGGTCATACCATGATTCATCGGTAGATTGTGCATCGGTAAATTGTTGGCTTGCAATGCAAACGGGACGCGCGCAGCGTCCCGTTCCTTTTGGGTTTTCTAAGTACTAGAGCGTGTTTCAAAAATAGGTTCGGCCTCACCCGAGGTACTTACGAGTGTGAGGTGTAAGTTGTTGAGCTTCTGTCATGAAGAAGCGACAGAAGCTGTTGAGCGACGAACAGTGGAAACTAATTGAGCCATTGCTTCCTTCGCCTAAGCGACGAAAGGACGGGCATGGCCGGCCACCAAAACCCAATCGAGACTGTTTCGAAGGGATCTTGTGGATTTTGCAAACCGGCGCAGCCTGGCGTTTTCTGCCAGAGGAATTTCCTTCCCCTTCCACCTGTTGGCGGAGGCTGCAGCAGTGGGAAGAGAAGGGCGTCTGGCTGCAAGCGTGGCGAACCCTGCTGGGCGCTTTGGACCAAAAAGGCTTGTTGCAATGGGACGAGGCCTTTCTCGACGGCAGTTTTGCTCCAGCTAAAAAAGGGGCTCTGCCGTCGGTAAAACCAAGCGTGGCAAGGGTACAAAATGGATGGTATGGTCGACGGTCAAGGTATTCCGCTGGGAGTTCGGCTGGAAAGTGCCTCTCCACATGAAGTTAAGCTTGCGGAAGCCACGCTCGCCCAAGTCCGTGTCCCGCGGGGCCCAGGCCGTCCGCGGCAAAAGCCGTCCCGAGTGATTGCGGATACGGCTTACGATTCCGATCCGCTGCGACAGCGACTGCGGAAGCAAGGCATCGACTTGATCGTGCCGTATCGCAAGAATCGTACGCAGCGACGCTATGAAGATGGACGTAAATTGCGCCGCTATAAGCGGCGCTGGATCGTGGAGCGAACCAACTCTTGGCTGGGTCAGTTTCGTCGATTGCTGGTTCGTCATGAGTTCTTGCTCTCCACCTATCGAGCGTTTTTCTATATCGCCTGCCTATGGATTACACTCAGGAGGTATTTTTGAAACACGCTCTA
>DASRDW010000192.1:0-3935 GCA_035652415.1 Candidatus Angelobacter sp. | reverse complement strand
ACAGGCTGGAAGAGCATTGCGATTGCCGGGAAGCCCAACCGCGTTGCCCGCTGCGATTGCTACATGACAGCAAGGGCCCAGCGTCTGCTTGCGCAGGCGGAGATTCCCAAACAATTCGAGCACTGCACCCTCGACGACTTTGATATCGGTTTTCGGAGCGCGACCGAATCGCTGAAGCGTGCCTTGATGACCGCGAGACGGTTTGTGGAGCAATATCCTCTCGAAAAAGAAGGCATGTTGCTGTGGGGCAGTTGTGGCACAGGAAAGACGCATCTGGCCATCGCGATCCTGAGAGAGTTGGTGCAGCGGAAAGGAGCGCGCTGCCTCTTTCGCGGGTACAGCGCGTTGCTGAAGCAAATTCAAGGTACATACAGCCGCCAGATCATTGCCGACGAGGATACGGGAGTCGTCCTCACCGAGTATTCGATTCTGCGCGATGTAACTGAAGTTGAGGTGCTGGTGCTTGACGATCTTGGGGCCGAGAGATCAAGCGAATGGGCGCTCAACATGCTCTACCACGTCATCAATGAACGTTACAATGCAGGACTGACCACCATCATCACGTCAAACCTTCCCTGGGAAGTTCCACAAGCGAGATCCCCAGTGGATACCATGACCGATGCCAAGCGCGTTATGAAACAAGAAGCCTTGCGGGACCGGATTTCAGAACGCACTTATTCAAGACTTAAGGAAATGTGCCCGATCAGGCTTGAATTCATAGGCCGCGATTATCGCGAATTTCGCGGGGCTCGTTGATTCCAAGATCGATCGATTAGATTTTTTTGTACGCTCTGCTTCTCTGCGCGCTGGCCTGCGGCGCAAGGAATTGTTCGGTATCAGCGCTTGACGGGCCCGACTAAAGTCGGGCCCTTGATACGTGTCTTGTTGGAATAGCGCGCTTTCTCAAAGCTAAAGCGTTTGCTCTCGGACAAAGTAAAGCAGAGCTGTGAAGGCTACTCTCGATATTCCTGTTACTCGCGTTGCATTGGAGTATACTCTTCGCAATAGTTGTTTGAGCTGGTGACGCCTGCCAGTTGATTGCGCCGCTTCCACACAACATCTTTTGACCATGCCTATGAGGAGCAGCGCGCGAATGCATTTAAGCACTGACTTTGCCACGGAAAATGATTTGCTTGACCGGGTCATGGACAAGGGAATCGTAGTGGAAGTCTGGGACCGCCTTGGGCTGGCCGCGATTGATGTGGCGGACATGCAGGTTACGGTTTCCATGGTCCAGCTTTTTATCAAAGGGAAGAATCCCCCATCCGCACCAACTTACTTTATGAAGGTTGATCGTTCGTGATTTCAGGTGCGATGCCTTCTCCTGAGACATAAATAAGAAGCCAACCAGTTTCACGATTCGGGGCATACCTCCTTTTAGGCAGAGGGCTCCTTTGATAAGAGCAGGGTGAAGTCTTTCAGCGCGAGCTTTGCTTGTGCAACTGCGCTATTTAAGTCTTTCCTTTTTTGCTCTTGTTCGTTGGCTGGTCTGAATCGTCTGGCTGGCCAAGTAATTTGAACTCAACTTCGCGCGAGCGCGAGACCGTATTCTTATCTGGGCCGGTGGAGAACTCTTTCAACGTGCCGCGCAGCAGGTAATACCCATCTTCAGTTTTGGTCTTTGCCGGGCCACGCGCGTACTTGCCTTTGAAGTCAAACCACACGCCATGCAGCGGGCGGGTGGTAAACGCAACATCGTGGCCTTGAATGGAGGCTTTTTCAAAGAACTGGTCAAGAAAGACTCCGCGATCGCTGTCTGATTCGCCCAGGCGCGAGATGTATCCGGTAACACGGCCTTCTTCCAGCGTGATCTGGACAAATTCACCGTCTTTCAGGAAGCTATACATCCCGGAAATATCGTCTGCCGGCACAGCGGCTCGGCGATCTTGCTCACCTGCCTTGTCTTGTCCGCGAACGCCAAAGCCACCCTGGGCTTGGGACAAAGCGGCCAAGGTGACCAAAGTAAGAAGACCTGCGATTCTTCGGCACGAAAGCATTAACTTTTCCATGTTTTAATAACGATATAATCCTTCTACTGGCCCGGAAGTTCAAGTGAAATGCAGTCGAGCATAGCACCGGCCCTGGACACACAAAAAGCTCCATCTCGCGGTTTGCAGTTCACCCTTGAGCCGGAGCCGTGGCTACGTGTGTTTACGCGCAACGTGGGCGATCTTTTCCGCGCCGCTCCGCCGCCAGTGTGGGTAACGGCTAAGCCCGCTGAATATTGGCCTGATGCGCTGGTGCATCGCCCTGTGGCTTGGGGAGCCGCGCGACAATCTTTTTTGTGCCACACGCTGGCGCTGCTAACGGTTTATGGCCTCCATCTGGTTTGGCCGAACCAGCCTCAAGTGCTGCCGCAAGTTACAAAAACTGCAGTAGTGCACTACCAGCTTTCAGAGTATTTGCCGGAGGTTGCTCAGCACAATGCAAAGCCACAGCCGCCGCGACGCATCCATGCACAAAAGAGCGATCCTGAGCTTGCAGTGCAGGAAATTGTGGTAACAAATGAAAACCACATCAGCACCCAGCAAAACATTGTTCAGCCGAGCCCGCATTTTCTTAAGCAGGATGTTCCCCTCCCGAACCTGATTGTCTCCACGCAGGTTCCGGGCGCGCCGGTAGCAATGAATCATTCACTGCAAGTTTTGCCGGTGAATGTGCCGCAGATTGCTCCACCTCCTGAGCCGCTGACGCAAAGCCGATTGCATCCGATGGTTTTTCCGCTATCGCAGCCCGTAGTTGCGCCGCCATCGGCTCAAGCCACGGCTCGCCATGCCATGCAGGCGGTTCCGCTGGAAGGCCCGGTGGTCGTTGCTCCGGCACCGGAAACTGCGGCGCATAATGCTCACAATCTGCAAATCCCAGCGCAGACGCCAGATGTAGCTCCGCCATCGTCTGCAATTGCGGCCAATCGCGCACCTGCTGCTCCGCTGATCCCTTTGTCTGCATCGCAAGTCGCGCCGCCTGCCGCAGATGCGACTGTTGGCAGAAACCTGAGCAACATAGGCTTGCCCGCGTCTGAGCATGCTGCTGCTCCTCCTGCGCAGCCGATCAGCACAGGCGGCAGTTCGCGCGAAAAAGAGGCTGGTCAACTGCTGGTGTTGAATGCACATCCCATTGCGCCTGCTGGACCGATTACGGTTCCTGAAGGCAATCGCCCAGGAGAATTTGCCGCCAGCCCTGAAGGTCATGTTGGCGCAACTGCGCGTCCTGAAATCAAGGCAGGCAACAGCTCGCCTGCCGCAAATGCTCCTGCAAGCGGCGCAAACCCGAGCAATGTCTACGTATCCGCTCCGCCGGCAAAGATTACTGCCAATGCTGTGGTTGCTGCTCAGGCATTTCGGCCGCTTGTTCCGGACAAAACTGACGGCCAGCCGCGCGACCCCATTGACACGCAGGTTTTTGGCATGCGCAAACACTATTCCATGAAGCTGAGCATGCCGAACCTTTCTTCTGCGGTAGGAAGTTGGACTGTTCGCTTTGCTGAGTTGAATCCCACGGGCCAGCCCGGCGCTGATGTGAGCGCACCAGAGGCGATCACGAAAGTTGATCCGGCTTACCCGCAGGACCTGATGCAGGACCATGTGGAAGGTGTGGTAGTTTTGCGAGCGATTATCCGCAGTGATGGACGCGTGGAAGATGTGCGCGTGCTGGAAGGCGTGGATGAGCGTTTGAATGAAAATGCGCGCAAGGCGCTGGAGCAGTGGCGCTTCCGTCCGGGCACCAGAAATGGAGTACCGATTGATATAGAAGCCGTGGTGCGCGTGCCCTTCAAAGTTCGGCGCAATCCCTACTAGAGCGTGTTTCAAAAATACCTCCTGAGTGTAATCCACAGGCAGGCAATATAGAAAAACGCTCGATAGGTGGAGAGTAAGAACTCATGACGAACCAGCAATCGACGAAACTGGCCCAGCCACGAGTTGGTTCGCTCCACG
>DASRDW010000191.1:0-3928 GCA_035652415.1 Candidatus Angelobacter sp. | reverse complement strand
CGACCAGGTAAGGCCGCCCACTTGATTGGTGATGTCCGTGCCATTGTGAAGGACATGCGCTACGAACTGATGTGAGTCGCCATTGGAAAAACAGGTAGATGGAGCCGGATCAACAGTCACTGATGTCACGGAAGGATGCACCGCCACTGAAACCGGTCCACTGGTAATTCCCTGTGCGGTAACAGTGATTGTGGCCGTTCCGCTGATCGGGTTCCCTGACGCATCATTGCCATTGCAGACGACAAAAGTTGAATCCCAGACGCCGCCGCAAACCGAGCCGGCAGGCGAGATAGTGGCAATCGCAGTATTGGAAGAATTGAAGGTAAACGTGGTGGTCACCGCACCATTCGATGAGTTCACAGCGGAAGGTGTGAGAGTGAACACTTCGCCGGCTACCAGCGAGGCACTTGTTGGGGTTACAAGCACCTGCGCCACCGTAGTGTTTTTCTTTGAGGAGGAAGATCCCCCGCCGCAGCCCGCAACAATACTTAAAAGAATAGCCGTGGCCGCCAATTTGCAAGCAGACCGTGAAACAAAAGTCGAGAGCCGGGCACTCTGGCCCCTATGGCTGAGAATCCGTTGGATTAGCATAAATATAGAAGAGTTTTCAGTGTAGATTCTTGCGCGGATTTCTTCAAGGAAGCGGTGGCTTTTAGCGGCGGTCCGGGAGTGCTGCGGCCCTACCAATGTGGTGAAAAGAAAGTCCGGTAAAATGGATAAAAGGCTGGTTTTTTGTCATTAATCCCTTGATCGCGGTTTACTGTCTTGGTTCAGGGATCGCCGGAGCCACTGCGCCGGGATGCCCTGGTTGACGAGATGTGCAGGCAGTTGCTATAGTAAGTGGGTTCCGCGAGTACAATTTAGCTTGTCTGTAGTGAGCTGTAATAAAAGATTTGTCCCAAGATGAAAGCGGTCAAAGGGACATGCCTCGCTGAAAATGGTTCGCGCTGCCTTCCCTCAGGAAGGGTATGCGGACCAGGGATAACGAAACGGAGCGCCCCCGGTTTTTAAAGGCTCGGTGCCACCGTCGCTACCCAACCACTGATAGGTAATTTCAACATTCTCCGTCATTTGGCGGATTTATGGCTGCACGCTTCAGCAGCCAGTCCTGCAGCGCGGGATGAGCGGACTGGAGAGCGTGCGTGTGTGCCGCCATGTGTCTGCCTGCGAATAAGTTTTGACGGATTTTTTTGAAGGAAAAGGGTGAGCGCGAGCAAAGCGCGAGGGCGGAGCAACGAAGCGTTGCGAAGCCCTAGGAGAAAAGATGCCGACATTTAATCAGTTGGTTCGTAAGGGAAGAACAGCGCCGAATTACAAGACGGCCAGTCCGGCACTGCAGGCTTCACCGCAGCGCCGCGGGGTATGTACGCGCGTTTATACGCAGACGCCTAAGAAGCCGAATTCAGCGCTGCGCAAGGTCGCGCGCGTGCGCCTGACGAACGGGATCGAAGTTACGACTTACATCCCCGGCGTTGGGCACAACCTGCAGGAGCACTCGATTGTGCTGATCCGCGGCGGCCGTGTGAAGGACCTGCCGGGTGTTCGCTATCACGTTGTGCGCGGAACGCTGGACGCAACCGGCGTTGCCAATCGCAAGCAGGGAAGATCGAAGTACGGCGCGAAGCGTCCCAAATAAAGGTTTTAGCGGCGGATGCCGCAGAGGAATTGAAAAGCTATGCCACGTAAAGGACACGTTCCAAAAAGAGAGCCCGCAGCTGATCCGATTTACAGCTCGACGCTGGTGACCAAGTTCATCAACACCATGATGTGGGGCGGAAAGAAATCGACGGCGCAAGGGATTTTCTATAAGTCCATGGAGAACCTGCAGTCGAAGGGCGGCGATGAGGCCCTGAAGCTGTTCAAGAAGGCCGTGGAAAACGCCAAGCCGCTGCTGGAAGTGAAGACCCGCCGTGTAGGCGGCGCAAACTACCAGGTGCCGGTGGAAGTAAATCCTGACCGGCGCACCTCTCTGGCCATCCGCTGGATTGTGGGTTACGCGCGCGAGCGTGGCGAAAAAGGCATGATCGATAAGCTCACCAATGAATTGCTGGACGCGGCCAATGGCCGTGGCGCGGCGATCAAGAAGAAAGAAGACGTGCACCGCATGGCGGAAGCCAACAAGGCGTTTGCACACTATCGCTGGTAACAAGCTGGAAGAGGCGCTGATTGCGTCTGAAGTTTTGTGATCAGTAACTTTAACTTTTTAGAGACGCAGAGGATCGCGTCTTCCCCCAGAAATGAAGATTTAGGGAAATGCCAAGACAAGTACCATTAGATCGCTGCCGCAACATCGGGATCATGGCCCACATTGATGCCGGCAAGACCACTACGACTGAACGTGTCCTTTTTTATACCGGCATCACACACCGCATTGGCGAAGTGCATGAAGGCACCGCCACCATGGATTGGATGGAGCAGGAGCGCGGCATTACGATTACGTCTGCCGCTACGACCTGTTTCTGGCGCGACATTCGCATCAACATTATTGATACACCCGGCCACGTGGACTTCACCGCCGAGGTGGAGCGGTCGTTGCGCGTGCTTGACGGCGCTTGCGCCGTGTTTGATGCTGTGCATGGCGTTGAGCCGCAATCGGAAACCGTATGGCGCCAGGCCGATAAGTACGGCGTTCCTCGAATTTGCTTCATTAACAAGATGGACAAGATGGGCGCTGATTTTGAACACGCCGTCGATACCATCCGCAAGCGTTTGAACGCCCGCCCTGTAGCGATCCAAATCCCCATAGGACAAGAAGCAGCTTTCAAAGGCATCGTCGACTTGGTCGACATGAAGGCCATTTACTGGCGCGATGAGACCCTGGGCGCAAAGTACGAAGTGGAAGAAATACCCGCCGATCTCAAGAAAAAAGCTGAAGCGTTCCACGCACAGCTGGTAGAGTCGGTGGCTGAAAACGACGACGAGATCCTGCACAAGTTTCTGGAAGGCGAGGCCATCTCGGCTGACGAACTGCGAGCCTCACTGCGCAAGAGCGTGATCAGCCTTAAGCTGTTCCCGGTGCTCTGCGGAACAGCGTTCAAGAACAAAGGCGTACAAACCTTGCTGGACGCCGTGGTTGATTACCTGCCTTCGCCGCTGGATATTCCGCCTACGGAAGGTGTTGATCCTGACCATCCGGAAACCAAGCTTATGCGCAAGCCGGCCGATAACGAGCCCTTTTCAGGACTGGCCTTCAAGATCATGGCTGACTCCTTTGTCGGGCAGTTGGTGTTTGTGCGCGTTTACTCCGGCCACCTTAAAACTGGCGACAGCGTGCTGAATACCACGCGCGGCAAGAGTGAGCGCATCGGGCGCCTGCTGAAGATGCACGCCAACAAGCGTGAAGAGATCAGCGAGATCTACGCCGGCGACATCTGTGCCTGCGTTGGATTGAAGAACATCACCACCGGCGACACCATTTGTTCTGACAAGGCGCCGATCCTGCTGGAGTCGATTGAGTTTGCCGCGCCGGTCATCTCAGTGGCCGTGGAACCCAAGACCAAGAGCGACCAGGAAAAGATGGGCGTGGCTCTGAACCGTCTGGCGCAGGAAGACCCGACATTCAAAGTCAATACCGACCCGGATTCAGGCCAGACCATTATCAGCGGCATGGGCGAACTGCATCTGGAAATCATCGTCGATCGAATGATGCGCGAGTACAAGGTGGAAGCCAATGTGGGTAAACCCCAGGTCGCGTATCGCGAAACCATCCGCAAGCATGCTGAGGCGGAAGGCAAATACATTCGCCAGACCGGCGGTTCAGGACATTACGGACACGTTAAGCTGCGCATCGATCCCAATGAGATGGGCAAAGGCTTTGAGTTCATCAATGAGATCAAGAGCGGTTCCGTGCCTCGTGAGTTCTTTAAGCCGATTGAGCAGGGCGTGAAGCAAGCCATGGAAGGCGGCGTTCTGGCCGGGTACGAACTCG
>DASRDW010000190.1:0-34892 GCA_035652415.1 Candidatus Angelobacter sp. | reverse complement strand
TACTCTTCCCACGCCGAGATCGCGGATCCCCAATCTTTCATTTGTTCGTAGGTCACCGCCAGGTTATACAAAGCGGTCTTTTTCTCTTCTGGAGAAGGGTCCGGGTGGCGGCTGCCGAGGACTTTCTTCAGTTCATCGATGGTCTTCCTGAAATCCGGTTTCCCGAGCAGGCTTTCCTCCTGGAAGGAGGCGACGGCCAGATCAATGTCAAGACTGAGATCCTTCAATCCCATATCCTGTGCTTTCTGGAAGTACAATCGGGCCGTTTTCGGATCATCCGGATGCTTAAGAAGGGAAATACGACCTCTGAGCTGGTACCATCGCGGGTCCACTTTGCCACCCGCATTCAACTTGTGGGCGAGCTCGTTTTCAGCCTCGATCATCGGGGTCCAGTTCAGGTCGTCTGCAGTTCCGGTGCTGCCCAATGTCTTGTGGTCCGGCTGATACGGGGCTTGGTCAACCCCCGTGAAGCGCCCTGGGATTGTCCGCTTCTGCACGAAAGCCGCGGAGATCGATCCCTTGGCCTGCCAGAGTTGATACCAATTCATGATCGCCGGCCCGCGCATGATCCCGATCCCCACAACCAAAGTGGCCGTTGCTCCCGCAATGGCCCGAACCTTGGACGCGGAAATCCATTCGGCCGTCCGATTCCAGAGCCGCTTCCATTTCGGCGTCGAGGAAGCCACGATCTCTTTTGCTTTCTGCCGTTGCCATTGCGGCTGCGAGAAAGGCATCTGGTCAATAAGCGCTTCGATCTCGGGTGAAAGTTCGCCGAAAAAATCTTCCAGATACTGTTTCAGGAGGGAGCCACAGTAGTCGCACTGCGCTGCATGTTGCAGAACGCGGGCGGAAGTTTCAGGAGAAGCCATTTCTGCGGCCACTTCCTGCAATTCTCTTTCTGTATGGCAGCGGGGCTTTGGCCTCATGGCGTCTGCCTCCCCAACTCTGAACTGGGTCCGTTGCCATTCCAGCAACCGCCCCAGGCAGGATTCACACTGGGAAAGATGTGCCTCAACATCCTCGGGACTGCCGCCAGGGACGGTATCCGCGCATTCTCGTATCTGCTGGTCGCTTAAATGCCCCGATTGCTGCTTCACTCTTGCCTCACATGCGATAAACGTACAGAAACCGTTTCGCCCTAAAATATTCTTATCTTGCTGATTTTAAAGGCAATGCGTACGCGCTAACCTTGCCAAACGGGCCACAATGTTTTCCACCTTCCTGACATTCAACTTGTAAAGCCGGGCCAGGTCCGCAGCCGTAACTGTGAAACCGTAGTAGAGCAGGAACATGGCGATGTCGCGCGCCGAATTCGGCTCGTCACGAGTGAGTTTTGCCAAGCATCGGGTCACCTCCTTAAGAAGGGTCTTGTGCACGAACTTTTTCTCGGTGCTTTCCGGATTGGGAATGACCAGCCCCCGCTCTTCCAGCGATTCTTCCTTGTCAACGTTCCATTTCTCTGATCGCCGTTTGCGGGCAAAGTCATGGGCAGCAGTAGCGGCGGTGATCTGCAGCAGACCGCGCAGCGCTCCCTCATGCCGCCATTCCAACTCGCGTAGCGCCCGGAAATTATTCGCGCAGATCCGCAGGATTGCGTCCTGCACTGCCTCGGCAATGAACTCTTTTATCTGCGGAGAGTTGGGAAAGTAACGGCGGAGCACCCTGGCCGCCACACCCAGGAGCAATCGATGATAGCGCTGTAGAAGTTCTCTCCAGGCATCCTCGTGGCCCTGAAGACACAATTTAACCAGCTCGCGATCTATGAGCTCTTGACAATTCATTCGGGCGAAAATTGTTCGGCCAGATTGTATCTCACAAAATGATCAACCGCTTTTATTTCCTTATACCGGCGGGTTTATAGGTTCAGAGCCAAGCAAGACGTGGCTGGATTATTAAAATACTTTTAATTCGAGAATAGGCTGGCAGATAGCAAGCAGTAGTAGTCAAGACGCGAAGCAGATTCCCGGGACACAAAGTCTGGATCAAACGCTGCTTCACCAGATCGAACTGGAAACCGCTGGCCAGCCATACTTTGTCCATGGATCTACCTGGAGCATTGAGAATTGTCGCCCTTGGAGGACGCCATATCCAATTTCAAAACTCCAGCGAGCCCGATTTCATTCCTCTTACGCAAATGCTGGAATTTGAGGGCGCGCGACCGCGATGACGCGCATCTGGTGCGGACGTGCGGCTCAGACAAAAAAGAATATGCCGGTTTTGATGATCAAAATTGCACATCTCCCGCTGCTGAACACTCGGCATTTCAAACTCACCGAACGGGAAACAGGACCGTGACCGTATTAAGATCACATTTTGCTTGGATGTAAGTCTATGAAAAGCTGGGGGACGACGAGACTCGAACTCGCGACCTCTGCCGTGACAGAGCAGCGTTCTAACCAACTGAACTACGTCCCCAGCTTTAATGGGATTTACAAGATCAGGCCCCAGTTTCTTCAACCGGGGCCTTGAATAACTTTTATTAGTCTAACAGATGAACACTGGTACGTCACCCTCGCACAAAGGCGTGTGTCAAAGCTTGTTAGAAATGTCCCCATCTTTAATTCATTGAAATGTTCCTTGAAGTGTTGTTGATTGGATTTGCGTCCTGAAGGGGAACGTGGGGCGATGATACTTCCGGCGCAGCTCCATTGCGATGAGAATTGTGAATTGTTTGAAAGACGGCTTCATACTCTCCGGTCATGATGTCCAACGGGACCTTATTTATTGTGAGGAATGCCCTGGTGAGAATGCTCTCTTTATCTGAGAGCCAGCCGCGAGATTCGTGAGATTAAGGATTCCGACTGAATCCGTCCATAAGGACAAGATTAGGCGCAATTGCTTAACACGGAAGACAGCGTCCGACAAAAATCCCGCATCTACTCTGGAAATCTGTAGACTTCAGCAACACTGAAAGTCGCCACCCGTCTTTAATACTTAATTCCGCCACTTCGGGAAGAGTTCCCCGAAATGAGAAAACTGAATGCGGTAGTCTGCCTAAGTCTTTCTGTTTTGACGGTTGCTCTATTTGCTGGTTGCGGTGGCAAATCGGCAAGCCCGACCAACGCGGCAAGCTCCGATCCGGGCACTAGCCCTAATCCCAACGCGAGTCCAACCCCAACACCGAGCGCGAGCCCAACTCCCACGCCGCCCGGAACGCCACCCAGCAATGCGCAGGTGATCTCCGGCATACAAAAGCTTACGGGATGGCAGACCTGTGTTAACGCTTGCAGCGGAACGGCCACGGCAGTGATTTCCATGACGCAGGGGATCGCTACGCCCTCGCTGAGCGGATCGTCGGCGGAATTTTCTCTGCTGACGGGAACCAGTCCCTTTGGCGGCGCGATGTGGTTTGAGGCGCTGGGTGCGCACAACAGCGCAACCCATTTTCTCTATGACCTGAATTACTACGTCGATAATCCCTC
Source organism: Candidatus Angelobacter sp. (assembly GCA_035652415.1). Classification (GTDB taxonomy): domain Bacteria; phylum Acidobacteriota; class Terriglobia; order Terriglobales; family Acidobacteriaceae; genus Angelobacter. The sequence goes on along the minus strand of DASRDW010000190.1, from coordinate 31,470 downwards.
GGTGGCGCAGGCGCTGGAGTTCTACGTGACGCAGAGCGCAGGCGGAAAGCGCTATAACTTTGGCGCGCAGTGCGACCTTGCCGGCGGAAAAAACTGGCGCATGTGGGACAACATCGGAAACAAATGGATCAACTCGGCGGCCACTTGCGCGGCACCAGCGGCAAAGACCTGGACTCACCTGGTGTTTGAGTTTGAACACCAGCCGGGCGGCACTGTGACGTTTACCGCCGTCACAGTCAACGGCAAACGCGAAGTGGTGAACCTGGCCTCGCAGCCCACGCCGGACACAAATAGCGGGCTCGACGTTGCGTATCAGTCAGACGCCAACATCGCGGGCGCACCGTTCTCAGTGTGGCTGGACAAGGTGAGCGTGACGTATTGGTAGGGGATCGCCGAAATCGTTGAGCGAGATCAGAAAACAAAAACCTCGCCACGAATGAACACGGATAACACTGATGGAAAATCGGGACATCGGGGAATCTGAAGAACAGGGTTCGCCGCAGATAAGCGCAGATAAGCGTTATGATCGCGGCTCTAACAGGTTCATCGCTATCGCAATGACGTCTGCCTAAAGGCCCGAGATTGTACCCCACCACGCCAAAACCGGGCGCGTCGGGGACCCCGCGATTCGCCCAACGAATCGCTAGACGCTGATAACGGTAATGGGTTCGTTTTCAACTCACCCACTACCAGAGCAGCAGGATTTTCTGTAGCGGCATCTAAAGCAGGAACATGCTTAATCACCCCATAGTCCGTAAGGACTACGTTTTTGCGGCCAATTTCGCGCGGGAAATCCGCTATAATGAGCAGGCTCTGGTGTACTCTGGACTTTTGGCAGAAAGCGCGGTTTTGGCTGCGCGCAGGTATGAATGCCTGCTCCACCCTCACGGGGATGCGGCCATGATTGGAAGAGATTTTGGGAATTTCAGTGCCGCTTTTAGGCCGAAGGACAGACCCCAATGAAGTATTTTCTGCGTGCGTTCACGCCTACCAAGAACCGCCGGCTCAATGAGCTGATCGGGTTATTGTTGTTTGTCTCCGCGACACTCCTTTTCCTGGCGCTGGTGAGTTATTCAGCGCTGGATCCCTCGCTGAACACCGCCGGATCGCTGGCCGGGAACGGCGCGCGCAACTGGATTGGCCTGTTTGGGGCCATGGTGAGCGATCTGCTGCTGCAATCGGCAGGCATCTTTGTGTTTGTCTTTCCGGTGATGCTGGGCTTGCTGGGCATGCGCTGGTTCAAGAGCTTGAGAGTGGCTTCTCCGGGGGCCAAGGCCGTGGGCGCGGCCATATTGCTGATTTTTACTCCGGCGCTGCTGGCGCTGCTGCCGTGGCACTTGCGCTGGCGCCACGCCGTACCGATTGAAGGCATGCTGGGCCGCGTGGTGGGCGATACACTGCTGCACTATTTCAACACCGTGGGCGCGACCATTGTTTGCGTGACTCTGGTAGCGGTGGCGCTGTATCTTTCAACAGCGTTTTCGTTTGTCGAGATGCGGCTATGGCTAAACACGCGTCTGGCGTTTGCTTTTGCTCTGTGGCAGCGCTTTCAGGATTGGCGGACTGCACGCGCCGAGGCTGCGGCGAAGAAGAAAGCACAGAAAGAATTGGATCGGCGCAGTGGAGAAGAGCGTCGGGCGGAAGAGCGCAGAATTGCAGCGGCAGGACAGGCAGCTCTGCTACAGCGCGCACAGTCGGATGGCAGCGATGGACGCCAAGGAGTTGGGATGACTGGTTCGGCTGTGGCTGGGCCAGTAACGGCGGCAACGCCGGGCTTTGAGCGGACGTTTGCTGATATGGAACCTGTGGGCGCTCAGTCGCCGGCGCCGGCTTTGAGCAGCGCGTCAGGCGATGATACTGCAAGCGCTTCTGGCACGGAGCTTGAGCCGGAGGTTTCTGCTCGCGGAGACCTGACAGCGCGACGCAAGACCGTGATGCCAAAGATTGCGGCAGGCGGATACAAGTTGCCGCCGAGTTCGCTGCTACATCGCCCAGACGACCAACAGGCGGTGAATGAGGGCGAAGTCAAAGCCTTAGCTGAGGTTTTAACTGAAAAATGCGCGGAATTTGACGTTTTGGGCGCGGTGACGCAAATCAATCCCGGGCCGGTGGTGACAACGTATGAATTCAAGCCTGAGCCGGGCGTGAAGTACAGCCGCGTCACCAGCTTGTCAGAAGATTTGTGCCTGGCCATGCGTGCAGAGAGCATTTTGATTGAGCGCATGCCCGGCAAGTCAACCGTGGGCATTCAGGTGCCGAACCATCAGCGCGAAACGATCTGGCTGCGCGAGGTGGTGGAGTCTCAGGATTTTGTGGGCGCGCGGAGCAAGCTCACGCTAGCCATGGGCAAGGACATCAATGGACGGATCATCACTGCAGACCTGGCGACCATGCCGCATCTGCTGATCGCGGGATCAACTGGATCAGGAAAATCGGTGGCGATTAACGCCATGATTATGTCGATCCTGTACAAGTCCACGCCGGAGCAGGTGAGGCTGATTCTGGTTGATCCGAAGCGGGTTGAGCTGGGAATTTACGAAGGTGTGCCGCACCTCTATGTGCCGATCATAAGAGAGCCGAAACTTGCAGCCAACGCGCTCCGCAACGCCGTGCGTGAGATGGAACGCCGATTGAAAGTGCTGGCGGAAAAAGGCGTGCGGAATCTCGATCAGTACAACAAGCTGTTTGAAAACGATACGCCGAGCTTGTTTGAAGAAAACGCCGAGCACAAGCCGCTGCCGCAGATCGTGATCATCATTGACGAACTGGCCGACCTGATGATGCTGGACCAGTCAAATGTGGAAGAGTCCATTACGCGATTGGCACAAATGGCAAGAGCTGTTGGAATTCACCTCGTGCTGGCTACGCAAAGACCTTCCGTCGACGTGATAACCGGTCTTATAAAGGCTAATTTCCCGTCGCGAATTTCCTTCCGCGTGGCAACGAAGATCGATTCGCGCACCATTCTCGACGCCAACGGCGCAGAGTCTCTGCTAGGCAAAGGCGACATGCTGTACCTGCCTTCAGGCTCGGCGCGCGTGCATCGTCTGCACGCTCCGTACACTACGGAAAAAGAGATTAATGCCGTGGTCGAGTTCTGGCGCGCGCAGGCCCAGGCTGAGTACGAGCAGAAGTTCCTTGAGGCCCCGAAAGAAGAGCGTGAAGGCGCTACTGGCTCAACGGCTGGCGGCGACTCCGCCGACGGTGGCGATTCCGAGCACGATGAGCTTTATCAGGATGCCGTCCGCCTGGTGATTGAGTTTGGCAAGGCCTCTACTTCGCTGCTGCAGCGGCGGCTGCGCATTGGCTATGGCCGCGCTGCTCATCTGATCGACATGATGCAGCAAGATGGCATTGTGGGCCCAGCGGATGGCCCCAAGCCGCGCGAAGTCCTGAAGAAGCCCGATTGGCTCAGTGAAGTGGAAGAGGCGCTGCGCTAGGTGCCTTGTCCCGAGCGAAGCGAGGGGAACCCTATTTGTTTAAAAGATAAACTCTTCGCCAGTAATACCCAAATAGATACTAAATCAGCCAAATATGCGCCTGTAAGCCTTGTTTATTATAGCTATATAGGTCCCTTCGCCCCGCTCAGGATTGCTCCGCCGTACATGCCCCCTAAGTCCGTTGCTCTCCCTGACCAACGTAATGCTCTGCCTTACCCAAACAGTGGAACAATATTTGTCAACCAGGGTCTGGGTAAAGCAAGGAGTTGTTGTATGGCAGTTGAATATAAAGAGAAGCGGAGACACCCCCGCTATCCCTGTGATACTGGTGTACGCATTCATGCGCAAACGGGCAACGCTGGATATTGGGGCACAGTTGGAGATATATCGCTTGGCGGTTGTTATGTCTTCACTTTTTCCCCAATCCCTGCTGGGCAGGCTGTAACGCTGGATATTAAAGCCAACGATAAAGAGATCAGCCTCGCCGGAAAGACAGTAAGTTTCCATCCTGGCGTTGGCATGGGAATCGCTTTCCAGGGATTCACGCAGGACGAGGCGGAAGAGCGGCTTAAGAATTATCTGGCCCAGTTGGCGGCCCAGCCCAAGAAAGACACGATGGTGGTCTTTCACTAAGACGCGGATGCGCTCTTCATGGAGCGCAGGGCTATTGCACCCAGAATCGCTACCGCGGCGATGATCGCAATCCACAAGACTGCCGGGTGCCGCTCTGTCCACGGGCGTTCATCCGGCCTTCCTGCATAGCTGGCATTCTTTTCTTCAGCGCCGAGTTGCGCTTCCGTGGCGTTCTGCTCCTGCTGGAAAAGCTTGGCGTAATCGTAAACCGGCGGTCCCAGTTTTTCGTCGCCATAGTAGAGCGTGAGTGCGCCCTGTTGCGGAGCGTCAAAATACATGCGACGTTCGTATTGCTGCAGCCGCCCGCCTGTCAGTTTGAGTGGTGCATCGTCGCCGTTATAGACGATTACTCTAATGTCTTTGTGTCCGACGGCAGAAAACTCTACCTCCTGCTTCTCTGTATCAATCCTCTGCCCTGAGCGCACCATGTGAATTCGGTTGATCTCTCCCGATCCTATGGTTCGTCCCTTGTCATCCTGAATTTCCACTTCGCGCTTGAAATTTGGCTGCGCCGGATCAACTTCAAACACCACGCGCTCCACCGGTACATTTTCCGCCACTGCGAAAGTCAGCAGAGTGCCTCTAGTCCCCTGATTTCCGCCGAAATCATTCGGCACGCTCTTTTGCGGTAGCGCTTCTTGCCTCGGCGAGTTAGCCACATCGCGCCACACCGCTTTCTGTTCCTGGCGGAATTCTGAGCTTGCGCCAAGGACATCTGCCGGTGTGACTGGTCCGTCAATTGTCACGCGCAGGTATTTATAAGTGGAAAGAGGAAGGTGGAGCGTGTTGTTCCGGCCCAGGTTCTCCTGGGAGAAATCGTAGAGAGTCGGCTGCGCCAGCGCTGTCCAATGTGTTCCGTGCACATCGTCCTGGCCTTCAACCGTAGCGTGCGCGACAAAATTTCTCGCCTCCAGTTGCAGGTCAATATGGTCGTATTCCAACGCGTTGGACATGTCAATCAGAAACCGCATTTTGCCATCAACCGTTCCCTGCTGCAGCACGCGAACACTTCTGTGATCGTGCTCCACGTTACCTCGCTGAATCACCAGCGCATGTGAAACTTCCGTTTGGCCGTTAAAGATACGAACATCGCCCAGGTCAGGTCGCGCATTTTTCCATATCGGCTCATCTATAACCAGGTAATGCTGCCCGGCTCCCGTGGCTTGCACCGACCGCTGATACTTAAAATACGAAACAGAAGCTCCGGCCAGCATTGCCGCAGCCAAAAGACCTGCGCTCAGCTTCATGCCGATGTCTCCTGCCCGGCGCTTCCCTCTTTGCGCGGTGAGAGCTTCAGCCAGTCGCGATGGTAAGCATACGAGATCGCCATCAGCATCACGCCCAGCGCAATGAAGCTAAGGATGCGGTACACCTGCTCCAGTTCTCGCGAATCGTACAGAAAGACTTTGCCAATGGTCACCGCAATCAGCACCAGCGCCTGCCAGCGTATAAAGGCGGACCGTTTCAAAAATCCTATGACCATCAGCATGGCCCCGTACACAATCCAGATGGCGGAGAAGGTAAAGTCGCGGGCAATTTCCAATTGCCGTATCACGGTGTAGCCGCCGCCCTGCACCACCTGGCGATTGAAATAATCATTTGCCTCCAGCGTAAGCGCCCACAGCGCAAGCAGGTTCAGCGCCACGCCTGCCGCTTTCACAAAGGGCATCTCCGTCTCAGAGGCAAAGCGTTTGCCTGCGGCCACAATGCCGCCCATAATGGCAATCGCCACCAGATAGGTGCCAAAGCGTGCGTTCAGCAACAAGGTATCTGAATTGAAGTTGTCAAAGAACAACAACCGCGCAATGCCCAATACTAGCGTGCATCCGGCAAAAATACGCAGAAAATGCGCTTCTGATTTCACTGCCACCCAGAGCAGCACAGCCGACTCAACCAGCCACCCGATCGTGATCCAATGCTGGTCGAGTTTGAGCGGAATGGCAATCGTGATGAACGCAATGGCAATCGCCACATGCAACAGGCTGAGCACCTTCACTACGTCAGGTTCGCTGCCAGTCCGGCGCTTGAATTGGCTCCCCAGAGCCAGGTACACAGCGGCCAACGCCAGTGAATACCAGGTCAGCGTTGCCGTCTCTCTCCAATACATGACAAAAAGCGCCAGAAAAAATGCTGCGGCGTTCACCAGCGGAAGCACCGTAAGCGTGATTGAGAAGCCCCGATGCCAGCGTGAGCGCGTCAGGGGAGTAACCAGCGGCACTATGGCAAAAATCGCGAAGAAGATTGAGGCAAACAGCACGGTGAGCGTGCGTTCAGTGTTGTCATAGAACTGGGCCGCCCAGCCGATATACAGGATTGCCGTGCCCCAAAAGCTGCCCCAGACAATTCTTCGCCAGGGCTTTGCGCTCACCATCACTAGAATGGCCAGATCGAGCAGGCAGACATAAGAGAACAAAACGATCTCGTGGTTTTCACCGGTTGAGACCAGAGCCGGCGTGCTGAACCCGCCGAGCATGGCATAGACCGCAAGGATCTCCGCATTCTGCGTGAGCGCCAGCGTGATGGTGGAAGCCGTGACCACGATCATGGCGATGAAAGCGAAGCTGGAAGGAACCAGATGGTATTTCTGTGAAGCTGCCCACAGCGAAAGATAGAGAATGCCGATCCCTATGGCTTTCAGAGAATAAGAAAACGCCACGCTGCCCTTGCTGCGGAAACGCTCACTCCACAAAACCACAGCTATGCCCGCAGCAATACCAATGAGCACCCTCATGCCGGGGCCGATCCAGTTGTTGTCAATTGCGAGCTTCAGAAAATACGCAACGCCAATCAGGATCGCAATAATGCCGATCCGGTTCAGCCACAGCTTGCCAATGGTCCCTTCCAGGTCTCTCTCAGAAGAAGCGCGACTCTGCATAGGATAGGAAGGCAATGAGCTGGCGTTTGCCCTTGGCGGAATCGAAGGCATAGAAGGCAGCGGCTTTTGCTGCAATTCACTTTTTGAGACGGTAAGCGGAGGTGGTGGCGGTGGCGCAGCAACATGAGGCGGCGCAGCCGGTGCTCGTAGTGAAATTTGTGGCTCTACGCCGGCTTCCTGTTCCAGCCGGTGCACGCGCGCAGTCAATGACGCTACCTGCGCTCGTAGCGCCTCCAACTCATCTTGTGGATTGGCCATGCGGCTAAGCTACCGCATGTCTTGGCAATGCGCAAAGAATTTATAACTTACGAAATAACTGAAGTGCGGCATCTACCGGCCGAAAAAAATTCCGGTGCTCTTTCACTAAGGATCCAGATCTAGAGCACGTCGGCCTTCAAATGCCGCACTTACGTTGTGTGCTTTTCTCTATGACCCGCTTAGGCGGCTTGCTGCTGCTGGTACAAAGGCAGCAATTCTTCTTTGACAAACGTTTCGTAAGATGTTGGCGTCGTGTTCTGTTCTGTTCGCGGTTCCAGCGCGCGCATGTGGCCGGAGTTCAGCGCGCTAGACATTTCAATGATCAGATCAGCCGACGGGGCAGACAATCCCATCTGCTCCAGCACCGGCTTCACCTGTTCCGGCGGTAATTGTTTATAAATTAGTCCCGGTTTTCCGATCACGCGTCCAATCGTGTTCGCCACTTCGCTCATCGTGAGATCGGCATGACCCAGCAGTTCATGAATCTGCTTCCCGCGAAAGTTGAGGTCAAGCAACAGCTCAGCCACACGGTTGCTAATGTCTTTTGTGGCGATCATTGGCAATCTCAAGTCACTGCGCAACAATCCAACCGCATAGCCCATCTTGGCGACGGCCGCAGCCTGGCCCAACGTGTTTTCCATAAAATAAGCGGGCCGCAGATAAAGCACATTCAGGTCTGGGATCGTGTCCAGCATCTTCTCAAACTGATGTAATCCCACTACTGGTCCTGTTCGTACATCTTTGTCGGCGCCCACGCTGCTCAGTTGTACCGCGTACTTAACGCCGGATTCCTGCAACGCTCCTGTAATCGCCTGGGCCACCCGGCGCGAATAGCCCAGCGGATCCTGGCTCTTTTCATTCGGCGGGATCATCACGTAAACGGCATCGGCACCTTTGAAAGCCTTTGCCAGTGCTGCCTGATCGCCCAGGTCAGCAACCACCGCTTCCGCGCCGCGCGCCGCCAATGGTTGTAAGCGATCTTTGCTTCTGCCTATCGCACGCACTTTTCTCTTCTGGCCAAGCAGGCGCTCGGCAACGATCTTGCCAGTGTGACCTGTCGCTCCTGTTACAACAAACATGAAACCTCCTTTCAAGGAATCGATGCTGTTGCAACGCTATTCGATGCTAAATGGTGAGTTCGTTTTCATGGAACATGGCAGCCGATTAATTCCACTTCAATCCTTTAAGCTGGTCAAGATTCACATTCCCACCGCTCAGTATGCAGGCCACTCTTGATCCCCTGGGCGCTTTAACTAAGCCGTGCAGCAGCGCGGCTACCGGCGCGGCAGCAGCACCTTCCACCACCAGCTTGCAGTGCGACATGATCCAGATCATCGCATCAAAAATCTCTTTGTCCGGCAGCGTCACAATGTCATCCACAAAGCGCTGCACGATTGAGAAGGTATTCTCACCGACACGTTTGACTCGCAATCCGTCAATAATGGAATCAACCGTGTCTAACGTCACTACATGCCCGGCCTCAATGCTGCGCTTCATGGCCGGCCCATCGGATGATTCAACGCCAATAATTTTGATCCTGGGATTCGACTGCTTCAGTGCCATCGAGACACCGGAGATCAACCCGCCGCCGCCGATTGGCACCACTGCAACATCAATCTGGGGAAAGTCTTCATAGATTTCCAGACCCAGTGTTCCCTGGCCTGTAATGAGTTGAAGATCGTCAAAAGGATGAATGTATGTAAGCCCTCGCTCCCGGCAGAGCTGCTTTGATTTCTCATTGGCTTCATCCCAGATCAGGCCGTGCTGCACAACCTCAGCGCCATAAGCGCGCGTTGCGTCAACCTTGGACTGCGTGGCGTTAGTGGCCATCACCACCACAGCTTTCATCTTGTACACGCTTGCCGCCAGCGCCACACCCTGCGCATGATTCCCGGCCGAGGAGCAAATCACGCCGCGCTTGCGTTGCTCTTCAGTCAAATGGCTGAACTTATTCAATGGTCCGCGCAGCTTGTACGATCCGCCTTTCTGGAAGATCTCTGCCTTTAGCCGCACGTCAAAGCCGGTGCGTTCGCTGAGCAGCCGCGAGGTCAAGAGCGGGGTGTGATAAGCAAAAGAAGAAACCACTTTTCTGGCTTCCTGAAACTCGTGTAAAGAAACTTCTGGGGCGGTAGCGACCTGTGTGGACATGGATTAATCCTTTATAAATGCTCATTAAAGTCTATCAAAGCGAGCGCGGCGAAATCACATTTCAGGCCCATAAAATCAAGGCCCAAATTGATCCAACCATGAATACAATTTGCGCCCAGCGTCATCCAATACAACAAGCTGTTGCATATCCTGTAGAGTTCTGCTTTCATGCACCCAGGCACGGAGAACTGATGGCCAAGACTCCCAAAATTTCCAGACTTTCACAAACCGCTCTTTCTGTCCTTGATCTCGCGCACGTCCGTCAAGGTGGCGCTGCCACTGAGGCATTTCAACGCGCGCTTGACCTTGCCCAGCACGTTGAGCGCTGGGGTTATAAGCGGTTTTGGCTGGCTGAACATCACAACATTGCGGGCGTGGCATGCTCAGCAACATCGGTCCTCATCAGTCATATAGCGGCTGGAACATCGCGGATTCGCGTCGGCTCTGGCGGCATCATGCTTCCCAACCATGCGCCTCTGGTCATCGCGGAGCAGTTCGGCACCCTGGAAGCTCTCTATCCCGGACGCATTGATCTTGGACTGGGCCGCGCTCCGGGCGGTGATTTTGCGGTCTCAAGGGCGTTGCGCCGTGGCCTGAACTCAACTGGCGACGACTATCCTGATTTGCTGGCTGAGCTTCGCAGCTATCTGGCGAAACCAGTGCCGGGCCAAACTGTGCGCGCTTTTCCCGGCGCCGATACAAACATTCCCATCTGGCTCCTTGGCTCCAGTGATTTCAGCGCACAGCTTGCAGGAGAGTTGGGCCTGCCCTTTGCCTTTGCCGCCCATTTTCAGCCGGAAGGAATGTTGGAAGCCTTTCAACTGTATCGCAGCAGCTTCCGTCCTTCCGCGCAACTTGCAGGGCCTTATACGATGGCCGGCTTGCCCGTACTGGTGGCTGAAACTGACGCGCAGGCAAAATATCTGGCTACCACCGCGCAGCAGATGTTCCTGAACATGATTCGTAACCGATCTGTCGGCTTGGTGCCGCCCGTGGAGCACATGGACTGGAATGCTTTTGAAGAGGCTGCTGTGGCCTCGCGCTTCCGCGCGGCCATCATTGGCAGCCCGCAAATGGTCCAGAAAAAGCTGGAAGAATTTTTAGAAGAAACGCAGGTCGACGAGCTGATGGTGGTCGCCAACACGTATGAACACGCCGACCGCCTGCGATCTTATGAGCTGCTGGCTGAATTGGCCGGAATTGATGACACGATAGAATCGGCGGCGGAAGTACGCTTGTGATCCACGGCCTTGCGGTGTCATTGGAACAAAGTACGGCCTATGCGTGCAGCGCCTGAATTAGCACTGGTCGCTGTGCGAATTAACATTTCGGAGCTAAATTCTTTTAAGCTCTGAACTGGAGCGCTCGCCATGGATCCGATGCCCCCAGGATAGCTCCATGTATTAAAATTGACTATGGCAGTCGCCTACGCGTTCTGCCTTGGTAATGACCTGGTCAAGATTGTTCACGCCTGCAAGTCCAACTTCAGATCCAGATCCTCGGTCATCCAATGTGACAAATCTGCCTTTATCGAATGCGAAGCCATGCAGACCGGTGGCATTAGAATATTGCCCCACGATGTCACCCTCATTATTGATTTTGTTTAATTCCGTGTCTGTTGCTCCTGGAAAATCAATGAACGTAAAGACGCCGTTCCGGACCATAAATCCATGATCCTGACCTTCCTTATGATAGGTCCCGACAATCTGGCCATGGATATTGATGCTGCCTGCCTGTGTGGACAGGGCGCCTGGAACACTAAAGCTGGTGAAATGGCCATTGTGCAGCAAAAACGCCTGCAGGCCGCGGCCCGGCATGCTAAAAGCTCCTACAATGTCTCCTTTATCGCTAATACCATTAATGTTGGTGCCACTGGAGTTTGGCACCTTAATGGTTTGAAACCCTCCGTCATGCACAAGGAAACCATTCCTACCCCGGCTGATTGAATCATAGGAGCCCACAATCTGAGCATGATTGTTGATGTCATTGGGAAAAGTCTGTATTGAGTCTCCTGGAAATGTGAACAGGGCCACCCTGTTATTGAACGATAAAAACCCCAGGATAACGCCTCCGTTTGAGATAGACCCCACAACTGCGCCGACATCGTTAATTGCTGTCACGGAGAAAAGGGGGCCGACCAAAGAAATGCTCCGAAATGTACACGTACCTTGTACAACACTATCCTGGCCCATTCCTATGCCGCTGAAAACGAGAATACCGAGAAGTAAATGGATACCTATGGTACTTATTGGCTTTGTCACATGACCTCCCATCTATGAACAACTTGTTGTACTGTTTTGCAAAACCGATACAAGCAAAACGGAGCCAGTATAGTTAATTTTTCCAAGTTCTATTTCAGGGTTAAGGTTAAAAATCCAGAGTCTCTGTTTCAAACTAGGAATTTAAGCTAAAAATTATCTCCAGTTAACCTATAGTTAGAAATTTATAATCTAGAAGCGGTCGATTGCTCAGTGATCTGATCCGAGAGAAAAGCATCTGTGCCCTTGGATGGAAGACAATTCATCAGAGCGGCTCCCATGTCTGATGCTGAGACTTTCAATTCGGCGTTTTGGCAATCTTGGCATTCTGGCAGTTTTCCCGATGGCCCGATAGGCTTCTCTCTGTTAAAATCTCTTAGTAACAGACTTTCCCGTCCGGACTTCCCAGGATTATTTTTTTGATCTCGTGAAAAACCCGCGGGCGAGGAGTGTGCAATCGAAGTGAAGCGTGGCAAGACAGCCGTAATCGTTGGCGCCCAGTGGGGTGATGAGGGCAAGGGCAAAATTGTTGACGTGCTCTCGCACAATTTTTCCATTGTGGCCCGCTATGCCGGAGGGCATAACGCCGGGCACACGGTCATTATTAAGGGCAAAAAGTTTGTGCTGCAGCTGGTGCCCTGCGGCGTGCTGCGCCAGGGCTGCCGCTCCGTGATCGGCAACGGCGTGGTGCTTGACCCGCTCGCCTTTCTCAAAGAAGTAAAGATGCTGCGCGATGCCGGAGTCGCCGTGGACGGGAACCTTTTTGTCTCCAACCGCGCGCACGTTATCCTGCCGTACCACCGCATGATTGAGATGGGCGCAGAGAACGCGCCCGGACGCGTGAAGATCGGCACTACCTCGCGCGGGATTGGCCCGGCCTATGAAGATAAGATGGGCCGTCGCGGGCTTCGTGTGGCCGATCTTTTGGATTCCGCGTTGCTCAAGACGACTATTGAGAACGCCTGCCGCGAGAAAAACATGATCGCACATGCGCTCTTCAACTCTGAGCCGCTCGATGCTGACAGCATGTATCGCGAGTACGCCGAGGCCGCCGAGAAGATTGCGCCTTTTGTGGCTGACACCGCAACGCTCTTGAACCAGGCGCTGGCTGAAGGCGGATCAGTAATGTTTGAGGGCGCGCAGGCAACGATGCTCGATATCGATCACGGCACGTATCCGTTTGTGACCTCATCCAGTTGCACAGCTGGCGGCGCGGTTACCGGAACAGGCGTTCCTCCCAATGCGATCCAGAACGTGATCGGCGTAACCAAGGCGTATTGCACGCGCGTTGGCGGCGGCCCATTTCCCAGCGAAGTTGAGGGCGCCATTGCTGACCAGCTTCGTGCTCGCGGCAATGAATACGGCGCAGTTACCGGGCGTCCGCGGCGCTGCGGCTGGATTGACCTGCCGCTCTTGCGTTATGCACAGATGATCAACGGCGTGAACTGGTGGGTGGTCACCAAGATGGACGTGCTCGACGTGCTGGACGAGGTGCCAGTCTGCGTGGGTTACAAGATCAAAGGCAAAAAATTTGATTCTATTCCTGCGCTCGCCACGGGCTTTGACCAGGTGGAATGCGTCTATACCAAGATGCCGGGCTGGAAGACGTCAACCGAAGGCGCAACCAGCTTTGACGAATTGCCAAAGAAAGCCCAGGAGTATTTGCGGTTTATTGAGCGGGAGAGCGGCGCAGCAATTGGCATGGTTTCAACCGGCCCTGATCGCGACCAGACCATGATGCTGCCGGAGTTTGAAGCAGAAGTTTTAAGCGCGGCGGGAAAGCCTGCTCCACTGAAAGGCGTGAAAGCAAGATGATCGTTCTTAAAGTCGATATGCTGGTGAAGCCCGGCACAGAAGAGAAATGCCGGGAGTACATTCGCATTTTGCAGGAGCATTCGCGGAAAGAGCCGGGCTGCCTGATGTACATCGGCCATCAGTCCACGGAAAATCCGCGCAAATTTCTTTTCTATGAGCAATACAAAGATGAGGCCGCGCTCCAGGCCCATCGTGATGCGCCCTACTTCAAGCAATATGTGACCGGCGGGCTGGACACGATCATGGAGCAGCGCAACCGCGACTTGTACGCGGCAATCGAGTAGCTTCGTAAGGAAATCCGATCAAGAATTGGGTTGCGACAATGTTTCAGTCGCTGCTTGAGCATCGACTTTTCCAGAATACCAGATTAACTCTCTTGAGCATTTCAGTGTAGCTCGGAGAATTTGCCGGGTAGTGAACCTGGAACCATACAGATAACCCATCGAAAACCAGGGAGAGCCACTCTGAATTGTAAAGTGCTCGTGCATAACAGAGTCTGTATTAGGTTCCATCACATAAGAAGTCCAAGAAGGCTCAGATCGCGCGATTTCGCTAACATGATCGCTTTCCTGAAGCTTGAACATTCCGAAAGGGACATCGCGTTTAATCATGAAAACCTGAACTCTGGAGTGAACAGGGCAGAGTTCAATGGGCAGCTCACCGCGGTTTCGCCACACCGCAGTTAAGGTTAGAGCGAGTTTTTCAGCATCGATTGGAACAGTGCTCGCAGTCAATGCTCCATCTGGCGAACACATTTCGCGTCGTTTACGAAGCTTCTCGCCATAACCCCATTTCCAGACAGCCCAGACTCCGCCAACAAGGATCGCAATCGTTGTAACAATATCTTTTGCATTCGCCCACCAGCCCATCATTCAATCTCTCATGATCATGCTTTGCCGTCGAAGGATATCTCTTCGATCTACTAAGACACTGCAATATCTCACATCTCCCATAAAAACAAAACTCAAGATGAACCCGCCTTTCCCGTCGGAGAAAAAATCATAGCCTTCGGAAGATTTAGTTCAACAGAAGCTGGAACATTAAGTTGACTTCAGAAAGACAAGATTCGCTATTTCTTGTCTGCCAGCAACACACCCGCGCTGGCATAGTCTTCACGCGTGACTTCCACAAAGGTGACAACCACGGCTTCTTTTGCGGCCTTGGCGTCTTCTACCATTACCTGCGTGATGCGCTCCGCGACCTTTCGCTTCTGATCCACGGTGCGGCCTTTCAACAAGGTGATTTGGATGAGGGGCATGAAGTCACTCCTTTAATCTTTTCAGCATTGAGCTCGCTTAAAGAAATTACCTTGGATAAAGGCTCGGGCGCAATGCCGCACTCGTGCAAGTTGGAGCCGCGCAGAAAAAATGGAACCTCGAGGAGCTCCCCTAAAGTATCTTCTGTCTGATCCAGCAATACGTCTATTTGACTTTTACCTTCAGCGCAGCAGAGCTGGACGCGTTGAAATTTCCATCGCCGCTGCACTGTGTGCTGATTAGGTGCGTACCTGACGCCAATGAACTGATGGCGAACATGGCTGAGCCACTGCTCAGCGGCACTGGACCAACTCCAGCATGTGCGTGGACGAAATCTGCCCTGTCTGCCTCTGACGAATAAATATCAGGGATTGCAAGCTCAAGCTGCTTTTGGTGGCTGCTCGTCCGAATGTTGATCTTCTGAGGCATGCAGTGCTTCAGGATTTTGCAGTGTCAGGGTCATGGTACTGGAGCCAATCTCGATATCTTTGCGCTCCCGGATCTGGCGAAAGACTTCGATGAAAATAAAACTGCTGGCGGCGCGGCGTTTCTTGGGATCGACAAGGTAACGCAACGTGAGTTCAATCCAGTTATCCGTAACTTTGAGGAATACGATGGGTTCAACCTCAAACCGCTGAACAGCAAAAATGCGCTCCATTGTTGCAATCTGCGGCTCTGCTTCCGCCATAAATTCGCGTGTATATTCGCCGCCTACAGTTTTCAACATATCCATGGCGGCCGGGATATTACTTGCGTAGGTCAGAGGAAGCTTGATCTCGTCCCAGATATAAGCGAAGTTGCGGGTGTAATTGAAAACTGATGCGCCGAATACCTGCGCGTTGGCAAACTGAATGATGCGTCCGCTGTACTGGTCCCCGCCAATCCAGTTGCCTATTTCCATCATTCGTGTGTAGAAAAATCCGACGTCAATGACATCGCCGCTCATATTGTTGATCTCAATGCGATCGCCGGCGGTGTACATTCGGCCAACAAAAAT
This sequence comes from Candidatus Angelobacter sp., assembly GCA_035652415.1. Taxonomy (GTDB): domain Bacteria; phylum Acidobacteriota; class Terriglobia; order Terriglobales; family Acidobacteriaceae; genus Angelobacter. The sequence continues at coordinate 15,790 of DASRDW010000190.1, read as the reverse complement.
GGCGATCCTGCCCGCAATGCTCAGCAGCGGTTCACGCAATGCGACTGCAAGTCCTGCACCGATCAGTCCCAGAAAGGTACTGGTGTGCTGGAACTGCTTGGACCAGAGCCCGAAAATAATGATTGCTCCCGCTACCAGCACAATCGTGCTGAACAACCGTTGTTTTCGATACTCTTCTTTGGGGGTTGACGTACGCGAGGAAATAAACTTCTGCCCCAGAGTGATCACTAGCCAGCCAATGACTAAGACTCCAACCGTGCCAAAAACAGAAACTGGATGTTTGATGAACCACATTCTTTCTGTAAGATGCGCGATTGTCGGGTCTCGTATGGCTTCTCATACCTATACGTGAGGGACAGAACAGTAATAACGGCTGGGCGCTGGCATAAGCGCTATTACAAACGAACGATATTTAAACGTCCGCACACAGCTCTTAATGTAGCTTTTTTGAAAGCAGTGCCTGATGATCCAGACCCAGGCAAGAAAAAGCATTGTTTCGCAAATTGACGCAAAGCTGCAATCAACTCCATTGCAGCTGAAAAAAGAATCTGCCTGGGTGATGAATACAATTTCTGCGGAAATAGCGAATTCTATCTCCGCAGATTTGTTCCGGCGCCAGCGTGACTCTTTGTTTGTGACGCCGTGATCGGTACGATTATTCAATATACAACTGGCTCTGCTGGCTACCCAGAAGCTGTTCACAGTGACTTGCTCGTGTAGCAGTAGCGCAACTTACTATGCAGCTATCCCCACATCTTCCACAGGCATTCCAGCGTCCCAGTCGGTCGAGGCGATCACAGCCACTTCGTTAAGGGCCTGCCCGTAAAAGAACAATGCATCCCGTTCGCCGGCAAATCCGTGCAGAACCGGGTCCAAGGCGGCCATGCCGGCCTGGATTGCGTCCAGAGTTCCGTGCAGCTTGAAGTTGATTGGTTTTCTGCCATCGCCTTCATAATCGGTGAACAGTGATATTCCTGCCACCATCGCGCCATTTAGAAAAGCTGCGGTAGCTGCACCGCCTTTTCGGCGGCTTGCAAACCAGGCGCCCAGGCCCAGAAAATATCCAGCGACTCCTACATCGAGCCAACGGTGAACTCTTGGTGAAATCAACTTGGGCATGTTGGCGAAAGTATCCGGGACAGTTTTCTCGTTGATGTTGAGCCGCCGAATTGCATCCATTCCAGTCTTCGCAACGTCGCTCGCGCGATTTACGGAATCAGCGATGTTGTCCCAGCCCATCTCTGATTTATTACGTTCCCTTGTCTCTCGATCTGCACTCATGTTTTCTCCTTTTACATATTTTTGATGCTTGTTACTCAGGCTTGATGATGCAGGCTCAGTCCTTCCAACGACGTTTCGAATAATGCCTGCATATCGGTTCTGCATTGCGCGATTTCTTTTTTGCAGCTCACCAGATTTGCAGCTCACCAGACTTTGTCTGTACGGACACTCCTGCAAAGAGAATGGCTCTTGCCCACTCCATCTACTTCAGTTTTCCGCCGTTAACGGCCTTAGATTGGTCGGTCAAGCCCATCTTGCCGCTCATATCCAGCTTGCCTGCGAGATCTTCTGCCACCCTCATGTGGTCCTGAAGCACGGGCAAGGTTTTCTGCGCGAATTGCTTCAACTGCGGGTCCTGTCCTTCGCTGACTTCTTTTTCAAAGAGAGCAATGGCTTTTTTATGGTCCTGAAGTTGCGATTGGATGTACTTCTGGTCAAATTGCGATCCTGAATCCGAAGACAGGCTCGATTTTGTGGAACTGTCTTCTGCGGTCAAGCCCGTGGAGAGAGTAAAGTTGCTCTGTGAAGCCCAGCTCTTCAGTTGCTGTCCGGCGTTGTTGTGATCGTCCACAATGGTCTTGGCGAACTGCTTTACGGCATCATTCGAGGCTTTCTGCTGTGCCATAGTGCCCATCTCGATCTCACCCTGATTGGCCTGTGCGGCCATGTTCGCGAATTCGCGGTCCTGCTGATTTAAGTTGGCCTGGTTGCTGTTGGCCGATTGGGCAAATGCTGTCGCAGCCAAAAATACCAGCACTGAACCAATGCTAAGTAGAGTCTTGCGCATGGAATCTCCTCTCATTCTCATTTTGTGGTCTTAAAAATGCGATGTGCTTAGAGCAGGCGCCGTTGCCACGCTGTTACAACACCTCTTCGGGAATTTCGGTTTTCTGTTTTCGCATCTGCAAAGACTTCCTTCGCAGCGGTTCACCCAGTGCAGTAAGCACCAGCACGGCAATGATGATGATGGAAAGAGCAGCGCGGCCCGATTGATAACCTGCCAGAGTGACAAGCAGCCCCGTAGCAAATGCGGCGGGTTGGCTCGCTTTGGCCAATAGAGTCAAGAGTTTGCGATCAGAACGCAAGGCAAGCACGCTGGCAAAGAGACGGGTTGCGTTGAGATGCCCGGTGTTTGCAGCTAGAGGCTCATTAAATCCTCCCAGCACCCACAAAGCGAAAAAGCCGCAGGCTAAAGCAATGATTATGGCCAGCAACCACGTTATAAGGGCATGCGCTCTTCATCTGCGGCTTTTCTATTTGCTCGTAAGCTGTTGGTCCCAGGCTGCCGAATAGAAGTGGCAGCCCCAAACGGCGGTTTGCACGTCTACCCTTGAATACTCACTTTAGAGACTCAGCCACTCCTTCTTGCGATCCTAAAAAGACACGTAAATTAAAAGCCCAGAGGCATTCCGCTATAATTTGAGTTAGGCACTATGCCAAGAACATTTCACGTCGCCGGCATTTTTCTACTCACAATATTCATTAGCCTTCTGCTATGCGCGGCGCAGCCGCAACAGCCTGCTCAACCAGCGCAATCTTCTCAAGATGTTCCGGTCACGGATGCGCAGTCAGGCTCGTGCTCCATTGAGCTCACAGTGAGCGGCACTGACACCAAGCCGGTCTATGCCGCCCGCATTGATTACCACACTGCATATGGATTCATGGGGACGCACAAGCTTGACATGACGGTTTACACCAACGCGCAGGGCATGGCGCGATTTACAGGCATTCCGGCCAAGGTAAGAAAGCCGCCCATTGAGTTCCACGCCAGCAAGGGCGACCTTGTGGGCGTTGCAACTATGGATCCTGCTACCGAGTGCCAAGCCCGGCACGACATCATGATGGACAAGCCTAAGCCGCAGTAATTGCAAAATCGCGAATCGCCTAAAATTCGGCGATTCTGGTGTTTTGGCAATTCCGGCAATTCTTCCATTCTGCATGCCTTGTTATCCACAGACTTACACAGCCAAATACCGCGTCCCAAGCCACTATAATGAGAGTAAGCCATGTCTGAGTTCGTTCATCTTCATCTTCATACCGATTATTCCCTGCTTGATGGCGCTTGCGGCGTTCCCAGGCTGATCGAACGCGTAAAAGAAGTCGGACAGACTGCCGTCGCCATGACGGATCACGGCAACATCTATGGCACGGTGGAGTTTGTCGATGAGGCCACCAAAGCAGGCATCAAGCCCATCGTTGGCTGCGAACTTTACATCTGCAAGAAAGATGATCATCGCGCTCCGCCGGAAGGCGATACTTACAATCATCTCCTGGTGCTGGCGGAAAATGAAGAAGGCTATCGCAACCTCATCAAGATCACCTCTGAGGCCAGCCTTCATGGCTTCTATTACAAGCCGCGCATCAGCAAAAAGTTTTTGGCTGAGCATAGCAAAGGCTTGATCGGCCTCAGTGGCTGCCTTGCCGGCGAGGTCTGCGAAAACCTGCTGGCCAACAAATATGACGCGGCGCGCGATGCCGCAAGCTATTTCCGCGAGATATTTGGCCCGGAAAACTTCTTTATGGAGATCCAGGACCAGGGCCTGCCGGAAGAACACCGCATTCACGCCGATCTGTTCCGCATTGAAAAAGAGTTGGGGATTCCCATGGTGGCCACCAATGACAGCCACTACCTTTGCGAGGACGACGCCCACGCGCAGGACGTTCTGGTCTGCGTACAGACGGGCAAGTCAGTCAATGATACTAACCGGCTCAAGTTCCACGGCAGCCAGTTCTTTGTCAAAAGCGCCAATGATATGGCCAAGCTCTTTAACGGCCGTGAAGATGTAGTCAAGCGCACGCTGGCCATCGCAGAGCGCTGCAACTTTAAGCTGAACAAAGTTAAGAATCCGTTTCCGGAATTTACTGTTCCTGATGGCTACACTCTCGATAGCTACTTTGAGCACGTCGCGCGACAAGGCTTTGCCCGGCGATGGGAGAGCCTGAGCCAGATTGAGGCAGCCGGTCGGCTGAAGCAGTCGCGCAGTGAATACGAGCAGCGGCTGGCGCGCGAGATCGCCATCATCCAGCAGATGAAGTTCTCTGGCTACTTCCTGATCGTCTGGGACTTCATTCGCTACGCAAAGGAAAATTCTATTCCCGTCGGTCCGGGCCGTGGCTCCGCCGCTGGTGCGCTGGTTGCTTATGCAATGGGCATTACCGATATTGACCCGCTCCAGCATGAGCTGCTGTTTGAGCGTTTCCTGAATCCTGAGCGCGTGTCGATGCCTGATATCGACATTGATTTCTGCATGAACCGGCGCGGCGAGGTGATTCAGTATGTCACGCAGAAATATGGCCGTGAAAATGTGGCCCAAATCATCACCTTTGGCACCATGGCTGCTAAAGCGGCGGTCAAAGACGTGGGCCGTGCCATGGACATCCCTTATGCTGATGTCGACCGCATCGCCAAGATGATTCCCACGACGCCGATCGGCATCACGCTCAAACAGGCATTGGAAGATTCGCCGCCGCTTCAGGAAGCTTACGAAAAAGAAATCCAGGTACAGCAACTGATCGATACGGCGCTCAAGCTTGAGGGTCTGGTGCGCAACTCCGGCGTACATGCGGCGGGCGTGGTCATCTCGCCCAAGCCGCTCACAGAGCTGGTGCCGCTGCACAAGACCAAGAACGATGAAATTGTGACCGCCTACGACATGAAGGCGGTAGAGAAGATGGGGCTGCTCAAGATGGACTTTCTTGGGCTCACCACGCTCACGATTCTGGACGATGCGCTCAAACTAATCGCGCAGCGCGGCAAGCCGATTGACCTGGAAAAGATTCCGCTCGACGATCCCAAGACTTACGAAAGCGTCTTTCATACTGGCCTCACCTCCGGCATCTTCCAGTTTGAATCCGGCGGCATGACTGACGTGCTGCGGCGCTATAAGCCGAATTCGATTGACGATCTCACCGCGCTCAACGCGCTCTATCGTCCTGGCCCAATCCAGGGCGGCATGATTGATGACTTCATCGATCGCAAATGGGGGCGCAAGAGGGTTGAGTACGAACTTCCACAACTCGAGGCTCTCCTTAAAGAGACGCTGGGCGTGATCGTCTATCAGGAACAGGTGATGCAGATTGCCAACGTGCTGGCCGGCTATTCGCTGGGTGAAGCCGACCTGCTGCGCCGCGCCATGGGCAAGAAGATCGCCTCAGAAATGGAAGCCCAACGCGACCGCTTTGTGAAAGGCGCAACCGAGCGCGGCTTTCCGGAAAAGAAGATCGTCAAGATCTTCGACCTCATGGAGCAATTTGCCGGGTACGGCTTCAACAAATCGCACTCCGCCGCGTACGCGCTGCTGGCCTACCAGACTGCTTATCTTAAGACCCACTATCCCGTCGAGTTCATGGCCGCGCTGCTCACCTCACAGATGGGCAACACCGACAACGTAGTGAAGTACATTAACGAATGCCGGGAAATCGATATTCCGGTCGAACCGCCCAACATCAACGTAAGCGACTCCGATTTCACACCGCATGGCAATGCCATCCGCTTTGGGCTGGCAGCGGTGAAGAACGTGGGCCGCAACGCCATTGAGGCCATCGCTACCGCGCGCAGAGAAATTGGCCACTTCAACTCAATCTTTGAATTCTGTGAGAAGGTAGATCTGCGGCTGATGAACAAGCGCGTGCTGGAATCGTTCATCAAGGCCGGCGCCATGGATGAGTTCGGCAATCGCGCCCAGCTCATGGCGGTTCTGGACAAAGCCATTGAACGCGCACAAAAATCGCAGCGTGACGCAGAACTCGGCCAGCACGGGCTCTTTGGCGTCTTCCAGGATGAGCAAGTCAACGGCAATTCAGAAATGCTGCCCTCTGTCCCTGAATGGGACGAGCATGTGCGTCTTGCCAATGAAAAAGAAGTTCTTGGTTTTTTCATCACCGGCCATCCGCTGGAAAAGTACAGGGACAAGATGGAAGCTTTCCGCACACATTCGGTTGAAACCATCAGCGCCATGACCACAGGCACTGGCCGCGATGAATTCATCAATACAGCGGGAGTCATTTCAGGTGTAAGGCCGCTGAAGTCACGCAAAGGCGACTTGTACGCTCAAGCAAAGATGGAAGACATGACCGGCACCATTGAAGCCGTCGTTTTTCCAGACGCATATAAAAAGCTGCAAGAAATCCTGAAACTTGAAATCCCAATGCTGGTAAAGGCCAGCGTGCGCGTGGAAGAGGGTGCAAATCCTAAGATCATCATTAATCATCTGACTCCACTGGAGGAAGCTCAGCCCAAGCTTCCGCGTTCGGTCCGCATTCGCGTGCCCCTCGATACCGTCACTGAAAACATGGTGGATGCCCTTCACGCCATTTGCCATGAGCGCAAGGGCGAAGCAAAGGTCATGTTTGCTATTGAGCGTCCAGGCGACTTCCTGGCAGTGATGGAAATGGAGGCAGGCAGATATAATGTTTGTGCGGACCGCAGCTTTATTACACGCGTAGAAGAAATATGCGGGCGGAATGCGGTTCAGATTATCGACTGAGCGGTTGATTCCGCTGGTTGAGAGACTCACCCTGGGAGCAAAGGCTCAAGTTCGCCCAATGACAGCATCAAAATGATTTTGCTAGGAGCTAAAGGCTAAGAGCTAACAGCTAAATATGGATCCAGCAGTCAAAGCGCAAAAGCAACTGGCAGTGATAGAAGAGCAGGTGGCACAGCTTGAGACCCGTGCCCGTGCTGACCAGGACGCCCGTCTACAGCTCAAGCACCTGCAGCACCAGATCAACTTTTTGCGCGAGCAGATTCGCCTGCACATCAATGCATGGCAAAAGACTGAGCTGGCGCGCCACGCGCAGCGGCCCTTCACCATGGATTATGTGGAGCGAATCTTCACCGACTGGAGTGAGATCCACGGCGACCGCGGCTTTGGCGACGATCCGGCCATCCTCTGCGGCATGGCGCGGTATCACGGAGAAAACGTGCTGGTCATCGGCCACCAGAAAGGCCGCGACATCAAGCAGCGCGTCTATCGCAACTTTGGGCAGGCCAATCCTGAAGGCTATCGCAAGGCGCTGCGCTGCATGAAGATGGCGGAAAAATTTGGCCGCCCAATCTTCACCTTTGTTGATACGCCGGGCGCATATCCCGGGCTGGGCGCGGAAGAGCGCGGCCAGGCGGAGGCCATTGCCCGCAACCTGCGCGAGATGGCCCAGATTGAAGTTCCAATTATCTGCACCATTATTGGCGAAGGAGGCAGCGGCGGCGCGCTGGCCATTGCCATCGCAGATCGCGTTTTCATGATGGAAAACTCAGTTTATTCCGTTATCTCGCCTGAAGGCTGCGCTTCTATTTTGTGGCGGGACGCCGCAAAAAAGGAGATTGCAGCGCAGGCCCTGCGCATTACTGCTCCCGATCTTAAAGAACTGGAGATCATTGACGAAATCATTCCTGAGCCGGATGGCGGCGCTCACGCGGACCACGACGCCGCAGCCGCACTGGTGGACCAGGTCCTGCTCAAACACTTTAATGAGCTAAAGCGCCAGCCAACACAAAAGCTGCTTAACGGCCGCTATGACAAGTTCCGCCAAATGGCGCGGTTCTTTACGGAATAACGCTTGCCACCACCCGGAACGATTGTTGCCCACGCGCCCTGCCGGGTTGACTTGGCCGGTGGCACCATGGATCTCTGGCCCTTGTACCTGTTTCATCCCGGCGCAGTCACCGTAAATTTTGCCGTCAACATTCTTACTCAATGCCGAATCAGCCGCCTGCCCGATAAAAAAATTAAGCTCAAATCAACAGATACCAAGGTGGAAGAAGAATTTTCCAGCTTTGAGCAGCTTTGCGCGGCGCACAAGTTCAAGCATCCGCTGGCTGCTCACCTGGCACGATTCTTTGCCCCAGAAGGTGGATTTGAAATTGAGACCAACTCAGAGTCTCCTGCCGGCGCAGGAATTTCCGGCTCATCAGCGTTGATGATCGCCACGACGGCTGCGCTGGCCAAGTACACAGGCCGCAAGCTCGATCGTGAGCAGATCCGGGTGATCGCGCAGAACGTGGAAGCACAGCTCATCAAAGTTCCCACCGGCTGCCAGGATTACTATCCTGCGCTTTACGGCGGAGTAAGCGCCATTCATCTTGATCCGGACGGCATTCACCACACTGCCGTGCGGGTTGCAGCAGAGGAGTTGGACCGCCGCTTTGTCCTGGTCTATACCGGAGCGCCGCGCAAGTCGGGTATCAATAATTGGGAAGTGTTTAAAGCGCACATCAACGGCGATAAAAAAATCTTTCACAACTTTGAACGCATTGGAGAGATTGCCCGCGCCATGCACCATGCGCTTTCCCTGGCTGATTGGAAGCAGGTAGCCAAGTTGCTTCGAGAGGAATGGAAGCTGCGCAAGACCAACTCTCCCCGGATCAGTACGCCGATGATCGAAAAGCTAATAGGCGTGGCCTTACGCCAGGGCGCGCTGGCAGCCAAGGTCTGTGGCGCCGGCGGAGGCGGATGTGTGGTCTTTCTGACCGAGCCGGAGAACCGTGACCATGTCTCTGCAGCTATCAGAAGCTATGGCGGGCATGTGCTTCCGGCCACCGTGGCGCGCGATGGCCTTTCTGTAAGTGGACGGTCGTTAGGTGCAGAATAAGCAGCGTAGATGAAGGCTGAAGCAGTGCATCTCGTCCCACTACGGGTTGGCATCTAACCACAAATGGCTGCTAAATATGTTGAAAATTCGCCTATTTTGGAGAATCATTAAATAGACGAGCAGCCACAGGTGCCCCCATGTTACGCCGTGCCGCATTACTATTTTCCCTGGTTTTAAGCGCTAGCGTTCTGGCTCTAGGCCAATCCACGCCCATTACTGTCAACCCAGGCAGCGCGGAAAATGCAGGGGACAAAATTCCCACCGCTGAGCTTACTGCCCCGCATCTTAAACCGTCAGACCTTGACAGCCGGCAAGAACTGAACAACGGAACCAAGATGGAATTGATTCGTCTGGTGGAAGCTGAATTTGCCCACACGCGCAAGTATTTTCCCGTAGGCGAAAAGAACCTGATCATCGAGCCAGACGGCGCGATCAAACCGGATGACGCAGCTCTTTACCGGACATCACAAACGATTGGCGCGGCAGCCAAGATCGGCGACCGAGTGCAGATCACCAACATTGCTTTCCGGGAGAAGTCCATCTACCTGGAGATCAACGGCGGCCCCAAGAAGAAAACAAAGTGGTACCAGCATATCCAGATCAGCGGCATGGGGGGCAGCACCGGCGGAGTTGATCCCAACGCAGCGACTGGGGCAACCGGGGCAGCGCTTACCGTGGAGTTTAAAAAGCATGTACCCGAAATGACCGGGGCTGAACTCCATAGCCTACTGAGCCCGGTGTTGGATTTTTCAGTCAAATCAGCAGCTGAGGTATATGCAGACACGCTTCCCCCAAAAATTCGGGCGGCAGTGAAAAACCATGAAGTACTGGTGGGCATGAACCATGACATGGTGGTGATGGCCAAGGACCGTCCACAACAAAAGATACGCGAAAAAGATGAGCAAGGCCGTCAATATGAAGACTGGATCTACGGAACCCCTCCGCAGGACGTGGTGTTTGTCCGCTTTATTGGCGATGAGGTGACGCAGGTGAAGATCGCCAAAGTGGGCGGCCAGATGATTGTAAAGACGCAGAAAGAAGTTGATATAAAAGACGGTGTGCCCACGCTGGCATCGCTGAAAACAAGCGATTCGCCTGAGGATGTAAAAGCCGCAGGACCGCAATCGGAGCAGCCAGCCCATGCGCCAACGTTGAAGCGACCCAATGAGCAACCTGATCCCGCTGTGCACCAAGCCGGAGCTGGCACGCCACAAACACAAACACCAGCGCCTCCGCAGGAAGAGCCTCAATGGGGTACGCACGACAAGCAACAGCCGGGGGACACGTCACAACAACCATCGGACACTTCACAGCAACCGCAGGATACGTCGCAGCAGCCGCCGGATGTTTCACAGCAACCACCGGATGCACGGCAGCCGCCTGAGCCGGAGCTTCCAAAGCGCCCTCCGGTTTAATGGAGAGGGCTGACGCAAAGCAGAGCTGCGGTTTAAACTAAAGATGTGAAGATTGCGCTCGGGCAGATCAACCCCACGATTGGTGATTTCAGCGGAAATTCCAGAAAGATCATAGAATGCGCCCGCCAAGCCCTTTCCCTGGGCGCGGAAATGGCGCTCTTCCCGGAATTGGCGGTCTGCGGCTATCCTCCGCGCGATCTGCTGGAAAAACCCGCCTTTGTGTCCCGCAACCAGCAGGTGGTGAATGAAATCGCCCAGGCGGTTCCGCAGATTACCATCATCTGCGGTTATGTTTCACCGGCCAAGGTGGAAACAGGCAAATCAGTCATGAATTCTGCGGCAGTGCTGCGTGAAGGCGCAGTGCAGTTTGTGCAGTCCAAAATGCTGCTGCCCACCTATGACGTTTTTGATGAAATGCGCTACTTTGATCCGGCTGAATCGCAAAAGCTTTTTCCTGTCGGCGATAAAAAGCTTGCCCTCACCATCTGTGAAGACGCATGGAATGACAAGCATTTCTGGCATCGCCGGCTATACCGCGTTGACCCGGTAGACGAGCTTCTGCACGCCGGTGGCAACGTGGTGCTCAATATTTCCGCTTCGCCATTTCATCTGGGCAAGCGCGAACTGCGCCGACAGATGTTGGAAACCGTGGCTCGGGATAACAAGGTGCCTGTGGTATTTGTGAACCAGGTGGGTGGGAATGACAGCCTGATTTTCGACGGATCGAGCATGGTGATTTCGCCCGATGGGCGCATTGTGGCGCAGGCCAAATCGTTTGATGAAGATCTCATTCTCTATGACACAGAGACAGCGCAAGGCGACATGCATGAGCAGACCGCCATGGGGGATGCCAGCGCCTATGCTGCGCTGGTGTTGGGCACGCGCGACTATGTGCGCAAATGCGGCTTTCACAAAGCTATTTTAGGACTGAGCGGCGGCATTGATTCTGCACTTACCGCCGCTATCGCAGTAGATGCGCTTGGCAAAGAGAACGTGACCGGCATTGCCATGCCCAGCCAGTATTCTTCAGAACACAGCGTGCATGACGCGCGCCAACTGGCGTGCAAGCTGGGCATTCGGTTTGAAGTAATTCCCATCGCCGGGATCTTTGGCAGCTATCGCCAATCGCTGGAGCCGCTTTTTGCCGGTCTGCCGGAAAACATTGCGGAAGAAAATATTCAATCGCGGATTCGCGGAAATATTCTCATGGCCATGTCCAATAAGTTTGGTGAGCTGGTGCTAACCACAGGCAACAAATCTGAGCTGGGCGTGGGCTATTGCACGCTGTATGGCGACATGGTGGGCGGACTGGCCGTGATTTCTGACGTGCCCAAGACCATGGTTTATAGCCTGAGCCGCTATGTGAACTCGCTGAAGCCGGTGATCCCGCAATCGACGATTGACAAGCCGCCTTCCGCCGAGCTGCGGCCCGGACAAAAGGATTCTGATACACTGCCGCCATACCAGATCCTGGACAATATTCTGGAAGATTACGTGGAAGATTACCGCACCGCGGAGCAGATTGCGCAGGAACGCGGCTATGATGTTCAGTTGGTGCGCGACGTGATCCGCATGATTGAGCGCAGCGAATACAAGCGCCAGCAGGCTGCGCCCGGATTAAAAATCACTCCCAAGGCCTTTGGCTTTGGACGGCGTTTTCCTATCGCCCAGAAATCGGAAATTTGACCCATGAATAAAACAAAAACTCTCGTCCTTATAAGTTCTCTTGTGCTCGCTGTTTCCCTGAGCGCCGCCCAGACCTCCACGCCAGCTAAATCCGGAACGCACCGCCCGCTTTCTCCTCAGGCCAAGGCCCAGATCGATAAAAATGCCGGCACTACGCCGAAAATGACCTTGCCGACCACCGAAGAAGTGGATGCCTACATGAAGCGCAGCTTCGGTTACGATCCGGGGGTTACGTGGCAGATTTATTCCATCAAGGAGGCGGAGATACCCGGCCTGGTGGAGATTATTGTCTCAGTCAACAAGGGTGAGCCTTATCATCTTTTCTATTCTGCCAGCACGCAGACCGCGCTGGTTGGCCAGAAGCTTCCCTTTGGGCCGAACCCTTACGCTACAGCCCGCACTAAGCTGCAAGGCGCGTTTGGGCCGAGCCGCGGCCCCGCGAATGCTCCTATTGAAATCATTGAGTTCAGTGACCTGGAATGCCCCTACTGCAAGCAGGCGCAGCCTATCATCGAAAAGCTGCAGGGTGATTTTCCCCAGGTGCGCTTTGTCTTCCAGCAGTTTCCTTTGCCTGCGACCATGCATCCCTGGGCGCACAAGGCCGCACAATACGCTGACTGCGCCGCGCAGACGAATAAAGACAATTTCTGGAAGTTTGTTGACTCCGTTTTTGATGCCCAGGGAGGAATTGCGCTGGCTACTGCTGATGACAAGCTGAAAGAGCTAGCTACCGCAGCCGGCTATGATGGACAGGCAATTGCCACCTGCGCGGCATCACCGGCGACTGAAGCGCGCGTGCAAAAATCCATGGCGCTGGGCCAATCTCTTGACGTGAGCCAGACTCCGACCATCTTCATCAACGGGCGCACTGTGCTGGGCCTGGCCGGAATTCCGTATGACAACCTGAAAAATCTTGTGCAGTTTGAAATTGATCACGCGGGGAAGTAGGAAGATCGCGTCGCTGATTTAAGGATGTTAAAGACACGAACCGGCGAAGACATCCATATCCGGCGATCAGTGTCTACAGTGAATCAGGGCCGGTTAAGATAAGCCTACGGTCCCACGTTCCAGAACACGCTGCTGCCTTGATCGTGGAACGGCTTGCTCACAACGTGCGGTGTTATCACAACCAGCACCTCGTTATGAATATGCTCTTTTTTTTGGGGGTTTGTGCCGCTCAAAAATGTGTTCAACACGGGCAACTGGCTCAGCACCGGCAAGCCCTGGATATTACGCAACTCCTGGTCAGTAATGGCGCCCATGACAACGGAAGGTTCACCGTCACTCACGGTGATTGTTCCTTTATAGGAGCGGGTGAGAATATCCGGGATGCTGTTCACTTGCTGTGTGCCGAGCGATTGGATGGCCATATCCAGCAACATCGTCACACGGCCATCAGAGTGGTAATGCGGCGTAGCCTTGAGAGTAATGCCTAAATCCACGTAGGTAAACTGTGGAGTGTTGCCGATTTGCGTGGCGCCGTTAGTGCTGACAGCGATGTTGGAAAATGTGCTTTCCACCACCGGAAACTTTGTGCCCACCATGAACGTGGCGGCCTCACCGTCAGTGGCACGCAACGTCATGTGCTCAAGGTTGTAAGAGGCGGAATTATTCATGCTCAGCGTGCCGCTGATGGAAGGTACGGAGATGCCGGTAAGTCCCTGCCCTTTGCCGAAAAACAAGAATGGCGCCAACAAGGGCGAGCCGGCAAGATTTGAGAGATCGCTGGCGGAGATGCCAGCGGGATTGATGGTGCCCGTCTGATTCAATTGGTCGATAACAGACTGGGCTCCTGAGCCCAGCACGCGCCGGATTTCTGAAGGAATGCTGAAGACTTGAAAATCAGTAGGCAGATTCAGCCCGATATCGCGCAGCTTATCGGTATCAAGCTCATACTCTTTTACATCGATCAGCAGCTCCGGCCTGGCATCCATCAGGTTGTTCAGCAAACTCGTAATCGCTGCCACCTGCTCCTGCGGCCCGCGGACCGTGATGGTGTTTTGCCCAGGCTGCATGCTGACCAGCCGCAGATCAAAAATCGTACGGACCACGTTGAGCAGATCATTCATCTCGGTTGGCGCGACCACGTTGGGAACATAAAACGTCCGCAGCGTCATGCGCTCATATTGCTTGCGCATCTCCTGCGTGTCATTGGCAACAATGGCCTCTCGATTGGACATAGGCGCCCAGAACGTCTTGGTCATCTTTCCAACCAGATTCATGATGGTAAAAAAATCCACGCTGTCCAAATCAAAACGCAGGGCCCGGCTATTGACGCTCTGGTCAAACTGAATGGTAATGCCGAACGCATCGCCGATCTGGCGGTAAATTTGCTTGAGATCGCCTTGCAGATGGAAATTTTTCTTGCCCGGCGCCGGCTGCAAATTGATCTGGTCCACTGAAGCCAGCAATTCAAGCGTGTGTGTATGCTCAGGATCAGGGTCGGGCGGAGAAACATCATGGAGCCGCTGGCCGATATAAGCGTTCATGGGATCGATGTCCAGCGCGGTGCGGAACTTCTCAGCCGCGCCGCTTGTATCTCCGGCTTCAGCCAGCCGGTTGCCCTGTTCCAGAAGCTGCCCGATAATTTGCTGGCGCAGCATCTCCGCCATGGTGATGTATTCCACGTTGCCCGGGACCAACTGTGTTGCCTTGGTTACCGCAAGCAGCGCCTCTTGTGGCTTGCCGCTTTTTTGCAGCTCCATGGCGCTTTTAAATTCTTTTTCTGCCGCTTTTTGATCATTTTTTGAAATTGGGGATTTCGGCCCGTCCGCGGCAGAGCACGCAAGGCAGAAGAAGAGCGACAGGATGGCGAAACAATACTTCATTGCGGAAGTTACATTGTACCGTCATTCTGAACGATTTCATTTCCGAATATTGCGCCGGACTACTGAAGTTTTACAGTTCATCACGTAGTTTGATTAAGTGCCAGCAGGTCAGAGGCACAGGCAAAACAAGCGTCAGGATTACAAGCCACCAGGTCAGAAAAACTGAAAATCCCAGTCGCCAGAGCGATCACCGGCGCGTCCACCGCGTGGGCGGCTTCAATGTCGGAAGGCGTATCACCTACTACGAAGACCGTAGTCTGTTCTCCCAATCGCTGGTGGGCAAGCGCGATGCCGTGAGCAAAGATTTCTGCCCGGGACTGGCGAGGAAACGAGAAAGAACCGAAAGCAAACATCGGCCGCAAGCCGGCTTTTTCCAGCTTAAGCCAGCCTACACGTTCCAAGTTACCGGAAGCAGCGCCCAGCAACTTTCCTCGCAACGTTAAGTAATTGATCAGTTCAGGGATAGATGGGCACAACTCGGGACGCATATTGCTCTGGTTGCGCTCCACCTCGGCGCACATGCGCTCCACAATCTGCGGCAGATAAATATTAATGGACACGTCATCCATTCCTGCCAGCCGCAGCGCGCCGCGCAGAATACCGGGATCAGTGTTGCCATGCACCAGAACGCCTTCAAGGGTAATTTCCCGGCCCAGGATTTCACGCGAAGCATTGAGAAAAGAAAAATAGTGGACGGCATCGCGGCTGTTGAGAAGTGTTCCGTCAATGTCAAACAGGTAAGCGTCTGCTGCGTCCCAACGGAATCCGGGACGTATAAATGCTTTCTGGCCTGTATTAGGAGGCGCCAGGGTTTGCACCTTGGTTGGATTCAAAATGTGGCGTTCAGGGCTGCCGCGTAAATTACCGAACCAGCTTCTGCTTCTCCAGCGGCGCCGGCTTTTCACTGCGCACCGGACGGCGGCCACCATCACGCAACTGGCGGACATCCAGCTTCAGCTCCGCGATCGTGCGGCTCAGCGTGTTGCGATG
>DASRDW010000189.1:0-16700 GCA_035652415.1 Candidatus Angelobacter sp. | reverse complement strand
AAACTGATTTAGGTCCGGCGCTGGCCAAGTTGGGAAAAGTTCCGCCGAATACCAGCGTGGTTGTGCCTACGCTGAATCACAGCCACATCATCGATGGGACGGATTTTGGAGCGGTGTGGTGGCAAGTGATTTCCGTGCTGGTAACAGACCCAAGCGCATGGCCCAGTGCTGATGGGAAATCTGGAATCAACTCACTGGACGCATTGCGGGCAGCGCAAGCTGCGGGCAGGGCTGCTCCAGATCAGCCGACTAATTTCTTCCTGTTTTTTGACGCCCAGCGTGAGGGGCATCACTAAATTGCATCTTTGCCGCTCACGGGCGCGATAAGCTATGCGCCCGTGGGTGCGGCGAATGATCGTCTGCTATGACCTCTGAACTTCGCCAGGGCAGTTCTCGCAGGCCCAATATGTATTGCAGTTTTAAAATAAGCGCCTCTCACAAGCGTTGAAATTCAAAATTCTTCTGCGACAATAGCGCTGAAACAAGCAACATATCCTCAGCCTCGTAGGCATCAGCGTGCACGTCTCAACATGGTACACAGGCTTCATCGTCCCAAAAGCCAAAAGTTTACGTCAAGGGCAAGCGGCTCTCAGAAAATTACCGCGTTGATAGCAAAGGAACTTACCTATCAAAGCACAAGAGCGAAAGAACAAAAGTTCCAGCCCATATTCCACCTGAGATAAGCCGCTGGGCATACAGTTTCTTTCCCATTTCTATTTTGTGCGTAACGTCTACCCACATTGGAACTCAATTGAGGACGTGCGGACCGGGTGACAATCTGGGAAATCTAATTCTGGAGATTGATTCTCAAAGAAACGCACAACTCACTGGTTCCCTTCCCTTAACCAACGCGGGCGCGTGAATCTACGCGTCCCGCGAGCGTTGCAGTCAGAATCCAACCCCGCGAAATATCCGTCAGTAGCGGAAAAATCGAAAGAAAAATGGAGAGAGAGGCTCCACTGAATGAACCACCACACTAAAAAGATCGCAGGGGTCCTATTTACCTCGGTGCTTTTGCTTTTCGCCGCGGCATGGCTGCCCAGCGGTAAATCAAAGAGCAAAGCAGCGTCGGCGTCGGCATTGCCGGCTAATGATGAACAAAACAACAACAGCATGCAAGCGATGTTCAACCAGGGAAGACAGATTTTTCGTTATGACACGTTTGGGGACGAAGATTTTTGGGGCGGAACGCTGCATCTTCATCAGGCAATTGCCGGTGAAAAACTAGGGGGAGTGGGGCCCGGAGTGAGCCCCAAGGCGGCGCTCTCCGTGGGCCTTAAAGTTGATGCCGACGCATTGCCGGCGAGTCTTGTGGAGCAGATCAAGGCAGGCAAGGTGAATCTTGATGATCCAGCCACCACGCTGGCCCTGCTTAAACTTAACTCAGTGGTTGGCGTTACGGGTGTCTTTGACAAGCAAGGCAAACTGGAAGGAATGGGCATTCAGTGTGCGCTTTGCCATTCCACCGTGGACGATTCCTTTGCTCCCGGAATCGGGCACCGGCTGGATGGATGGCCAAACCGTGATTTGAATGTCGGTGTGATTGTTTCGCTGGCGCCGAACCTGCAACCAGTAGCCGATCTATTGGGCGTGGATATGCCTACGGTGAAAAAGGTACTGACCAGTTGGGGCCCCGGCAAATATGATGCGGAACTCAATCAGGATGGCAAGGCCTTCCAACCAAATGGCAAATCGGCCGCAACTCTGTTGCCTGCTGCTTATGGCCTGGCAGGCGTGAATGATGCCACCTATACCGGTTGGGGATCAGTCACCTACTGGAACGCTTACGTTGCCAATACACAGATGCACGGTAAAGGAGCGTTTTCTGAACCCAGGCTGACGGTAGCTCAATTCCCGGTCGTCTCCAAATCACACTATAACCAGGTGCGGAACAGTGATGATGAGATTACGTCAAAGCTGGGCGCGCTGCAGTTCTACCAGCTTGGCATCCCAGCTCCCAAGCCTCCTGATGGCAGCTTTAATAAAGAAGAAGCAGCGCAAGGAAAGGTGCTCTTCTCTGGGAAAGCCAATTGCGCTCGTTGTCACGTGCCAAACCTTTACACTGAACCCGGATCAAGCCTGCATACTCCGGAAGAGATTGGCATTGATGATTTCCATGCCTCCCGCTCGCCAACCAAGATGTACCGGACCACGCCCCTGCGCGGATTGTGGTCGCATCAAAAAGGCGGGTTTTACCATGATGGGCGCTTCCAGACGCTGGATGAAGTAGTGGCCCACTATGACCAGCATTTCAAGCTACAACTGACTGATCAGCAAAAGAAAGACCTGGTGGAATTCCTGAAGTCACTTTAATTACCCTTCCCCATTCATGCGCTAATTGAAAGCGTGTGGATGGGGAATTTAAATTACGGCGCGAGAAATGAATTTGAGAGTAGAAAGCCCGATCCAAAAAAACGAAGAATAATCTGATCCCGGTTCTCAGCGAATTTCAGTGAAATTATCAGCGTTCTACGAGAGCCACTTGGTCATCAAGTGCCTGGCATCTTCCGCGAATCCTGAGTTTCGATACAGCGCTTGCGCCGGTTGATTCTCACGGCCAACCTCAAGGCGCAAGGCTGCAATCCCTTCATGGCGGCAAATACTTTCTGCAAATCCAACCACGCCCAGGCCCAGCCTTTGGCGGCGAAAAGGCTCACGTAGATAAAGCTCGTCCAGTAGGGCAAAGCGGCCATGAAATTCCAGGCTGAAGCAAAAGGTGAGAACGAAATATCCTGCAAGCGCGGGGCCGCGAAAGATGAGATAGATCTGGCCATGCTGCGACGACTGGAGAATGTTGTTGATGGCGGCGCGGGCTGCCTTTTCGTCAAAGCGCATTTCCTGCTGTGAGTAAAACTCGCGCATCAGCTCCAGCAAGCTGGGAACTTCCTGGTCAGACAAAAGCTGGAAGAGGGCATTCATGCTCCTGAATTTTACAAGCCTGCAAGGATCGACCAAAACTCACGGTGACCGGATCTTTACCAAACATGGCATTTGTCCCAAGTGTCCTCAGCTATAATGGCCAGCCAATTTTTATTCATTTATAGGAGCCATCATGTTGGACCGTCGGGCCTTTATTGTCGTTTGTTCTCGTCTTGGATTGACTTCTACGTTGCTGCCCGGAGTGCTCTGGGCCATGGCGGAAAACAAGCCCAAAATCACAAAGGAGATGATTGACAGCGCGGCAAAGATCGCTGATGTACCCATCGCCGATGAATACAAGGACATGATGCTGGAAGGACTCAACGGCTATGTTGAGAGTTTTGACGCAATTTATGCACTGCACATCAAGAATGAAGTGGCTCCGGCAATTATTTTTGATCCTGTGCTTCCGGGGATGAAGTTTGAGACAGTGCGGCGCCCAGCCAGGATTTCTGCGGCTCCCAATGTCGGCGGCGCATCGCCCAAGAACCTTGAAGATGTGGCGTTTTATTCAGTCCGGCAGTTGGCGGAACTGGTGCGGACAAAGAAAGTCTCGTCCACAGCGCTGACGGAGATGTATCTGGAACGGCTCAAGCGTTATGACCCATTGCTGAAGTTTGTGATCACGCTGACCGATGATCGCGCACTGGTAAAAGCAAAAGAAGCAGACCGAGAGATTGCAGCAGGGAAGTATCGTGGGCCGCTGCATGGTTTGCCCTGGGGCGCCAAAGATTTGCTGGCAGTGAAGGGCTATCGCACCACGTGGGGTGCTGGTGGGTTTGAGAACCAGATGATTGATGAAGACGCGACTGTGGTGCAGCGTCTGGATGCGGCTGGCGCGGTGCTGGTGGCCAAGCTCACGCTGGGCGCGCTGGCGCAGGGCGACAAGTGGTTTGGCGGGATGACGCGCAACCCGTGGAACCCAAAGCAGGGATCAAGCGGATCGTCGGCGGGGTCAGCCTCATCCACCGCTGCAGGCTGCGTGGCGTTTGCCATTGGATCGGAGACGTTGGGATCGATTTCTTCACCTTCAACGCGCTGCGGCACAACCGGTTTGCGTCCCACGTTTGGCCTGGTGCCGCGCACCGGCGCCATGGCGCTTTCCTGGACCATGGACAAATTGGGGCCGCTCTGCCGCGCGGTGGAAGATACAGCCCTTGTTCTGGGCGCGATTTATGGGCCGGATGGCCATGATCGCACCGTGCGCGACGCGGCCTTCAACTGGGACGCCAACCTGGATTGGCGCAAGCTGCGCGTCGGCTACCTGAAAGCGGATTTCGAAGTTCAGCCGCCACAACAGCCGGAACCTCCGAAAGAACAAAAACAGTTAACCGACGAAGAAAAGAAAAAGCAAGAGGAAGCAGCCGCCAATCGAGCGCAGGCCATGGCGCGCCGCGAATACGACCACAAATATGATCAGGCGGCACTCGACAAGCTGCAAGCGATGGGCGTCAAGCTGGTTCCGGTGGAGTTTCCCAAATATCCCTACCAGGCGATGCGCACGATCCTAGTGGCCGAGGCCGCGGCAGCGTTCGATGACCTCACTCGCAGCGGACGTGACAAGCTGCTCACGCAGCAGGGCCCGGAGGATTGGCCGAATACCTTCCGCAGTGCGCGCTTCATCCCGGCAGTGGAGTACGTGCAGGCCAACCGCGCGCGTCTGACCGCGATGGAGCTGGTATCAAAGGTCTTTGATCAATTTGATGTGATTGTTGCGCCCACGTTCAGCACGCAACTGCTGATCACAAATTTGACGGGACATCCGGCGCTGATCCTGCCCAACGGCTTGCGTGGAGATGACGCTCCAAAAGCGCGAGTGCACGAGAACGGGGAAGTGGATGGCGGCGGGCCGGGAACGCCGTTGAGCCTGACCTTCCTGGGACAACTCTATGGCGAAGCGAAAATGCTTGCGCTGGCGAAGGCTTATCAGGACGCAACAAATTTCCATTTGCAGCATCCGAAGCTTGAAGCGTGAGCCTTCTAAAATTATTAGAAAACCGTTTTGCCCGGAGATAGTTCTTGCCTCTTGCGCTTATCATTAAAAAGAATTAGAGTTTCGGGCACGCCTGTCTAAGGGTTTGAAGGTGCAAGGAGCGAAGGCCTTGTGCCGGTACGATTTTTGAAGAACGAGCAACTTATTTCGTCTATTGCAAAAGCTTGCACGATCAATTCTAAGTGAAACAGCGTAACAGTTATTCATGTTTGTGTTGGAATAGGTGCGAATAACGTTGGAAGCTAAGGCAACTTGCGCCAAATTGATTAATTCCTGCAGGGCGCATCGCTCAGGAGAATCTCAAGAACAGAGTGATCGTCAGGACCTGCGCGCATAGCTCAGTTTCTATTCTTAGAACGTACTAAAATTTTTGTGGTGTTAAGAACTATCTCATGTAGTATTGGCCAAACTTTCCGGAAAAATTTCAGAGAGCAAAACTTGGAGGAAGTAAAAATGAAGACCGCAATGCGTGTGTTGATTTTCACCGTGGCGTTATCAGCCATGAGTTTTGCGTACGGTCCATCGGCAGGCCCCGGCATCCCTGTGCCTCTGCCCCAGCGGCCAGCGCCTAGCGCCTAAAGGCTGGGATAATCATTGATCTTTGCTGCTGGCGAGTTTGGCAGAAATTTGTTTGTGCTTCATGGGCTGGTGGTTTAGGCTGGCAGCTACATGACTGCGACTGGCTGGATTTGGAACTTGTTTGGCTGGGCCGCGCTGCCGTTGCTCGCGGTCCTTGCCTTCATTTTTCTTTATCGCCGGCGAGTCGCAGAATTTCCTATTTTCTTTTCCTACGTGCTGGTCACCGAGGCGGTTGGGATTGCCAGGGTGTTCGGCTCCTCTGCTCCGCAAAACGTTTATTTTTATATCTATTGGTTTTCCGACATCATTTATTCGCTCTTCGCTTTAATGGCTACCTGCGAACTGTTTATCAAACATTTATTTTCAGGTTTTTACAAAATCCGTTTCTATCGTTATCTGTTTATGATCGCTGTGGTCATGACCGCGTTCGGTTCAATCATTGTTGCTCTAATAAGTGGCCATGCCCAAGTGCTGGAATCAACAATTTACGTCTACAATCTTGTTCGTGCAGCGGTACTGTTTTTCTTTGTTGCGCTGATGCTGGTGATGGGGAGACAGTGGAACAAGCTGCAATTTGGAATTGCAGCTGGGTTCGCGCTTGATGTGGCCATTTCTTTGGCTGATCTGGGAATTTGGTCACATACGCCGAGCTTGAACGTGCTTGTTGGTCGAATTTCCGCGATTGTCTACGATCTTGCGTGTCTTATCTGGCTTTATTGTTTCTGGACCGCTCCAAAACCTAGAGCCAAACCGCTGTCCGGAACGATATCCACAGAGCGATTGCGCGAGGCACACAAGTGGGAAGACGCTCTCAAGGACTTTCTCACGTTAGGCAAACGCTGATCAGAAATCAGAACAAATAAAATTTATTAAAGCGATTCCAGGGTTGCTGCATCCCGATCAGCAATCTTTATCTTCATGAATGCACCATCCTAAGCCGAGCACACCATGTTTTCACCCGTGCCATGCTCGGTATGCGAAGGCGAAAGATCTGCCCCCGCAGCTCTTTGGGGCCGCCGTTTCTCCAAGCAGTCTTGGATAGCCCTATGGTGCAGCAGAGCCGATCCTTCGGCTTCGCAGAGACTGTGTCGAAATGCGTTGCCGTTAAGTGGCTCGCCTTAGGATGGCGCGCCGCGGGTGAGATGGATGGTTTACCGCGAATGTGTGATAGCGGATACAGCAACTTAGGAGTCGCTACAGAAAGTAGTTTGCAGGAACGCTTATAAGCGGTTGGCCAGAGCCTCATGCCAAGTGGTGAATTTGAGGCAGGTCAGGTTATCAGCCTTGTCTTTCAGCAGCGCGTAAGAGGGAATCAGGCTTGAGGAAAGAATTTGCTGAACTTGAGCGGACCTTGACGCAGCAATCATAGGTACCCACCTGAACCAATGCCGCAGATGCAGCACGATCAGGCTCATGAACGAATAAATACGAACCTGCACACCGGCATCGATCAGTTCCTCTGCCAATGACACAATCAACTGGTTCCCGCTTTGCAACTGGCTATAACCAAGTTGCTGCAGCAAGGCGGCATTGTGGGCCATGCGGCGCAGGCACACAATCGTAAGGCTTAGTTGCCGGCGATAAATCCGCAGCAGTTCTTCCTGCCCGTAGGTTTCCTGCAGATGACGCTGGTGCGCAGGGCTGATCAACTCGCTTAACGTTTCCACATTCACGGGCAGAAACGAAGGCATCAAATTCTCAAGTTCCACGTGCCTGGAGCGCCGTTTCCTGGAGTTCAGGAAAGCGGCATATAAGAACAGCAGGACAAGTGCTGCTGATAAACCGATCCAGATTGCGAACATGGAATTTGGCATCTCCGGTCCGTGTAAGTACACCGCAAATCTAACCCTGCTACAAACCTAAGGTCAATCTAAATTATTCTCATCAAACACTTTAGTAATTTTTCATCTTCCCAAAATGGAACCGCCCCTGTGGAAAGGGGCGGTTTGAGCCGTACTTTCATCAGTTTCCGGGGGCCTTGTTTTCACCGGGCTGGCCAGTGAGAATAATTGCCGGAACCTGCTGTTGCCGTACCAGGTTGTTATATGCAGGTACGTCAGTACCCAGAATCTGCTTCCACCTTGCCAGTTGTTCGTCCAATTGCTTGCTGAGCGTATCAAAGACCTCATAAGAGACCTGCGTAGGCGCTGAATCGGCACTCTCCACCACGCCGCCCAAGGCCACTAGATAATTGTTCAGCCGGATGGGGTAATTCAGCACGTCCTGGCCGCTCTTGGCCTTGGTCTGGATCAGTACCTCCTCGACCTCGGTCATCTTCTTATCCAATTGCTTTCCGGCCTCGGCCACGGCCTTGGCTTGGGGCTGATTTTCCAGCCGCTTGTTGAGCGCCGTAATCTGCGCCCGGATATCGCGAATCTGGTTCACCGTGTCATGCGCCTGGGTGACGCGGTCGCGAATTTTGATGAGCAGGTCAAACTGCTTTTGCAGGTCTTGTTGAGTTACCTTGAGGCGAGGATCGCGCACAATCTCCAGCGGCGCGGTGTATTGCTTGCCGTTGACGGTAAGCCGAACCTGGTAGGTGCCGGGCAGAGCCTCCGGGCCATCTGTGCTGCCGCCCCAAAGCGGAGAATGGGGCACTCGCGTCGCGCCTTCATAACGCATGTCCCAGACAAAGCGGTTTAAGCCGGCTTCTGTTGGCAGTCCTCTTTCCGGCCCGCGACCAAAACCCTCTTCGCCGCCTGCCTCTTCGCCCGGCTGTTCTTTAGGCGGAAACTTGCGCACCACCTGCCCTTTCTGGTCCAGGATCTCCAGCGTGATTGGCGCATTCTTAGCGCCTTCAGTTTTCTCTGCGCTTTCAGACTTGGCTGGTACGGGAGCGTTGGCCGGATGTTTTTCTCCAGGCTCTTTGTTTTCCGTTGTAGTTGCGCCGGTCGCGGTCTGGCCTTCAGCTTTCTTTTGTTCCGGCTTCTTCTCACTCGGTTTCTTCAGGGCCGTTTTGAGAGAGTAATAAATCACCGCGCCGTCTGGAGGGTTCTGGCCTCTCTCTCCTCCACCGCCAAAAAATCCGCCGCCAAACTCAGTGTGATTCGCCGGGCTTGGAGCATAGAGATGGACATCCTCATTGGCATTTTCCGTTTTGTATTCCCGCAGCGGGGAAAGATCATCCAGGACCCAGAATGCGCGTCCGTGCGTGGCCACAATCAAATCATTGTTGTGGGCGTAGAGATCATAGATAGGTGACATAGGCAGATTTCCCTGCAGCGACTGCCAGCTTGCGCCATCATCAAAAGAGAAGAAGACACCGCGTTCGGTTCCCGCATAGAGCAGCCCTTTACGCTTCAAGTCTTCACGCACAGCATGGACAAAATCATCAGAAGGAATGCCGTTGATGATGCTCGACCAGCTCTTGCCGAAATCAGTGGTCTTGAAGATATACGGAGCAAAATCATCCATTTTGTGGCGCTGCACGGCAACATAAGCTGTGCCTGCCGCGTGAGGTGACGCCTCAATCATGTCAACAGTTCCCCACTCTGGCATGCCTTTCGGCGTCACGTTTGACCAGTTTTTTCCGCCGTCAGTCGTTATGTGCACAAGGCCATCGTCGGAGCCAACCCAGATCAAACCTTTTTGCAGCGGCGATTCAACCACAGAAAAAATCGTGTCATAAACTTCAACGCCGGTATTGTCTTTGGTGATAGGGCCGCCGGCTGAAACCTGCTTGCTCTTGTCATTGCGCGTCAGGTCTGGGCTGATGACTTGCCAGTTCATGCCTTCATCAGAAGACTTGAATAGCACCTGCGCGGCAAAATAGAGCGTCTTGGGATCATTGGGCGAGAAGGCGATAGGCTCAGTCCATTGGAAACGATATTTCTGATCGGCGGCGGCTGAGCCAATGGGATTGATGGGCCACGGCGTCACATTCTTCTCTTCCTCGGTGCGATGATCATAGCGGGTGATTTCGCCGCCATAAGAGCCTGCGTAGACGATCTCCGGGTCTTGCGGATCTGGCGCGATATAGCCGCTTTCACCTCCGCCCACTGCATACCAACTGGTGCGATCAATTCCGCCCGGAGCAGCGCTGGCAATCCCTACAGATGAGTTATCCTGCTGCGCGCCATAAATATAGTATGGAAAACGGTTGTCTGTGATTGCGTGGTAGAACTGTGCGGTTGGCTGGTTGGCCTGTGTGGTCCAACTTGCTCCCGCGTTTGTGCTCACGTTAGCCCCGCCGTCATTGGATTCAATCATGCGCTTTGCATCATTCGGATCAACCCAGAAACCATGATTGTCGCCGTGAGGGACACGGATCGGCCGGAAGCTGCGCCCGCCATCGTTGGAGTGATACATCCCAGTGTTCAGGACGTAAACGCCATCGGTATTGCCCGGATCGGCAAAAACATGGGTGTAATAAAAAGCGCGCTGGCGATATTGGCGGTCACTGTTGGTCAATGTCCAGGTATCGCCGCCGTCATCAGAACGGAAGAGGCCGCCCTTATCGGCTTCAATCAGCGCCCATACGCGGTTGCCGTTGTAAGCCACGGCAACGCCAATGCGGCCCAGGATTCCATCCGGCAAGCCGTGGCCAGTGAGATGCTTCCATGTTGTTCCGCCGTCAGTGCTGCGATACAGACCGCTGCCCGGGCCGCCGCTATCCAAGCCCCAGGGCGAGCGCCGCGCCTGCCATAATGACGCGAAAATAATGTTGGAATTTGCAGGATCGAGCGAGAGATCAATGCCGCCTGAGTTTTCATCCTTGTACAGGACTTTGCTCCAGGTTTTGCCGCCATCGGTTGTGCGAAAAATTCCGCGTTCAGCATTCGGCCCAAAGGGGTGTCCAAGCGCAGCCACATAAACGATGTCTGGATTTTTGGGATCCACGGCAATGCGTCCGATAGCGCGTGTGTCGCGCAGGCCCACAAAAGCCCAGGTCTTGCCTGCGTCAGTGGACTTGTAAACGCCGTTGCCATCGATAATGTCTCCACGAATGCAGGCTTCGCCCGTGGCGGCATAGATCACGTTGGGATCAGAAGCCGCGACGGCGATGGCGCCGATGGACGGTGACATATCCCTGACTTTGTCGGTCGTGGGATGCCACGTCAGCCCGCCGTCGGTGGACTTCCATACACCGCCGCCCGTAGCGCCAAAATAATAAGTATGAGGATCGCCCACTACGCCGCTGACCGCCAGTACGCGTCCGCCTCGGTAGGGGCCAATCAATCGCCACGTCAGCCCGTGCCACGGGCCTTTGGCTTCTTCCGCACCTTCATCGCTTTCTGCGGATGATGTGGCATTTGTGGCTTCTGTCTTTTTCTCCAGCGTTTGCTCGCCCGCGGATTTTCCACTGCTCGCCGCCTGTGCCTTCTTGCCTGACTGTTTTTGCTTGGTGGCTGCTTGCCCGAATGCGCCTGCGCAATAAAGCGCCATGACAAGAAGCAGAACAAGAAATTGGTGGCTGGTGTTTTTTGTGAACGTTCTATTCACGGTAGCGGCAAGAGAATTTTGCAGCGAAGCGACGCAACCCATTTTTATGACCTCATCAAAAGACCAAACAATTAGTTTTTTTGAACCGCACATCCTAAATTCCACGCGTGCAAATGGCAATCATTCAATATCAAACGAACAAATGAAGGCCAGCCTGTAACTCAAGCATTTCCAAGACGAAACGATTGAAATTAGAAATTACTAATTTTCCATTGACACGCAATGTGAATTGCTGTATTTTTCAGCACTGCTTGGCGTTTCAGCGAATGCAGAAACGCAGAGCCGGTGAGCCACTTCATAAGCAAGCCGATCTTTTTTGCCCGTCACCTTTTGGCAGACAATCCTCAATCGTCTGCAGTACGGCTTGGGCTTTTAACTGCGAATTTCTACACCTTGGGATAGGTCCGCGCGGACCCGGGGGCAAGTGTTCGTCCATTTGGCGACTGCGTGAGAAATCACGCGGCTTTGATCTGTTTTCCGAGATGATTTTTTTCGAATCGCCCTTGCTGAACCGGCGTAGCGTTTGCTGCGCTAGAAGCGGAAGGGCATGTATTGTCCACTCCGTTCACCTTTGGCAGACAAGTTCCAATCGTCTGCAGTACGGCTGAGTTCTCGCTACAAATGCTTCCCATTCAATTCAGGAGGAACTCGCAATGACGAGGTGGAAATTTCCCTATTTGAGCTTAACAATGGCAGTGCTGTTCTTTGCAGGAATGGCGTTTGCCCAATCTGACCCGGGCGTTCGTGGCGGCGGAGCAGCCGCAGGCGGCCCACTTGCCTCAGTTGCCGCCAACAATCCAGCCGGCAGCCTGGCTTTTTTCAATGACGCTCTGGCTACCTTCCGAGAGGTTGATTCAGTCTCCGGCACAGTAGCCGGCGAAGACGGCTCTGGCCTTGGACCGCGTTTCAATTCCAGAAGCTGTGCGTCTTGCCATGCTCAGCCAGCAACCGGCGGCAGCTCTCCGGCAACGAACCCGCAAGTGACCGATGCCTCTGCGGATGGAGCCAGAAACACGGTTCCCAGCTTCATCACGTCCACCGGCCCGGTGCGCGAAGTGCGCTTCCCATTCTTCTTTAATTCCGCAGGCAATCCGGACGTGAATAATCCCAACGGCGGCGTAGAAGATCTCTTTACCATTACCGGACGCGTGGACGGCGGCACCTGCAACCTGACGCAGCCGAGCTTTGCCCAGGCACAGTCAACCGGCAACATTATTTTCCGCATTCCCACTCCGACCTTTGGCGCGGGCCTGGTGGAAAATATTGATGACTCAACCCTGTTGACCAACGCGGCGAATAACTCTGGCGCTTTCGGCACCAGCGGCGCGTTCAATCACAATGGAAATGACGGCACGATTTCGCGCTTTGGCTGGAAGGCTCAGAATAAATCGTTACTGATCTTCTCCGGTGAGGCGTACAACGTGGAGCAGGGCGTGAGCAATGAGGCGTTCACGCAGGAGCGTCCGCTGCCTGGCGAAGACCAGACCACCGGTCTGCCGGCGAACTGTCGCATCAACGGAACACCTGAAGACCATACGCAGTTCAACCAGACTGCGTTGGGTACATCGAGCGACGTGGTGAAGTTCTCCATGTTCATGCGTTTGTCCGCTCCGCCGGCTCCGTCAACCACCACGCCGGGAGGCTCAACTTCCATCAGCGCCGGCAGATCGCTGTTTAGTTCTATTGGTTGCTCCTCATGCCATACGCCTTCGCTGGCCACCTCGGCTTCATCTCTGACGCCAGGGCTGGGCAGCGTGACTGCAAATCTCTTCAGCGACCTGGAAGTCCACCACATGGGTACGGGCCTGAATGACAATGTCTCGCAGGGCGGCGCAGGCGGAGACCAGTTCCGCTCTTCACCGTTGTGGGGACTTGGCCAGCGTATCTTCTTTCTGCATGATGGCCGCACCGCCAACCTGCTGACTGCAATTGCGCAGCACGCAAGCAGCGGTTCAGAGGCCAACAACGTAATCGCCAATTTCAATGCTCTTTCGGCGACCAACAAACAAAATCTGCTGAACTTCCTGCGTTCGCTGTAGTCCAGCAATTGCGGGCGAGACATGAAAGTGTCTCGCCCAGTTTCATCGTTTGTGTTGCACGTTGTATCGGTCATCAAGGCACGGTTTCAGTATGAAAGTTAGTAGGCAGGACGTATGAGTATTCTTTCCAGGATCGCGGGATTTTTTTTACTTCTTTGTTGTTTCTTTAGCCTGTGCGCAGCCGATAGCGTTACGGGCAAAGTCCAAAACCTGACTACAGGCCATCCTGCCGCAGGCGATGAAGTGGTGCTCCTACGCTTGGCGGAAGGCATGGAAGCCGAAGCAAGCACGCGTACTGATGCTGACGGAGCGTTCACACTCCCGCTGGCGACGCCTAGTGCGCAATATGTGGTGCGCGTGATTCATCAGGGGGTGAACTACGACCAGAACCTAAGCGGTTCAGCGCAACTGGAAGTCTCTGTTTTTGACGCAGCGGCCAAAGTGCCTGGTCTTCGGGGAAATCTGGGGATCGTGAAGGTGGAGTCAGCAGATGAAATGCTGAAGATCACCGAGATGTATTCCATCAGCAACGCCTCGTCACCTCAGGTGACGCAGACGGGGCCGCGGAACTTTGAATTCTCACTTGCGCAAGAGGCAAAGCTCGATTCATTTCAAGCTCGCAAGGCAGGTGGCGTGTGGCTGAACCTGACTCCAACTCCTGTGAAAGGGAAACAGGGCACATGGGCGGTAAATTTTCCGCTTCGGCATGGCGAGACGCTGTTCAAGTTTACTTACCGTCTTCCGTACGATGGTTTGGCAACGCTGCATGTGAAGCTTGCGTATCCGATCGAGAATTTTGCGGTTGTCCATCCCCCTGCGCTGAATTTCAGAGCGTTGCGCACAAATTCATTTACCAGTCCCGGACTGGTGCAGGGCATGAAACTGGAGCAGGCCGTAGCAAAACCGGTAGTGAGGGAAGTGCCTGCGTTCGAAATTTCGGGCGTCGGCGTTGCCTCAGCGACGCAGGCAGAATCTGCGCCTGAAGCCCCACCATCTTTTCCGGCTTCGACTAACAGTAATCCTGCAAAATCCTCACCTGCCTCTGTGAGCGTAGCTAATCCATCGCAATCTCAGATGTGGCTGGTGATAGCCGGAATCTCGGCGGTGCTGTTTGCTGGCGTAGCCGGTTGGTGGCGCAGCAAAAAGTCAATCGTCGCGCTGGGAATGAAAGCAGAGTCAGTGATTGCTTCTCTGAAGCAGGCACTCGATCAACTGGAAGTGGAGAAGAAACGCGGGGAGATTTCTGCCGAGCAGTATGACTCAACCAGGCAGGCGCTGGATATGAGCTTGAGACGCGCCGTGGCCCGGAGCAAGAGCTAACCCAATTTATTCGTTGCTGGAGTGGATCATGCGAACCAACTTTGTACTCATTCTTTTACTGCTCGTGTTTGCAGGATCGTCGTATGCGCAGGAAGCTGGCCAGGAAACTCCCAAGCCAGTAGGCGGCGATTTCTCTGTGAATCCTCTGCCGAAGAAGCTGCCGACCGATGTGATTCTGGTGAAGGGCGCTGTAGCCGGCGCCAGCGATACGACTACGTCGCTGCCGGAAGGCGGCAATGTAACGGACAAGGTGTACACGAACCGGTATTTTGATATGTCGTACAACCTGCCCGCGGATTGGTTCCAGAAATATTTGGGGCCGCCTCCTTCAGACAGCGGGTTCTATGTGTTGACGCAGATCGAACCGCGCAAGACCATTGGCGGCACAAGCCTGGGAACCATTTTGATTTCCGCGCAGGACATGTTTTTTACGCTTACTCCGGCGCACAACTCGCTGGAGATGATCACTTTTCAGCGCGACCGGCTGGGACCTGACTTTAAGGTGGAGAGGCAGCCGACAGTGGTAAAGATCGCGAACCGCCCGTTCATTCGCATGGACTACACCTCGCCGATTGCGGAGCTGCACTGGTACACGCTGATTACGCAGATTCGCTGCCATGCCGTGCAGTTCACCTTTACCGGTCGCGATCCGCAGATGCTGGAGAGCCTGGTGCAAGGACTGGATAAGATGCAGTTACCTGCGGATACTGATCCCGCATTGGGGATTGGGGGCGGCAGCGAGCCAGTATGCGTGAAAGACTACGCTAATGGCGGTAATGTCACGCACAAAATCGATCCGGTGCTGCCCGGACGCAAATTCAATCCCATCCCTGTGCGGATCATCATCGACAAGAATGGAAAGGTGAAGCACATCCACATCATTAGCGCTTTTCCTGATCAGGCAAAGATCATTACAGATGCTCTAATGCAGTGGGAATTCAAGCCGTATCTTGTGAAAGGTCAGCCTATGGAGGTTGAGACGGGCATCATGTTTGGAGGATCGCTGCAACAGAGGAAGCCTACGATCAAGATCGCGGACTAGAAAGGACGATTGTTAAAACACTGACGAAGTATTGCACGATGTGAGTGATCTTGTGCTTCCTTCGGCGAACTTGACTCTCTCATCCCTCTCGACTATAACTTCGTTCCATCTGGTTCATGGGAAGCGCGGTGAGAATCCGCCACTGCCCCGCAACTGTATTCGTCGAGAACCTTGAGCAACATGCCACTGGGGAGATCCGGGAAGGCGCTCAGGTTCGCTGAGGCGTAAGTCAGGAGACCGGCCAGATGCCCGTCAGTGGGCGTTTTCGGCTGCGCAGGGAGAGCCGAAGAGCTTTCTTGCTTGAGACTCGGTCTTATCTGATTTTAGAAAAGACCTTTGACCTCAGCTTGACGAGAATCTGCACGTGTTTTCACCGATACATGCAGCGAAGCTCTTCTGCAATCTTTATCTCGCCGGCAACCTCCGCTGACTACTTCCGAGGGAGGAGCTACAACATGCATTCATTCCATCGCGCCGGCCTTGCGCTGGCGCTTGTGATCGCCGCACTTTCAATCTTTGCTGCCGCGGCCGGCAACAATATTCACGGCACCATCACTGATCCGCTGGGAGCCGCTGTATCTGGCGCTCAAGTCCAGCTTTTACATGCAGGCAAACTGGTGGCTACAACCGTAACCAATGGCGAAGGTAAATATCAGTTTGCGCCGCTGCCTGCGGGCCGCTACCAGATAAGAGCAGAAGCGCCAACCTTTGCGTCCCGCCAGAGTGATGCTATCTATGTGGGCAACGGCAATGCAGTGGTGAATCTTGCCCTCAAGCTGGCCAGCGTCTCGCAGGAGATCGTTGTGTCCGCTACGGGCACTCAAGTTCCAGACACGCAGGTGGGCGCGTCAGTTTCCGTCGTCACCGCAGATCAGTTCCAATTCAAGCTTCCTGCATTGGAGCCTCTGCGACAGGTGCCGGGACTCCAGGTGCTTGAGACTGGCCAGCGCGGCGTTACCGAATCCGTTTTTATCCGCGGCGGCAACAGCAACGCCAATGCCGTCTGGCTGGATGGTATCCCGGTGACGGAAATTGGCGGCGCAGCGGATTTTGGAAACATTTTTACCACTGGCATTGACCGGACAGAGGTCTTGCGCGGCCCGAACAGCGTGCTTTACGGCGCCAATGCGCTGGCCGGTGTCATTAATCTGACCACTGCGCGAGGCAAAACTTTTCGTCCTGAGATCAGTTATGCGTTTGATGGCGGCAACTTCAACTCGCTGCATCATGACATCTCACTTGGCGGCATTTTTCGGCAACTCGATTACTACTCCGAGTTCTCCCGTTTTGATTCCAACAACGCCGAGCCCAACGCCAGATATCACAATGCCACCTACGCCGGAAATTTCGGCTGGACGCCGCTTGC
>DASRDW010000188.1:0-8156 GCA_035652415.1 Candidatus Angelobacter sp. | reverse complement strand
ATTCTCTTCGCCGCGGGAAACGTCGCCAGCGAACCTTATAACAGCCGTCAGGCCGCGGATCGCGGCGATACCCTGTCCGGCTATCAAATTCACCACCACTGGTAAGGCGCTAGATATGTATGGGCTGCTGTCACACTGGCCGGGTGGCGTTTCCATGAAGTAAGCCCAGGAACAGTTTCCGGGCCCAGGTGGAGACTGAACTTTGCCACAGATTTGCTAGAATTTATTGCAGAGCTCATTCCGCCATGCCAACCTACGGCGCATTTACCGACGTTCCCACGGCGATTGAAGAAATCCGCGCCGGACGCATGATTGTGGTCGTCGATGACGAAGACCGAGAGAACGAAGGCGACCTTACTATGGCCGCTGAGAAGGTCACGTCGGAAGCTATCAATTTCATGGCGAAGTTTGGACGCGGGCTGATCTGCCTGGCCATGACGCCGGAGCGACTGGATTACCTGCGTATCGGCCCGATGACGCGGGAAAACACCTCTCCTTACGGCACAGCTTTTTATGAGAGCGTGGAAGCGCGTGAAGGTGTTACTACCGGAATTTCAGCCCATGATCGCGCGCGTACGATCCAGGTAGCAATTGATCCAGCAAGCCGCGCGGCTGACTTGGTGCGTCCTGGCCACGTATTCCCTCTTGCTGCGCGCAAAGGCGGCGTGCTGGTACGCGCCGGCCAGACAGAAGCTTCAGTTGATCTGGCGCGCATGGCAGGCATGGTTCCTGCGGGCGTGATCTGCGAGATCATGAATGAAGATGGCACCATGGCTCGCGTGCCTGACCTGATTGAGTTTTGCAAAGTTCACGGCTTGAAGATGCTGACGGTGGCGGAGCTGATTCGCTATCGCATGCAGAATGAGAGCCACGTTGCACGCGTGGGCGAGGCGATGCTGCCGACGCGCCACGGCGAATTCCGCATGATCGCCTTTGAAAGCCAACTAGATGGCGAATCACACGTGGCGCTGGTAAAAGGCGATGTGGAACATGCGGAAGGCCCAGTACTAGTGCGCATGCACGCTCATTGCCTGGCTGGCGACGTCTTTGGCGGTTCGCTATGCGACTGCCAGCAGGTGTTAGACCGCTCGCTGGAGATGATCGCGCACGAAGGAACGGGAGCGCTGATTTATCTGCACCAGACTTCCAAGGGCTTTAACGTGGATGATGAGAAGCGGCTGGCGTTCCATCATGAACGGCGGCAGTCAGCTCCCGCACACCAGAGAAAAACCCAGCGTGAAATCGGGTTGGGTGCGCAAATCCTCTCTGACCTGAATATCCGCTCCATCCGCCTGCTGACAAACCATCCTAAGCGCGTTGCAGCGCTGGAAGGTTTTGGGATCAGCATTGTTGAGCACGTCCCTGTGCCAACGGCAAAGCAAGTGGGCAAGTAAGCGCTCCTTTTCTCATCATTCCCATTTTCGAAATGCCACTTGGTTGTTCCGGCAAGCAATCCGAAATACCTCGGTCGCTGAGATATGATTCCCATCTGTGAACGATCTCTGGTCAAGCTGAGTGGCGGCGATCGCCGGTCGATTGGTCGCGCGGATGAAGTGGCCCTAGAAATCTCATCCGACCCGAAGCTATTTTCACAGGTGTTTGACGCGGTATTATCTTCTGATCCAGTGCTCCGAATGCGGGCGGTAGACGCGATTGAAAAAGCCACGCGCGAGCATCCCGAATTACTGCAACCGTACAAGCGGAAGATCTTTCAGAAAACCGCGTTGATTGATCAGCAGGAGGTCCGCTGGCACATCGCTTTGATGCTGCCGCGACTCGACCTGACCTCGACAGAAAAAGATTTGGCCATTTCAATCCTGCTGGATTATCTGAGGCACAAGAGCAGCATCGTGAAGACTTGCGCCATGCAAGGCCTGGCCGATCTGGCGATGAAAAACGCTCAGCTACGCAAACGCGTTATACCTCTGCTGGAATCTTTAACTGAAAATGGCACAGCAGCTATGCGCAGCCGCGGCAGAAAACTTCTGGCACGCTTCAAACGTCGATCGGCGTAGCGTTTTAAATAGCTTCGTGCGAGTGCATCATCGCTGCTTCAGATGCGCGGCCTTCACGTCATCGGAGGTAAAGACGGAGATAAACTTCGCCGGCGCAGCGGCTTTCTCCACGGCTGGACGGCCTTTTGCTTCCAGACGCT
Organism: Candidatus Angelobacter sp.; assembly: GCA_035652415.1. Lineage (GTDB taxonomy): Bacteria > Acidobacteriota > Terriglobia > Terriglobales > Acidobacteriaceae > Angelobacter. The sequence continues at coordinate 6,001 of DASRDW010000188.1, read as the reverse complement.
CCACCAGGCACGCAACGCCAACAATATTGAAGCCAAATTCCCGCGCTACCTCAATGGCCTGGATAGTTGAGCCGCCGGTGGTGCAAACGTCATCCACAATCACCACGCGCGCGCCTTTTTGCTGAAAACCTTCTATACGGCGTCCCATGCCATGCGCTTTTTCAGCTTTGCGCACAAGAAAGCCATGAATTGGCGTGCTGGCTTGCAAACCTATGACCGTAACGGCAACCACAATGGGATCAGCCCCCATGGTCAGCCCGCCCACGGCGTCAGCCTGCCATCCCTGCTTCTGGATAAGATCGAGAAACACCCGGCCCGTAAGCGCTGCGCCCTGCGCGTGCAATGTGGTGGTGCGACAGTCAATGTAGTAATCGCTTTTTGCGCCGGAAGAAAGAGTGAACTCGCCGAGACGGAAAGAGACAGTTGCCAGCAGATTGAGAAGTTGTTCGCGAGCCGCGGAATCCATAGACAAGATTAACTTAACAGGTTTTCTACTAAGAGCGAACCCGCAGAGTGATCTTAGAAACCTTGCATCTGGCGGAAGCCATGCGTGGCCACAAAGGTCTGCGCCAGAAGAATGAAGTTATAGGTCATGTGAACAATCACACATAAAGCGACCGAGCGGGTGGCCGCCCGCACTGCTGTAAGCGTAACGCCTACGATAAAAATCAGGAGCAAAGGCGCCCAGGAATAACTCAGTTGCGCGCCGTGGAGCAGGGCAAAAAATGCTCCCGTAATCAGAATGGAAGCCAGTGCTCCGGTATAGCGGGCAAGCGCAGGATAAAGAAACCCGCGAAAGAACATCTCTTCCACAAACGGAGCTATCAGAATGCCAAACCCGGCAAGCAGGAAAGCTGATGGACGGTCTTTGAACAATTCCGTGATGGGAAGTGACTTGGGGATCCATGGACCCAGCACAACGTTACCGATATCAGAGATGAGGGCGAGACAAAGACCACCGCCCAAGGCAAACATGGCTCGCCGCCGTGACGGGGCGTTCCATAAAATGGCTTGCGGCAAAGAGAGATGGTGCCGCGTCCAGGACAGCAACACCATAAATCCGACAACAACTAGGTATGCGGCGAGTTGTAGAAATACTAAATATAGAGCATCGCTGGAAAAGCCCTTGCTGAGCGCGTCAGGAGAAAGGTGTTGTCCCCGGCGGAGAGACCAGTAAATCCCAAAGCCAATAAGCGTGCAAAAGAAGAGAGCGCCAATAGAAACCACGACAATCAGCAATACATCTATCAGATCAACGGATGAGCCATCACCGGACGCGACTGGAGCGGAAGAGGGAGCTAATGGTGGTGGCGGAAATTCCGGCGGCGAAATGGGGTCAATATAGTCTGACAGAGAAAAACAGGCCTCAAAAGCAATTTACACCATCAAGAGATTTTTGGGGTATTTTGATAAAAGAGAACGGCTTGGGAAGGAAAATCCTTCAGAATGTTCTGCTCGATTTGTGGCCCGCGAATCGTGCCCAGTTTTCAACAAAAAACCGCTTTTTGCACAGCTAGCAAGCATCAAGGTTTTTCGGCAACAATAGTAACGAACCAACCACAATGACCACTCTGGGCGATTTTAAAGAAACGGTGCGGCAGCAGGCGGACATTGTCCGCATTGTGGGCGACTACGTGCAGCTTCGCAAAGCCGGTGCGCAGAATTACAGCGGTCTGTGTCCATTCCATAGCGAGAAAACGCCATCGTTCAGCGTTCATGCCACGCGGCAGTTCTTTCATTGCTTTGGCTGCGGGAAGTCTGGCGACGTTTTCAAGTTTATCCAGGAGATTGAGAAGGTCAGCTTTGGCGAAGCGGTACGACTGCTGGCGCAGAAGCTGGGTATGCCGCTGCCCAAGACGCAGTACAGCTCCGAGTACGAAGCGGAGGATGCGAAGCAGCGCGGGCAGTTGATGGAGATGCATGAACGCGCAGCTAAATTCTTTACCGACCAGTTGCGTCGTCCAGAAGGGGCTCATGCGCGGGAATACCTGGCAAATCGAGGGCTGAAGGAAGAGACAATCCAGACGTTTGGAATCGGCTTTGCGCCGGATTCGGGATTTGTGCTGAAAGACCGAATGAAGGCCGACTTCAGCGACGAGCTGATGCGGGCTTCAGGATTGTTCTCATGGAAAGAAGGTGCTGAGTCGGGCGGAATGTATTCGAAGTTCCGCAACCGCGTGATGTTCCCGATTGCGAACGAAAATGGCAAGGTGATCGCTTTCACCGGGCGTACGCTGGCCAAAGATGAGAAATCCGGCCCGAAATATCTAAACTCGCCGGAGACGCCGATCTATTCAAAATCCCGCGTGCTGTACAACCTTGACCGCGCCAAAGAGGCGATCCGCAAGCTGGGTTACGTGATCATTGTGGAAGGGCAGATGGACTGCATTGCCGTTTACTCTGCGGGCTTTCACAACGTGGTGGCCAGCTCGGGCACGGCGTTCACTGAGACGCAGGTGCGGCTGCTGGGCAGGTTCAGCAAGGATATTGTCGTGAACTTCGATCCCGATACGGCGGGAGCGGCGGCCACGGACAAGTCGCTGGGGATGTTGCTGGAAGAAGAATTCAATATCCGTGTGCTGCGGCTGGAGGCGGGGTTTGATCCTGATCTTTTTATCCGCAAAAACGGCGCGGAGGCGTACGCAAAGGCGCTCAAAGGTTCGCAGAAATATTTTGACTACCTGGTGGAACGGACGTTGGGATTGTTTCCAGTGCGAACGCCAGAAGGAAAGAAGAATGCGGTCAACTTTCTGTTGCCGCATATTCACAAGGTGCCCAGCCGAATTGTGCGCGATAGCCTGGCTGGCGATATTGCCCAAAAGTTAGGGATCGACTCCACTGTACTGCGGCAGGAATTCAAATCGGCAGCGGCAAGCCGGGGGGCAAGCAGCTTGCGCCAGAATACAGTGTCAGATATCACACCGGCGGAGAAGGTGCTGGTGCGGGCTGCTTCTTCCAATGTCCCGGAAGACTCCGAACTGCGTCAACGCGCGTTGCAGGCGCTTGCTGAGGAGCACCTGCATAGTGGCCTGTCCACAGAGAATCTTCTACAGATGATACTGGAAAATGCCTTTGCTGTGGATCGCGGCGAAGGCGTGGATGACGCAATGGCGTTTCCGCTGGGCGAGGCCAACAGGCAGATGCTGGCAAAGATCGTAATGCTGGAAGACCAACCCCTTACGGCAGAACTGCTGGAAGGCGCATTAGAGGCATTGAGGCATCGGAGAGACTTGAGCCAGCGAGAAGGCGAGATTAAGCGCGGGATTGTAGAGGCGGAACGGCGCAATGACATCGCGGCATTGCTCCGGCTGAAGCAGGAGAAATTGGAGTTGGATCGGAAGCTGGCATCTGGAATGTAAGACATTTAAGCTGCCTCACTTCAGTGCGCCAATCTGGGCTATAATTCCAGCAGACCCTTCCGTTGCCACCCCAGCTCTTTTGGCAGCGGATTTCCTATTGTCGGGACGTGGCTCAGCCTGGTAGAGCACTCGCTTGGGGTGCGAGGGGTCGGCAGTTCAAATCTGCCCGTCCCGACCAATTAATCCAGCCACAGTAATTAGCCGTTAGCAATCAGCTTGACTTCTGCCGACCCACGAAGCCCTCCAAGGTGTGAAAAAGCGCCGGAGCACAGCAATCAGCTTTCGTAATTAAACCCCTTCGTCCGCCTACCTGGATTCCCTTTTTTGGCCCTAACGCTTCTTTACACAAGGCGAGCCTCTCTTGATTGCTCGTGGGCAACCGTCTGCAAGTTTCCGGAGTCTCTTTTAGAGAGTAAACTAGAGAAGGCCGATCGTTTGGAAACGATTTCTGGTTGCGCATGGCTTCAGTGCTAATGTGGCAAGCCCAAGTGAGCAGAGCGTAATTAGCATCCGAATGAAGAACTGGACTCGAGTCCTGCTTTTCCTGGCCGCGACTTGTATTGGGGGTTCAGGGAGGCAGGCTGTAGGACAGCTCAATTGGCCCTCCTATCCGCCCAAGAAAGCGCCTATACGGGTGCGTCTTGTTGCCATTGCTTTATCTGACCACCCGCGCTCTTCCTACTTCTCCAGCCATGAGGTGTTCGTTGCTGAAACGGAGATTGGAAACGAGGAGTGGAGTCTCATTAAGCTTGTCTTTACCTTCCTTCCATATCAACCGCGGCTCTCGGAATCCGGCTTTGATTACTCAGTGGTCCATGAGATTTCAGCTTGGCGGCATCCGGATTGCGACCAGACCGTTGACCAGCTAACAGCGCGGAGCATGCCTGATCGTCATGAGCCGTTGATCTATTCTCGCAACGTGCCGGGAGAAGACAAACGGGACCTGACCCGCAAACGTCTCCCTCTCCCTTGCTACGAAACCAATGCGGACGATTACATAAAGTCCAGCTTTGAACCCATTGCTCCGCCTCCGCAGCCATCTGCGCCTGTCCTTAAGCAGCGTCCAAATTCGAAATGACATGCTGGTGCGCGTTGGGTAGCGCTTAGCAATAGGCAGATTCGTCGCAGATCGGCTGCAGCGTGATTCTGTGCAGTAAAGCGACGGCAGGAAAAAGCGTCTCTAAAAAAACTGAAAATTAAGATCGACTATTTGGGCGGCGGCACGTACTCTTTGGGCAATTGCGCTCCGGCGCCAAAGAAATATTGCTGCATCTGTTCCACCAGGAACTGTTGCGCTTCCGGCTTCCACGGCTGCAAACGATACTCGTTCAGTAGCATCTTGGAGTGTTCAGCCCACATGCGCCAGGCTTCAGCGCTCACGTTCTCGTAGATTTTCTGTCCCAGTTCGGTGTCAAACGGGGGTTCATCCAGGCCGGGTAATTCACGGCCAAGCTTCACGCATTTCACCATTCGCGGCATGAAGATATTGTAACAAGACGCTGGCCAGCTTATGCGAATCGCATATCCCAAACTGGGTGATTCGCAAGATGCCCACGAAAAGCGCTATTCCCCAATTGAGATGGCATTTAGCTGTCTAAAGCGGTAAGGCATTCATCCGAATCCCGGCCTTACACACCTACGGGACGACTCCATGAGTACTGCAATCGTCACCTATTGCAAATGGCAGGTATTTGATAAGATCGGTGCAATTTTGTTGACGGCAGGGAATATAAGGGGCATAAATTTCTCCAGCCCCGTTTCATCCATGAGCACCGCAATTTTCCCAAAACGACGCGAAATGACCGGTATGCGGGCCCTGCCCATCGTCGCATACTTCGCCAGCGACACGGTTGCCGCCCATTTTTTTGTCAACGTCCAGCGCTTTCGTCGCGTTCACTTTGAAGATCTGCACGCGGAGCATCCGGAAACGGAGCGCGTGATCCTGGTCTCCAAAGAAGACCTGGTGGAGCAGTATTACAATCAGTTGCGCGCTCCCAATACACGCGTGCTGGCGCTGACCCATTCCCGCTTTAAAGATCCGCGCAATGACGGCGCAATCTACGCTTACTTTCCGCCTGACGTCTCAGAAATTCTGCTGGAACGAATGGTGGACAATGCGCTCGATCATATTCATCTGGTCCACACCCGGCATGAGGTAAATCAGCGTCTGGCCGGCGCCAGCCAGGAAATCCACGAACTGAACCAGATCGGCATGGCGCTCTCGGCTGAGCACGATCCTAAAAAGCTTCTTGAGCTGATCCTGACCAAGTCACGCGAATTCACTAGTAGTGACGCGGGATCGGTCTACCTGGTGGAAAGCCTGGCTGAGAGCGAACGCCCGTCATTGCTTTTTGCTCCCGCCACGGATGGTGCGCCTCAGCATGAAGAAGCTCCGCGCGAGCAACTGCGTTTTAAGCTAGCGCAGAATGACACCGTGGCTGTTCCTTTCCGTGAAGCCACCATGGAGATCAATGAGCGCTCGGTTGCCGGCTATGTGGCGCTGACCGGAGAGATCGTCAATATTGAAGATGCTTATCACCTTCCGGCTGACGTTCCTTATTCCATCAATCGCAAGTTTGATGAAGATTCCGGCTACCGTACCAAGTCTGTTCTGGCCGTGCCTATTCGCAACCAGAAAGAAA
>DASRDW010000187.1:0-20133 GCA_035652415.1 Candidatus Angelobacter sp. | reverse complement strand
TGGGCGAATCGACCGGCGCGCTTCCCGCCATGCTGAACTCCGTAGCCGAATTCTATGAAGAGGACGTGGAAACGTCACTCTCAGCCGCCATGCAGTTAATTGAGCCGGTTATTTTGATCTTTATGGGCATTACGGTCGCGTTTGTGCTCCTGTCACTGTATCTGCCAATCTTTTCTCTGGGAGCACAAGTACGTTAGTAGGGTGTTATGGACCAGAAAAACTTAACATTAATGGAAGCAAGCAACGCGCTGCTCAATGGCCAGGGCGAGAACAGCGAGCAACGGGCCCGGGAACTGGCAACGCGCTATCGTTGCGAGTTCATTGACCTGCGCGATTATCGTTTGGACGCGGAGTTGTTCAAATCTGTTCCCGTAGATCTGATGTTCCGTTACAACTTTGTTCCCCTGGAACAGAATGACAGCAATCTGTCAATTGCCATTGCCGATCCCAGCAAGCTGATGATGATTGATGAAATTGGCCTGCTGCTCAACCGGCGCATCAAGACCAAGGTTGCCACGCTGGCCCAGATCAGCGACATCCTGAAAAAGACTGAACAGTCACAGCGCGTGCTGGAAGAAGCCAGCGAAGGCTTTGTTCTGGACGTGGTGCGTGATGAAGAGACTGCCAGCGAAGAAAACATCAGCATTGACCGCATCACAGGCACCTCAGAAGCAGACGTTAGTCCGATCATCCGCCTGGTGGACACTACCATCTTTACCGCTTTGCAGAAGCGAGCCAGTGATATTCACATTGAGACTGAGAGCGATTCAGTTGTAGTGAAATACCGCATTGACGGCGTGCTGCAACCGGCCATGCAGCCCATGGCCAAGGAGCACCACTCCACCATCATCACGCGCGTCAAAGTCATGAGTGAGCTCGATATTGCAGAGCGCCGCGTGCCGCAAGACGGGCGCTTTCGCGTAAAGTACAGCGGCCGCCTGATCGACTTCCGTGTTTCCATCATGCCGACAATCCACGGTGAAAACGCCGTGCTGCGCGTGCTGGACAAGGAATCGATGAGTGAGAAGTTCCGCAACCTGGTACTGGATGTTGTGGGCTTTGAGGAAGAAGATTTACGCAAGTTCCGCCGCTACATCCTTGAGCCTTACGGCATGGTGCTGGTCACCGGACCAACGGGCAGCGGCAAAACCACCACCCTCTACGCCGCCCTGAATGAAATCAAGACTGATGAGGACAAGATCATCACGATTGAAGATCCGGTCGAATACCAGATCCACGGCATCACGCAGATTCCGGTGAATGAAAAAAAAGGCCTCACCTTTGCACGCGGATTGCGCTCCATTTTGCGCCATGATCCTGACAAAATCATGGTGGGCGAAATCCGCGACCAGGAAACGGCGCAGATCGCCATCAACTCCGCTCTCACCGGCCACCTGGTCTTCACCACGGTCCACGCCAATAACGTGGTGGACGTGCTGGGGCGCTTCCTGAACATGGGCGTTGAGCCGTATAACTTTGTTTCCGCGCTCAACTGCGTTCTGGCGCAACGGTTGGTGCGCACTATTTGCAAGCATTGCAAGACCCGGGTCCATTACACAGATGAGGAACTGGATAATTTTGGCCTGCCTCCAAATGAGTGGCGCGATGTTCCTTTTTATGAAGGCCCTGGCTGCATTGAATGCGGCGGAACCGGCTACCACGGGCGCACGGCAATCCATGAACTGCTGGATCTTACCGATCGAATTCGCGAACTGATTCTGGAAAAACGTCCGTCGTCAGAGATCCGCAAGGCCGCCCACGAAGAAGGCATGAAGTTCCTGCGCGATTCCGCACTGGCTCGGGTCAGGGCCGGCTTGACCACAGTGAAAGAAATTAACAAGGTCACGTTCATTGAGAGCACTAGATAAGGATGGCGAGTTTGACTCAAAAAATCACGCGCCCGCGGCTGGCGTGCGAAATCACTCCTGAGGGAGTCATCGCGGCACGGGCTTCTGATAAATCATCGCGTTTGGAAGTTTTTACCGGGCGCCGCCTGAATGAAGGCGTAATAGCTCCCGGCCTGAACGGACCTAACGTGCTCAAGGCTGAGGCTCTTCGCACTGCCCTGAGCAATGCTCTGGGAGCGGTGGCAGGCAAGTCTCGTGATGTAATTGTTGTCCTGCCTGATGTGGCGATTCGCGTTGTATTGCTCGACTTTGAAGCATTGCCGGTTAAGCCAGAAGAAGCTGACCCGGTGATCCGTTTTCGTCTCAAGAAGTCTTTACCGTTCGATGTGGAACAGGCCGTGCTTTCTTACGATGCAATGCGGGCCAACGGCAATGTCCGCGTTGTGGCTGCCGTTTCACCGCGCACCATCATTGAAGAATACGAAAAAGCCCTGCGCGATGCCGGCTATTCTCCGGGTGTCATTCTTCCCTCTTCGCTGGCGGCGCTGGGTTTGATTGAAGGTGAAAAGCCAACGCTGGTGCTGAAAGTCGATCCCATGAACATTACGATTGCGGCAGTAGAACACAAGGAGCTTCGCCTGGTGCGCACGCTGGATAACCCGCATGGCGCGAATGTCTCGGCTGCCGATCTGGCGGAAGCGGTCTTGCCTTCAATCGTCTTTTTTGAAGATACCTTCGCAGCACACATTGAAAAAATCTATGTTGGCGGCATTGCGCCGCTGCAGGAAGTTGGGCCTTTGCTTCACGAACAAACCGGCGCGCAGGTGCAGGAACTGGCGCCTGAACTCACGCCGGAGCAGAACCTCAGCGGAGAGAGCATTCAGCCACCAATGATGGCGGGAATTGTGGGGGCCTTGCTGGGATAATGCGCGTAAATATCAATCTTGCATCACAAAGATATGAAGCCGTAAAGCAGTTCTACGTGCGCTGGGGCGCGGCTATTGGCTTCACCAGCATCCTTACCGTGCTCCTGATTGTGCTGGCGTGGTTTAATTACACCGGTTCCGTCAAATCCGGTACGCGGGTTCGTGAGCTGCAGCAGAAGATTACCTCTCTGGAAAAAGAGCGGGCCCAGGCAGAAGAAATTTCCAATCGCCCGGAAAACCACGATGTAACCGCACAAAAAAATTACTGGAACAAGCAGATTACACGGCGCACATTCTCCTGGACCCAGCTATTTAACGATCTGCAGCGCATCATGCCGCCGCGCGCGTTTGTAAGCTCTGTTCATCCGGAGATCACGCAGGATAATCGACTGAAACTCACCCTTACCATCAAGGCCGACAAACATGACAATGCGCTTGAGTTGGTGCAGAAAATGGAGAAATCAGAGCGCTTTCGTAATCCTTTGATCAATCTCGATACCACTGAAAAAGATCAACACAATGGCCAGTTGCTTTATAAGCTCGATATTGTCACTTACTACACGCCAACGGGCATATCGCAACAGCGTTCAGGCGCCAAGGAGGGCTTGTAAATGGGTAGCCTGAATAGAGTGAAGACCAAATTTACACTGGTTGTGGTATTGCTCAGCATTGTGGACCTGGCGCTCATTGGCTACTTATTCTGGCCTGGCTCCAGCCCTTCATCACGACAGGCCCAGGAGAAAAAATTACAGCAACAGGAGGCGACACTTGAACACGAGGTAGCGCCTCTGCAAGACCTCGGTTCGAAATTGGCTGAAACCCGCGTTGACGTCAAGAAGTTCTATGAGCAGAAGATTCCCAGCCAATCCTCTGAAATCTCGCAGCATCTGGAAAAGCTGGTGCAGGAGACTGGCGTCACGACGCAGGGCTTCCATTACGCTGAGGAAAAGCCCGATAAAAATGACCTACCCGACGTGCAACGGATTGGCATTGATACCGCCGTGAGTGGCGAGTACGCCAAGGTCGCACGCTTTATCAATGCCCTGGAGCAGGACAAATATGTTTTTATCATTACCCAGATCGCACTCACCAGCTCTGAAGGTGGCGGCGTTTCCCTGCAGATAAAATTTGAAACCTTTTTGAGAGAAACATAGCATTGAGCGCGGCGCTGCACGTTCTATTGATGAGAGGACAGAAAAGGTAACTTACGGTGAATATAGGCGCAGAAAATAAAAAACAAGTGCGCTGGATGATCGCGCTGCTGGCTGTTGTCCTGCTGGTAGTTGTCTATGATTTTGTCGATTTTGGCACCAGCTCCGCTGCGCCACCGTCAGCTTCTACCTCGACTGCTGCCCAGAAAAAAGTTTCACAGGTAGAAGACAACACGCTTGATCCACGCTTGCGTCTGGACAAGCTGGCTGCCAGCCAGAATGTAAAGTATGAAGCAGGCGGACGAAATATTTTCAGGATGGAAGAAGAGGCGTCTGTTCCCAAAATGATGGGTACCGGACGGCCAACGCTTCCTCCAATGGGACCGGATGCTCTACCCACGCCCACTCCTACGCCACCTCCACCGCCTATCCCTCTGAAATTTTACGGCTTTGCCAGCAAGCCCAATGAGCCGAAGCGGATTTTTTTGGCTGACAAAAGCGAAGTTTTTGTGGCCCGGCAGGGTGACATTGTGGAGCGAAAATACAAAGTAGTTCAGATCAACAATACCAGCGTGATCATTGAAGACGTGCTCTACAACAATCGCCAGCCTATTCCTTTAACGGCGCCACCGAAATAGAATTGAATTGGCGTACTTATGATGTTAAATCGCAAGAAATCCGGACAAGAAGGCTACGTTCTGCTGGCGCTTATGCTGGCCGTTACGTTGATCCTTATCGCCTTGTCAATTGAAGCGCCCCGCATTGCCCAGCAAATAAAGCGGGACAAAGAAGAAGAGATGATCCATCGCGGCATGGACTATGCCACCGCCATCAAACGTTTTGTCCACAAAAACGGCGGACGCTATCCGCTCTCAATTGATCAACTTGAAAACACCAATCACATTCGCTTTCTACGCAAGCGATACAAAGATCCCATGACCGGCGAAGACAACTGGCGACTGGTGCACGTTGGCGAAGCCCAAATCAAAATCCCAATGCCACCTGCCGGCGCCAATCCCGGACTGCAAGGGAGCGGCAATCCAGGTCTTTCTACGGGCCAGTTGGGATCTACAAATCCGTCTGGCCTAACTGGTCTAGCAACTCCTCCCGTAGGCAGCAACAACGCGCCGACATTCACGCAGCCTTTTCAATCAGGAGGCCCAGGAAGCAATAACGCTGGGCAGGTTGGCACGCTTACCACGTCAAACATTGGGAATGCGCAGCCAACCGGTGGCGGCCAGATTATGGGCGTAGCCAGCGTCAGCAAAAAGCAATCCGTCAGAATGTTTAATGACAAGGACCACTATAACGATTGGTTTTTTGTTTACGATCTCCGCCTGGAGCAATCTGGCGGCACAGGCGTTACGGTTGCCGAGCCTACAGCAGCGGTAAACACCTCTGGCGACCAGTCGGGAAAAGGACAGCAGTCCGGAACATCGCAGTCGAATGGTTCAACTGGGGCTACACCTACACCAGCGCCCACACCTAATTAAAAGCAAAAAGCCCTCGCATTTTCTGCAAGGGCTTTTGTGATCTCTTTTTAAATAATTGTCTTTTATACGTTAAAGGAAGAGCCGCATCCGCAGGTGCTCTTCACATTGGGATTATCAAATTTAAAGCCGGAGGCTTCCAGCGTTTCCACAAAATCCACGTTGCAGCCATTCAGGTACATTGCAGAAGTGGCGTCCACATAAACTTTAAGACCGTCAAAGTTGTAGACCTTGTCCATCACTCCGGGGGCGTTCTCAAAAGACATGGAATAGGAGAAGCCGGAGCAGCCGCCGCCAACCACGCCAATGCGCAGACCAGCCGGTACCGGGTTCTGCTGTGCCATGATCTCTTTCACCTTGGTAATGGCCGTCGGCGTCAAATTAACCGGCAAATTCGGGGTGGTTTCAACATTTGGGGTTGTGGTGGAAGCCATTTGCGTCTCCTTGAGCGTTAAACCTTGTCTCTAGACCCATCTATTATACATTGGTTTGGTGCTGATTCCATTAGGGTTTATATAAGATTGGTGGTCCTAAACTGGAACATCATATCCAAAGATTGGATGCGCGCCGGGACTGCCGGTTGCAGGATTTGCTTCTGCCAGCAGCAACTCAGGAAAATTCCTGAATTTGCCAGCATTTACAGGTCTATAATGCGGGTAAGGTTCCACCCCTCCCTCGCCGCAGCAGCATACTTACCTCTGGGTTGCGGCCTCTGAGTAGCGGAACCGGGCCAAAATCCAAGGTGGTGTTCTATGATGACGCCTCTGCTAATCCTTTGGGCCGGTTTAACAGTCATTTTGATTGTTCTGCTCATTTACCGCAGCACGCTTTCCATGCATGAAGATGACCAGCTCTTCCTTGACAATTCTGAAGCTCACATGGCCAAGGAACAAGAAGAATTGCTCGGCAAGATGAACCGCATCACCCCGTGGGTGCGGGTTTGCGGTGCCGGTTCCGCGGTGCTGACCGTTATCATTGCGGGACTCATGCTGTACACGCGCTTCAGCCAGAACCAATAGCTCCAAAGGCTAGGCACGAGTGTTGGCAGAGCGGTAGCTCGTCTGCTTGATTACAGCTTTTGAGAGCGTGCCATCTGTCTTATCATTTAGGCAGGAGCTTTCTTATTTTCTTAACAATGTCAGAGGGTACAAACGGGTGTGAGAGATAACCTTCCGCTCCCACCTTTGCCATTTCCGGCGGAGGCTCGTCCGGCGCAAACACAGCTGACATAAGCAGCACTGGAACTAATTTTGTCAAAGGATCGGTTTTAATGCCACGGCATACTTCATAACCGGAAATATCCGGCAACTTCACATCAAGGATCACCGCATCCGGCAGGGTGCGCACTACTTCCAATGCCTGTGTTCCCGTAGCGCATTCTTCCACCGAGAAACCGGCGTTCTGCAATATTCGCGATAAGACGTAGCGGTTCTCGCCCCGGTCATCAACCAGCAAAATGCGCGATTTGCTACTGCGGAGCTTCACGGCTTCTCCAATTGCGAAATGCCAACCGCTGCCAGGGTATTCAAAACTTTTTCCGGGGACAATGTGGTAGCAACATCATTTTTGGAAAGAAAAGCCGCATGTAGTTGCTCAATCTGCGTCCGTTCATTTTGTGATAACGTCTTCGACGTATAAATCACCACCGGCAAAGCGCTTGTTTCTTCTCGCGACCGGAGCCTTTCCAGAACTTCCATGCCATCCATACCGGGCATGTTCAAATCCAGGATGATGGCATCCGGGCGCTCATCTGAAACCGCCTTCAGGCATTCTTCACCATTGCGTGCTTCAGACAGGGTCAGCCAGGGCTGGTCAAGCAGTTGCCGCAGTATGTAGCGCGAAACGTCATTGTCATCCACCAGCAAAACTTTTTTGGGTTGGTCATTTTCAGTCAACCGCCGAACTTCGCGCAACAGGATATGTGGATTGTATGGCTTCTTAAAGAAAATATCGCCGCCGTTTAAAGCAGCGACTGAAGCATCGTCGTACGCGCTCACCGCGATAACCGGCGGTATCTTGGCCCCATTCTGGAAATTTCGCTTGTACGCCCGGAGGAAGCCGCCAATGGAAGATCCCTGCAGATATAGATTTGCGACAATGGCCACAGGCACATGCAATTGCAACCAGCGTTGCGCACGCTCCAGCGTATTCATCTGCACCAACTGGAACTCTGAGTCCCTGAAGTAAGGCTCAATCGTGGTAAAAGCATCCACGCTGTCATCAATCAGCAGCACCGGAGCACGATTGAACTCACGCGCCTGCAACTCTCCAGGCGTCTCCGCTTCACCGCGATACACAGCCGGAATCTCAGAGAAGAACCTTGATCCGCGGCCCAGTTCGCTTTCCACCCACACTCTCCCGCCCAGCAGAGCAGAAAGATTGCGGCACAGCGGCAAGCCCAGGCCGGTTCCCCTGAACTTTCCCTGCAAGGGATTTTCTACCTGCGTAAATTCTTCAAAAATGGTTTCGTGGTGCTCCGGCGCAATCCCGATTCCTGTGTCCCTTACCTCAAAACGCACATTTTCCCCAACCATGCTTGCGTAAACTCTTATTTCGCCCTGGGGGGTAAATTTAATAGCGTTGGAGATGAAGTTCCTGAGAATCTGTGAGACCTTTCCGTCATCAGTACGGAGCTTTGCCGATTCCGTGTTGTCTTCAAAGACCAGATCGACGGAAGAATTATCTGCCAGCAGCGGCTTGAGCATTCCTTTGAGCGCGCTGAACAGCTCGTCAACTCTAAAATTCTTTACCCGTACATTGACCTTGCCTGCTTCCACCTTGGCAAGATCAAGCAGATCGCTGACCATGTCTGAAAGCAATCCTGATGCTTCAGCGATATACTGCACCTGCTTCTCTTGTTCCGTTGTCAGGTCACCATCAATGTGCTCCAGCAACATGCGGGAAAGGGAGATGATGGAGTTAAGTGGCGTCTTGAACTCATGCGAGATATTGGAAAAGAAAGCCGTCTTCAACTCAGAGGCACGGCGCAAATAATCGGCCCGGTCATCTAGTTCCGCGTACAACGCAACCACGCCACGGTTAGTGTCTTCCAGTTCGCGATTCAGAAACGCCAGTTCTTCCTGCCGCTTTCTCAATTCCTCCAGGGTCTTTAGCAATTCCTGGTTCTGGCGCTCAATCTCTTCATACGGGCTTTCCGGCTCACGAGCTTTTATCTTCAGGATCATTTCCCTGAGCTTATGGGCTGAAACAAATGGAACCGTTGCGGGCAGGCCCTTCCGCATTTTCACTACTGTGCCGCTGGCAGCCGTTTGCAGATCAAAACCATCCATCAGCCTTTTGGTGCCAATAATGCCAATACCCAATCCGGTTTCAGATTTGTATCGCCCTTCCAGGACCGCATCCAGATTTGGAATGCCTGGACCGGAGTCTGAAATCGTAATCTCCAACGCCTGCGGGCGTTCTACCTGCAGATCGAACACAACTTTTCCATGCCGCGCATAGCGAAAGGCATTTCTGGCCATCTCAGAGACAGCCGTTGCCAGGCCGATCTGGTCTCTGTTTTCAAATCCCAGCATGCTGGCGATGTCCCGCGTCCGCTGCCGCGCTTGCACAACGTCGCGCTCATTGCGCAATTGCAGCATGTAAAGGTTCGTCGCCATTTCAGCTCTTCTCCTTGATCACCACAACACTGGCGTCGTCCCTCTCCCTGCGATAATCACGCAGGAGCACTCCGGCAATCAGGCTGGCTTTTCGCTTAGTGAGACCGGCGTATTGGGAGAGGTCCCAACGGGTTTGCAGGCCGTCAGAGTGCATGATGAGCACGCCGGAGCGCGGCCACTCCACAGTGAACTCCTGGATTCGGTGCAGATGATGGCCCACGATTCCGTTGTGTGAGATGAGGCTCCGCGACTGTGAATCGGAAATCACCGTAGCTGCAATATTACCCACTCCTACATAAGTCAGAGCAGCCATCGCGGGCCGAATTTCCGCCACTGAGACGGCTGCTCCACGCGTCTTTTTAAGCGCGTCGTGAATCCTTGCCAGGATCTCACCAGGCGGCTCCTGGCTGTGCTTCTGAAAAATATGCGCGGACTCATCGGCTGCATCGGCAGCCAATGGCCCATGTCCAAGCCCGTCTGCCGCCATCACCACCGTGCGTTGTGCTTCCTGTCGCCAGGAAATCCGGTCTCCGCAAATTACTTCTCCGGGATACGGCACAACTACGCTGCCTATTTCCAGATCGCTTTTGGATGCTTTTTCGCTCTGAACAACGCTGGCGACAATCGCCGTACCGTTGTTATTGGAAAATAAATCAAGATTGCTGCTCAACCTGCGAATCGCTCCCAATCCTGTTCCTGGCGTTCCTGCGGTGGAATATCCATCTTCAAAAGCGCGTGTTACATCTTTGATGCCCTTGCCGCGATCCAGGGCCAGCACATCAACATTTATCGCGCCACCCGCGTTCTGGCCAATGACAATCAGTTGTCCCCCTCCGCCATGGATGAGCGCATTGCGAGCTGCCTCAGTGATGATGATGCCGAGTTCCCCGTTGGTCACCTCATTCAATCCCAGCAACGAACCCAGGTTCATACCCTGACGGCGGGCTTCTCCCACTGAAGAAATATCAGAAAGAGAAACAGCTACGGACTGAAGAATTACTTCCACCGGATCACGGTTATCCGGGTCCCTTCTCCCGGCTTTGAGATAATTTCAAACTCGTTTACCAGCCTCCTGCTACCGCCTAAGCCCAGCCCCATGCCGTTCCCGGTGGTAAATCCATCGCGCAGGGCAGCTTGAATGTCTGGGATTCCAGGCCCGCGGTCTTCAAAGATGAGGCGCAGTCCCTGGCGACCGCCATCCTCTAGTTGCTCAATGGTCATGCCGCCGCCTTTTCCGTGATCAAGAGTATTGCGCGCCAGCTCACTGGCGGCTGTGACCAGCTTGGTTTGATCAACCAGGCTGAACTTCATTTCCGCCGCCCATTGTCTCACTTTTTGTCTTGCCAGCACGACGTCAGAAGAGGTGGTGATGGGCTGGGTCTCACCCTTCAATGGCTTCATTACCGCGCTCCGGACGGAAGTTGCCACGAAGTTCATAGAGGAGCTCCATGCCAGATTCAACATTCAATGCAGTGCGCACTCCAGCCAGCGACATACCGAGTTCTACCAGCGTGATCGCTACGGCGGGTTGCATGCCGACCACTACAGTTTCAGCGTCAAGCACCCTTGCCATGGCAGCAATGTTGGCCAGCATTCGCCCAATAAATGAATCAACGATCTCTAAGGTGGAAATGTCAATCAGAACGCCGGTAGCGCCGGTTTCAGAAATTTTCTGCGTGAGGTCATCCTGCAACTGCAGCGCCAGGCGATCATGCATATCAACCTGAATGGTGACCAGCAGGAAATTACCCATGCGCAGGATTGGAATACGTTCCATTTACTCCGCCTTCCCATTTGCTGCTGGGGCAACTTCAGCCGGCTTTGCTTGTGCGCCGACTTTTACCACCGCGCGGCCACTCCGTTGCAGGCACACTGCAAACGCATCCGCGAGCTTTGCCTTCGTCGTGACCTGGGCGAGATCAATTCCAAGATGAACAATGGTTTGCGCAATCTGCGGGCGAATTCCGCTGATGATGCACTCTGCGCCCATCAACCTTGCGGCCGTAATAGTTTTCAGCAAGTGCTGCGCCACCAGCGTATCCACCGTGGGAACACCTGTAATATCGATAATGGCAAACTTGGAGTTGGTCTGCACCACGGTCTGGAGCAGTGACTCCATCACTACCTGCGTGCGTGCGCTATCCAGCGTTCCAATGATCGGCAATGCCAAGATTCCTTCCCACAACTTCACCACCGGCGTGGAAAGCTCCAGCAATTCCTGTTGCTGGCGCTTGATCAGTTGTTCGCGCGCGGCCATGAAAGCCTCAGTAGTAAAGAGCGCGAATTTGTCCACAAGCAGGGTGGCGTTCCATATCTCCTTGAACATCTCGTCAGGATTGCCAGACATCTCCTTGCGAATCACGTTAAAGAGTGGCTGTTTCAATGACAGGATGAAGCTGGCTGTCTCGCTGGTGCTAAACCCCTGCAGGGCTCGCGATGCGGAAATGGTCCGCATCAGTTCCTTGGGTTTTTCCCAGGATGGGGCATCAAGGTCAGTCGCGGCCCCAGCGCGCAAACCTTCGACCATTCCTTCAAGAAAATCATGGATCTGCTGCTTTACTTCTGAATCTTTCATCAGATCGCCGCGCCGGGTTGCTGTGCTCATTTGCTCCAGCCAACTGGCTCTCAGGTCCTGTTCGTGCTTACGGATTAGCTCCGGTAATTTGCTCATAAAACGCTCTCACCTCTCATAGAAGCTCCGCTTTCAAGAACACAATCTTCCATTATAAAGCAGGCTTTTCAGGATGAGTCCGCGCCTCGGAATACAGGGTTTGTACAATTTTGAATTTTGGAATCCCCCAGCTTTTTGCGAACCGGTTTGTGCCGTAGCGCAACGCCATTTTGCGCCAACCGCCGATTTTAAGATGAGGAATCAGCTCCAAATGTTCGCAGTTGCATCACACGGTAGGGCTGAAATTTGCTTCGTTTTGTGCAGATTCTTGTTTTACACACGGCGTTGCGCAGCGGAATGCCCTCGCCCGTCAGCTTGCATTGACAGCCGCTGTCCACGCTATAATTATTTAAACTGCAACGTTTCCAAATTCAGTTATCGGGTAAATTTGGCATGGCAAATGTATTAATCGTAGAGGATGATGCCTCTGACCTTCGCAAAGCAACGTCTGCTTTAGCTGAACTTGGGTTAGGACCGGCTGATCCGGTTTCAAGCGTTGGCGAAGCCTTGCGATATCTCGACGAAGCCGTCGAAGGCAAACGTTCAAAGCCTGCGCTGATTCTCCTTGATCTGGCTTTAGGATATGAGAGCGGGTTTGAAGTCCTGCGCCGCTGGAGAAGCGATCGGAAGCTGTCCGATATTCAGATCGTGGTGTGGACCCAGATGGGAGAACGCGAACAGGAAATTTGCCGGCTGTTTGGCCTGAAGCATGTTATTCCCAAGTGGGCTGGCGACACTGAACTGCAAGATGCCGTAAAAGCAGCAATGCAGTCGCCTTCCTCCCCCACATCAACCACCAAATAATTTAATCGTTTAAGCCAACACGCTTTGTTGACTATGCTGGCGTGCACCGCAACCGATCTTTGGTCGCGTGCGATAAACGCGTTTACAATACAAAAGACCTGTCTCTGGCAAAGTGCGAAAGTGGCGGAATTGGCAGACGCACCAGACTTAGGATCTGGCGGGTAAAACCGTGGGGGTTCGAGTCCCCCCTTTCGCACCAAGATTTACATTCCAAACGGGGCGAGGAATTCCCTGCCCCCAGCATGCATTGAAGGATAGAGACTCTTAGTTCCTTAAATACAAATCAGAGAACTCAAGGGTTGGCTACATTTTTTGAGGGTCTGTGTGCGGAAACGTTCTGTGAAATCGCATTTATCGCTGTTTTTCGGGGAGAGATTACAGCTTGAGAAAGCCTTATGTGTTTGAAGAACGGCATTGCTGGGCGCTATTGCGGCTGTGACTCAAAAGCTCCCTCTGACGAGCTTTTGAGCTTCTCTAACAAAATATCGGGGTTGATGGGTTTAGCCAGCACCTCAAATGAACAGCCCTCAGCCTGGGCCTTGGCCAGCAAAGATGTGCTGGCGGCTTGCCCTGAAAAAAGAATGATCCGGCATTTGGGAAGCATTTTTATAATGCCCTTTGCGGTCTCAATTCCATCCATATCGGGCATAATTACGTCCGTTACAACAGCGTCCGGCCGAACGATTTCCGCCCATCGAATGGCAGATTTCCCATTAGAGACAGCTAAGGCATCGTGGCCTTCGCCATTCAAGATATTGACCAGCGTATCCGCAATGATAGGTTCGTCATCAACAACGATGATCTTCACGCGTTCACAACTCCAGTTGAAATTGCATTAGGCGTATCAGTTTCCTCTGATTCTGGCTTAAGAACGTCAGTGTGCAGCGGCAGGAAAATGGAAAATGCTGTTCCATGGATTTGTGGCCCGCTTCTGCTCTTTACCCGAATCTGCCCGTGGTGCTTCACGATAATAGTGCGTGTGATCCACAACCCCAGCCCGGTACCTACATCGGCTTTGGTAGTAAAGAATGGTTGAAACAGATGGTTCCTATGCTGTGGCTTGATCCCGGAGCCCGTATCGAGAATGGTGATCCGGATACCAGGCTGGCAGGAGTTGCTCCAGGCGTGTGATTCTGTGGCCCTGACAAGAAGCGTTCCTCCGGCAGGCATTGCATCAATGGCATTGGTTATTAGATTTGAAAACGCCTGGCGAATCTCTCCGGCAAGTGCCGTGACTTCCATAGGTTTGTCATACTGCTTTACTACTTTGATTTTTCGCGCCTGCAGTCTTGTTTCGTACAAAAACAGAAGATCATTCAGTATCTGGGTAATATTGACGGTAGTAGGCTGCGAATTCTCGCGGTAGAACCCTAGGGTCTGGCGGGCAATATGAGAGACGCGGTCGAGTTCGCGACTGGCTAATTGCAGGTAATTCCCCACTTTCTTGCCGTCAGAAAGATCACGCTTGGCCAAATAAACCAGATTTGTGACTGCTTCCAGCGGATTATTGATTTCATGCGCAACGGTAGCGGCAAGGCGGCCGGCAGCAGCAAGCTTTTCAGTAGTTCTTAGAGCGCGTTCAATCTTCTTGCTCTCAGTAATGTCGCGGATGATCTTGGCTGCTCCGATGATAATCCCATTTTTATCTCTCACCGGCGAAATTGTCAGCGAAACTTCAATCTTTTCTCCGTTCTTCCTCACCCTGACGGTTTCAAAGTGGTCAATTCTTTCACCGCGCCTTATCTTGCCTAGGATCATAGTTTCATCGGGATGCAGTTCAGGAGGAATGATGAGGGTGATTGGCTGTCCGATCATTTCCTCAGCGCTGTATCCCAAAAGCCTCTCTGCGCTCTTGTTCCAACTGGTAACGATCCCGTTCAGGTCTTTGCTTGCAATTGCATCATCTGAAGATTCAACAATGGCAGCCAAAAGACGCTCCGCCTGTTCAGGCGGTTTTGGTCTAGATTTTAAGGATGTGCGGAATTCGTCGATATCGGTAGGCTGTGCCTTCGTCTTTCCGGGCCGCGCAAGTTCCTGACTCTGACGCGCGATCTCGCGCTCCTGCGCTTTTTTCTCAGTAATGTCTCGTCCTTCCAGCAAGAGGAATACGATTTGGCCGTTTTCATCCTTAACCGGGTCAAGCGTAAAATCCATGACCGTGGTTTCTTTGCTGCTCTTTTTTACGAATATCTCAACGTCATAGCGGACATGCTCGCCCAAGGCAGCGCGGTAAATTGCTTTGCGTATCTCCTCCTGCATCATTGGCGTAACGGTCCACCAGAACGTCTCCCAAAACGGCTTCCCTATTACATCGTCGCGGGTAAGACCGCCGCTCTCCAGGGCCGCGCGGTTACACTCCAGCAAAATGCCATCCGCGGTAAGAATGCCGACAAATTGGCCCATCTCATCCAGAGTAATTCGGGCCAGCTTCTGCAGATATTGTTGCGGAGTGTCGTCTGGGAGAATTTCAGTTCCGCGCACGGTGATAGGGTGGTTGATTTCAGGCGCAAAGAACTTCATGCTTTAATTCCCGTATCTTGAGCCCCTTCTCCACGCGAATAATGATGCCGATTTGAACATTGAACAGAGGATCGCAATTCGCTCGGAACAGATTGATGCTTTATTCGCCGCTGCTTTAGCAACATGCGGGGGGCCTCATTTTGGAGCCATTTTTACTTATAACGGCCATAGCCACGCTCCCCCGGTGCAACGCATCCGCGCTCTTCAACTTTTGACAGGAAAAGATTGAGTTAAACCAAAGATAAATGGCCGCAAAGCTTAAGATTTAATAATACCAATGGTTAGATGGCAAAACCCCACAATCATGCTGCCCAGCCACTATGTTTTTGATGCACAAAGACTTACGTATCGGCAGATCAAGTCTTGTAAAGGCAAGCGGTCTTGGCTGAAAAGCCTACTTTAGCCTCTCTTCTAGTCCGGTTTTCACGTTCGGCCATTCTGTATCCAAAATGCTGAAATAAACAGAATCCCTGACCCTGCCTGTCCAGGTAACCAGGTGTTTGCGCAATGTGCCTTCTTCTTTGGCACCCAAGCGAAGAATTGCCTGGCGGGAACGCTGATTCAACGCGTCAGTCTTGAGTTCAACCCGCATACATCCCCAGACTTCAAAAGCGTGCTTCAGCATCAGGTACTTGGCTTCAGTGTTGACGGCTGTCCGCTGCCATGCAGGCACAATCCAGGTAGAGCCAATCTCTACGCGGCGATTGACGCGGTCAATATTCATGAAACGTGTGCTGCCAATGACTTGGCCAGAATTGCGTTCGACCGTGGCGAAGGGGACAGATTCGCCGCGCTTTTCTTCCTCCAGCATCCTGGCCATGAACCGCTCAAAGTCTTCCCGCGTCTCCATGGAATAGGGGATCCATTGGAAAATACTATCCAGATTGCCCTTGGCTGCCTCCCAAAAGTGGGCGCAGTGTTCGCGACATACCGGTTCAAGCCGGACCACCGATCCTTCCAGCGTGAGCGGCGTAACGATATTCAATGAAGCAGCAGCGGCAGGCATCTATTACCCCTCGTTTTTCAGATTACAGAGCAGATGTCCTATGGTGCTAGTACTTTTGCTTGCAGCTCTGGATTGTACAGAGCACAAAAATGTGGTGAAATCCGATACACCCACTACGTCGTTTGGATACAACATAACTCCGGGATTCGACGTAAAAATCGCCTATCTTGTTGAAAACAGGTTTGGTCATCTAGTTGCCTTCCTGAAGGGGATATTGTGAATCCGCGCGTGTTCTTGAGACGTACTGCCGCACTCGTCATTTTGGTGCTGGTGCAACTGCATGGAATAACTGAGGCGAGCGTAGCGCAGGAACCGCAACAGGAGGTCCTGCAAATCGTGGCGCAAAGCCAGCAAGCACTGAACCAGCACGATGAAACCAAGGCCTTGACCCTGATCAAGGATGGATTGGTGCGCTTTCCCAACGATGAAGACCTCAGGATTCAGCTAGCGCGCATATACGCGGAGCAGAAGCATGATCGCCAGGCGATTGGGCTTCTAAACAGTATTCTGCTGGCGAACCCCTCCAACCGGAATGCGAAGCTGGAGCTTGCACAGATTTTTGGTTACCGCGAAAACTACCGTGAGTTGCTGGAGGCTAATGCCGACGATGAGGCCGCGGCGCTGGGGCTGGTGCACAACCTGCTCCTGGAAGGCAAGCGAGACGCCGCGCAACAAACATTGCAAGCGGCGCTGGTTCGCCATCCTACCAGCCTTGAGCTTTTGCAATTCAACGATTACCTGGCAGAGAAACCGGCCAGCGAAAAGCAGCAGCCACGGACAGTGCATCGCGCGCAAAACACGGAATCATTCTTTGCCGATACTTCAGGAAACCGCTCAGTCTATTCAGCGCAGGGGATCAGCTATCAGTTCACGCACAACCTGATCAGCCGAGTGCATGTGGAAGAAAACTCGCTGTGGAGGACCGGCACATTCACTGAGACGCTGCTCTCCGGAAACGCCGAAGGCCGTTACCGACTGAACAAATATCTTGCTATTCGCAGCAGCGTAGGCGTAGTGCGGTTCATTGACGAGACCAGCCAGGTTCTTTACGGAGGCGAGCTGGAGATATTTCCCCGGAAAGACCTCTACTTGTCAGGCGGGTTTTCGCGCTATCCCATTGCGCCGACCTTTGATTCTTTGCCATTCAAGCTTTTGGCTCAAGGCTGGAACAGCCGGCTGGATTACCAGCCGCGGAACTTTACCATAAGCGCGAGCTTCTCTGTGGCGCATTACTCTGATGGCAACCGTGGCGAGCGCGAGTGGGCGGAAGGCCTGCGCTGGTTTCCCTGGGATGATGGCAAATTTGCTCTGGGCGGCGGATATGCGTTCCGCCACATTCACTTCACCAAAGACCTCAATCACGGCTATTTCAGCCCGGGCGAGTACCGCAGCCATCTGGGAGCAGCAGGGTTTCGTATGCGTCTGGGCAAGCATTATCGCGGCGAGTATTTGGGCTATGGCGGAGCCGAGGTGCTGGAGGACTTTGATGGTTACTCGCCCGCTGGCGAATTTCTTCTTAAAAACGATTTCTTTTGGGGCCGCTGGGACTTGGCTGCCGATTACTCATATTTCCACTTGATACAGACCACCGGTGCGTTCCGTGCAAACGCCGCCACGGTGACGCTTGGATATAAGTTTTAAAACAGTCGTGTCATGACTGTAGAAAGGCTTTTGGATGTCCGGCAGTGAAAAAAACCGCAATTTTAGAATCCTGATCGTGGACGATGACGATTCCACGCGGAGCTTCCTCAGCTCAGTTCTTAGCGCCGAAGGTTACGAGTGCCTGATGGCGAACAGCGTTGCCGCCGCGGATGCCATCTTGCGCCAGGAAGCTGTGCACATGGCTTTGCTCGATCTTTATTTAGGCACGGCCAATGGGCTCAATGTTCTTGACCTGATCAAAGTTCTGCAGCCGCAATGCGCCTGCGTGATTATGACCGCTCACACCAGCGTTGAGACTGTCACCAAATCGCTTGGCTCCGGCGCCATTGAATATCTGGGCAAGCCTTTGCTCATCGATGACCTTTTGGCGCTGGTGCGCAAAGTGCAGGCCAGCAAGCAGACATCAAAGGAGACCAAAGCAGCCATTGACGAAGGCCCGGAAACTTCAATCATTGGCCGCACGCCGAAAATGCTGGAGGTTTATCGCGCCATCGCTCGCGTTGCTCCCACAGAGGCCAGTGTTTTGATCCTGGGAGCAAGCGGCACCGGCAAAGAACTGGTGGCCCGTGCGCTGCATGATCACAGCTCTCGCGCGCAGATGCCGTTTGTTCCGGTGAACTGCGGCGCATTGCCGGAAAATATTCTGGAAAGCGAGCTGTTCGGCCATGAAAAAGGCGCATATACCGGTGCTGACAGCAGCCGCCCCGGCTTGTTTGAAGCCGCACACGGCGGCACACTTTTTCTCGACGAAATTTCTGAAACTAAGCCCGGCTTCCAGGTGAACCTGCTGCGCGCGGTGCAGGAGCAGCAGATCAGGCGCGTGGGTTCGCATAAATACACGCCGATCAATGTACGCATTCTGGCGGCAAGCAATCGCGACCTGACCAAGCTCATGACTGACGGCCGCTTCCGCGAAGATCTCTACTATCGCCTGAGCGTGGTGGTGATTAACCTGCCGGGACTGGAAGAGCGGCGGGAAGATATTCCCTTGCTGGTGCAGCACTTTCTGAAGCGCGCTAACCGCAAGAGCAAACGCGCTATCACGATTACCGAAGCGGCAGTAAAGCTGCTTACCAGTTATTCCTGGCCGGGTAACGTGCGCGAATTGGAAAATCTGGTAGAGCGGTTGGCCATCTTCTGCACTTCAGGCGAGATTGGCGTGGCGGACGTGGAGCGCGAACGCCAGCTTATTCGCGCTAACGGCGTGCCCGACAAAACACCCCCCACAACGCTGGAAGATATGGAGCGGCAGCATATCCTTCGCGTGCTGCAGGAACATGCAGGAAACAAGTCAAAGGCAGCACGGGCTTTGGGAATCGAGCGAAAGACGCTTTATCAAAAGGCGCGGCGGCTAGGAATTGATTTGATGGTTGGCTGACGAATTTTTAGTGCGATATGAACGTATTCTCCAATCCAAAGAGTACCGGGCACATTACCTGGGGCCGCTGGATACGGCTCACGGTAGTGCTGCTGGCATTGGTATTCCTGGTGAGTTGGAGCTTTCCAGTTTCCACGCTGAGCCAGAAGCTGAATGATTTCTTTTTCCGCGTGCGCCGGCCGCTGCCCGTTTCACAAAACGTTGCATTGGTTCTGATTGATGATGCCACGCTGGGGCAACAAGGCAGGTGGCCATGGCCGCGCGCAGAACTGGCGAAGCTTATTCGCGCTGTAAGCCAGCAGCAGCCAAAAGCAGTTGGCCTTGACGTGCTTCTGCCAGAAGATGAGGACGAGCAGAACGATTCTGATCTGGCTCGCGCTATCCAGGCTGCGCCAAATCTGGTTTTGGCCGCCAAAATCTCTTCATCTCCAACCGGCGATTTGTGGATTGATCCTCGACCACGCTTTGCCCAGGCAGCCAAGGGCATTGGGCACGTTCAGGCGATCATCGATTTTGATGGCGTGTGCCGCAGCATTCCTATTGATGAACCCAGCGCTGACGGGCCTCGACCGGCGTTTGCTTTGAAGCTAGCTGAACTGGCAAGTCCTTCACTGAGATCGCTGGAGCTTAACTCCAGTTCTGCTTCCGGCGTAGAGCGCATTATCCTGCGTCCACCCATATTGATTGACTACCGCCATCAATTTGAGCCGGGGCAGACGAACCAGCCTTTTGAAGTTGTTTCCGCCGGTGATCTTCTTGCCGGCAGGAACGCACCGCAGCTTGCAGGAAAAGTAGTGCTGATTGGCTTTGGGGCTATTGATGTAAGCGACCGGCTATTCACGCCGGTGAGCAACCAGCTACCTATGCCGGGCGTGGAGATCAATGCCAATGCCACAGACATGCTGATTGCCGGCAGATCGCTCACTCATATCGGCAGCGCAGAGCAGTTCATGCTGGTGCTGCTGATGAGTATGGCTGCGCTCTGGGTGGTGGTCCATTTTCCGGGCCTGCGCGGACTTCTGTTGCTTACCGGCACGCTGGCATTGGTTTATATTGCG
>DASRDW010000186.1:0-15411 GCA_035652415.1 Candidatus Angelobacter sp. | reverse complement strand
CAGTGCAGGCCCTGAGAACGGAGTAAATTCGCAGTTTTGGGGGCAAATTTGGAAGCGATTTGTAAAACTGGCTCCGAATATGGTTTTCACTTAACCCCGGCTCGTTTTTTCGCTTGGAAAAATGGGCCTCTCCCTGCCGTTGAGACCCCGGTAGTTCACATTACTTTCGGGGTAACACCCGAGTTTGTGACCGTCCCCTTAGTAACATTTCAGGCAAAATCACGAACCGTGTGCATCAATACCACAAGCTATAGTGGGACATGACCCTTTTTACTGCAGGATTTTGATATCTATCGTGGCACAAAGATGGTACTAGCCCTAAAGATACCCCCCAAACACCGGAAAAAACCGGAAGTTACCTATTGACCTACGGCTGTTAACCCAGATATAACTCGCATCGACCTGAAGTTTTCCCCCCGAGAAAACAGAAAAGGATTTCTCCACAGGCCTTGAAGCTAGGCCATCAACTCACTGTGGAAAGGCTACACATTTATGGCGGCAGATTCGCGTGAGGTAATGAACATCCGGCAGGCTTCCCAGTATCTGGGAGTCAGCCCGGACACGCTGTACAAGTATGTGACCGAAGAGAAAATTCCTGCTTTCAAGCTCGGGAACCGCTGGAAGTTCAAGAAAACCATTCTCGACCAGTGGATGGAACAGAAGAGCACCATGAACATGGGCGGCGCCAAGAAAAGGCCGAAAACGGCCAAGGCAGCTTCAGCACGGTAAGTCCGGGAAACCGGAAAGGGAATTCAAGTAAAGGCGGACGGCATGTTTGGATCAGGAAAATCGATTGTGGGATTGGATATAGGCTCCAGTTGCATCAAGGCGATCGAACTGAAGCGCTCCAAAGGCGAAATCATAGTTTCGCACCTGGGAGTGGAACCGCTGGCCAGTGACATTGTGGTGGATTCCATGATCGTCGACTCAGGCAGCGTTTCCAGCGCCATCAGCAAGATCTTTGGTGAGCACAGCATCAAGACCAAGTCCGTGGCCACATCAGTGAGCGGCCATTCGGTGATCGTAAAAAAGATCAGCGTGCAGCCAATGAGCGAGGGCGAGCTGGCGGAGAGCATCACCACTGAGGCGGCGCAGCACATTCCGTTTGATATCGCCGACGTGAATGTGGATTTTGACATCCTGAACCCTGAAGATCCCGGCCCGCAAATGGACGTGCTTCTGGTAGCAGTAAAAAAAGACAAAATATTGAACTATACCAACGTGCTGTCTCTGGCAGGCAAAGCGCCCGCGGTGGTGGATATTGATGCCTTTGCGCTGCAGAACTGCTACGAATACAACTACCAGCCGCACCATGATTCCACGGTGGCCCTGCTCAACCTGGGTGCCAGCGTAATGAACATCAATATTGTGAAAGGCTCTACGCCGCTGTTTACGCGCGACGTGAGCGTAGGCGGCAACCAATACACGGATTCCCTGCAAAAGGAATTGGATCTCAGCTTTGATGATGCTGAGTCGCTCAAGCTGGGCCGTCGCGTTGGAACGGTGAGTGAAGATGCCAAGCTGCCAATTTTGCAGCAGGTAACTGAAATCATCGTGCTCGAAATCCAGAAGACGTTTGACTTTTTCCGTGCTACGGCGTCAGGCGAGCACATTGAGCGCATTTATCTGGCTGGCGGATCTTCCAGGGTCCCCGGACTGGTAGAAGCGTTGCGCCAGGAATTCTCATTACCGGTGGAGGTGCTGAACCCGTTCCAGCGCATCATGCCGCCGATGGATTCAACCGAAAACAGCATTCTGGAACAGAACCCGGGACAGCTCGCAGTTGCAGTGGGTTTGGCCCTTAGGAGCTTTGAAGACCTATGATTCGCATAAACCTGCTTGGAGTACCAAAGAAAACATCGCGTGGCGGCCGGCGCGCTCCCTCAGTTTCCATTCCGGGAGGCGATGGCGGTTCAAGCACAGTCGTACTGGGAGTTGTTTTCCTGGGCGTGCTTGCGGTGCTGATTGGAATGGCACAGGTCTGGGTTGGACATGAACATGATCGGCTGGAGAAAGACCTGCAGAAAGCCATTCTGGAAAATCAGCGCCTGGCAGAGGTGAAAGCGAAATACGAGGCCAGCAAGAAGAAGGCCGATATGTATGAACGCCGGGTCAAGGTCATTGATGAATTGAAGAACGCGCAGAAAGGCCCGGTCGATCTGCTGAACCTGGTGGCCGACACCATCAACAACACTGATGCAGTGTGGCTTGACACCATGACAAATGACGGCAAGACGCTGAGCTTTACCGGCATGGCTTTAAGCCCGGATGCGGTGGCTGATCTGATGGCCAACTTGAGAAAAACGGGAGCTTTCACGTCCGTAGAGATCAAAGAGACACTGCAGGACGCCAGCGTGAAGGAAGTTGAAGCTTTTAAATTTGAGTTGAATTGTGAACTCTCCCCCAATTTTACGGGGAAGGTACAGAAAGAGTCTTAAGGCAGCAGGGCGACAAGTCCGGGGAGTTTTTATATGGCTAAATTCAGTGAAATGTCGTTGGCGACGCGGGCGGGAGTTCTGTTCATAGCGGCCGCAATGGTTGGCGCTGCCTACTACTACGTTTATTTCAATCCTTTGTATCAGGCGAACCAGCAGTTGCAGACCAAGATCAAGGACAAGAACGATGAGAATGCCACGCTGCGGACGTTTGAACCCAAGCTAATAGAAGTAAACCGCAACATGGCCATCCTGCAGCAGCAGTTGGAGATCCAGAAAAAGATTGTGCCGGATGAAAAGGATTCAGACCAGTTCATTAAGCTGCTGCATGATACTGCCGCCACCTCGGGCATCGATATCCGGCGGTATACGGCAATGCCTGTGGCCAACAAAGAGTTTTACAGCGAAGTGCCGTTCGCGATTGACATTGATGGGCCTTATTACTCAGTGCTGAACTTTTTCCAGCGCGTGGCTGAGTTGGAACGCATTGTCAATGTCAGCAACATGCAAATGGCCAACACAAAGAACAACAGTGCCGCCAAAGTAAGGGGCACCTACAAATGGAAGCCGAGTGAAACAGTACTGGCAAGCTGTACGGCCACTACGTTCTTCAGCCATGAACCGGATGAAACAGCGTCGGCAGCACCTGCAAAGCCAGGGCAGAAGGCGCCAGCAAAACCGGCAAAGTAAGACAAAGCAAGAAGCACTGCACCAAAAGGGAATTGAGATGAAGCTGATTCAAATTCTTGCGCTCGCAACAGCCATGGCGACGATGGCCACGGCGCAGAATTCCAGCACTAGCGGCCAAACCAACGGCAGCGCCAAGCCCAGTCCAACGCCTGCGACTGCAAGCAGCAAGGCCAAAGCGCCTGCGAAGAAGACCGCATCAAAGCCTGCTGCGGCGACAAGCAGTCAGGCTTCAGCCAAGCCTGCCGCACACAGTGCAACTGTGCCTGGCAAGCCTGCGGTAAAGACCACCAGCATGCCCGTGAAACAAGCTGGAAAAACTTCGCAGAATCCGGCGGTCAAGGTAAAGGCTGCACCAACGCCAGTAGTTGCGGCCAAAACTGGCACACAAGCAAAAACCAATGCCAAAAAAGGCGCCAAACCAGCCGTTATAGCGGCAAAGCCGGTTCATGCGGCTGCAGCAAAGAAGACTTCCACGCAAGCGAAGAAGGTCCCGGCTAAACCTGCAACCCAGGCGCCCAAAGTGACGCAAGTGGGAACGCCTGCTGCGGAAAAGCCTAAGCCCGTAACTCGGGCATTTGGTCCTCGTGGACGTCGCGATCCATTTGTAAGCCCCATTCGCACCGGTAGTGTCAACAATGGTCCCTCGCCTAACTGCACCACCGGAAAGCGCTGCCTGACAATTCCAGAGCTGGTATTACAAGGCACAGTGAAGGACACGACAGGAAAGATGCTTGCAGTGGTTGCCAACAGCACAAGGAAAACATATTTCCTGCGTGAGAATGATCAGGTGTTCAACGGCAGCGTGGAAAAAATTACCAGCGATTCCATTATTTTCCGCGAATTTGTAAAAGATGCTTTGGGGCGGGAAACCGCTCGCGAAGTTGTGAAGAAGCTTGTCCCGTCATCTTAAGCGGGCCAGCAAAGCAAGACGAGATCAAGCAGTAAAGCAGTAGGGCCGAACCCGGGAAAGTAGTACCAGCGTTTTGTGGTGGAACGTACGGACTAATTTCTAAGCGGCTGGAAGTTTTGATTTTGATGAGTTCCAGCAACGCCGCGCATGACCGGCGGAGAAGCGACCGCCGCGTGGGGAGACAAAAGAGATGAGGCTTAAGCAACTGCTAGGAATCTTCCTGTTGGCCTTGGGAACAGTATCCATGGCAACAGCTACCGTTTCGCAACTGGGGGGCGTGCTGGTAAAAAACCAGGATAGCGCCGCAGTGATCACTATCTTGGCGAACGGTACCTTTACTCATACCGAGTATCGTCCAACCGACAACTTGATGCTGGTTGATCTGGCAGGAGTCTCGATATCGCATCCTGACGCCAAGGTGCATGCAGTGTCAGCTCCTGGCGTGCTCTCGTATCGCATGGCCAGCTACCGCGCGGCTGACGGCACTGATGTGGCGCGGATGGAGCTAACGCTGGTTCCCGGCGCCAAGGTCAATGTGAATGGCGTAGAAGGCGGGCTGGAAATTCACGTTTCCGGCGCACCGGCGCGGAAGGCTGATGCTTCGCTGATGCCAGTTTCCGAGAAGACCGGCGCCATTAGCCACATTCGCGATATCTCTGTTGATCGCGACGCGGACTCTCTCAACATTGAAATCAACGGCAGCGGTCCCATGACGGCCAAGACCATGAAGCTTGAGCATCCTTACCGCGTCGTTGTCGATATCCCTAATTCATTGCTGCAGGGACATTCGCGTGATATCGCTGTCAACAGCGGCGATGTGAAATCCGTGCGCGCAGCCCGTTTCGATGCAGGCGTTACGCGCATTGTGTTGGACATGGCGCAGATGCACGAAGTTCAGGTTGTGCCTGAAGGCAACAAGCTGGTGGTAAAGCTGCATGACGCTTCCAGCGCAAAGCCTGCTTCAGTGCCGGACACGAGCGCGACTGTGGTCGCAGCCAATACTGATGTAACGCCATCTGCCGCATCTCAGAGCAGCCAGCCTGCGGTTGTTCCTGCTTCAAGCGTTGCTTCCAACGCCACAAGCAAGACAGAACCCAAAATTGTGGAAGCTGCGCCTTCCCGTGCTGAACTTGCAGCGGCGCACTTTTCTCACGATCAGCAGTCGATTCCCAGCATCAACGAGCCACCCTATGCAGCCCATGGCAGCATGGCGTCACAACCTGCGGCCATTAACGCCGCATTACAGCAGCAACAGCAGCAACCCCAAGCCCTTCCTCAACCCGTTACTCCTCAGCCTGTGCAATCAACCGGGGCCGGTACCACCGTCTCAGTTGGCACGCCAGCGACCGGCAATTGCACCACAGGGCGTTATACCGGTGAACCATTTGGAATGAATTTCAAGGACCTTGATCTTAAAGACTTCTTCCGGTTAATTCACGAGATCAGCGGTTTGAACGTGGTTCTTGATCCTTCAGTTCACGGAACCGTCACCATTGTGTTGGATGACGTACCGTGGGACCAGGCATTGGCCATCGTGCTCGATAACAACGGCCTCGCCTGTACCCTGCAAGGGAACGTATTGCGCATCGCCACGCTGGAGACTATGAAGACAGAGGCAGAAGCGCGCCACGCCCAGCAGGAAGCGCAAGCCCTGGCAGTCCCCAAGCAAACCATCACGCGATATCTGAGCTACGGACATGCCAAAGATGCCGCTACACTGGTTAAAAAATTCCTCTCGCCCCGCGGTGACGTGGTGGCCGATGACCGTAGCAACGCGCTGATCATTGAAGACATACCCAGCGTGCTGCCAAAGGTTGAAGAGCTGATCCGCACTCTGGACCGCAAAGCGCCGGAAGTTGAGATTGAAGCCCGTGTCGTCGCTTCCACAAGGACCTTTGCCCGCGACATCGGCACACAGTTGGCGGCTGGCTTTGGCAGCGGCCCCAATGCCGTTGGCGGCGGTTTGGGCGCCAACAGCCCAATTAATGTGACTCTGCCTGGCGGCCAAGTGCCACGGTTTATCACCGGGCAGGGCGATCCAACTTCTATTCCGCTGTTCTCCAACCTGGGTGCAACCGGGCCCACCAGCGGCCTTGAATTCAGCAATGCCACCGCCGGCTTCCGTCTGGACTTTATTCTCAGCGCAGCTGAAAGCCGCGGTTTGCTGAAGATCCTGTCTCGCCCGACGATTACTGTGCAGAACAATATCGCTGCTCTGATCCGCCAGGGTTCGCGTATCCCGGTGGTCACGCAAGCGCAGTTAGGCGGCCCGCCCACCGTTACTTATGTTGACGCGTTCCTGCGGCTTTCTGTAACTCCGCAGATCACGGCGGAAAACACTATCTTCTTGAACATTGACGTGGAAAATACGGTGCCTGACTTCAGCCGTGTGACTGGTTCACAGTTGAACCCGACACTCAACACGCAGCAAGCCACTACGCAAGTGCTGGTCACTGATGGCGGCACGGTGGTGCTTGGCGGCGTAATCCAGACCACGAACAACGTTGCAATTGCGCAAGTCCCATTGCTCGGCAGCATTCCGCTTCTCGGTAATCTGTTCAAACACACCAACATCAACACTTCAACCGCGGAGTTGATCTTCTTTATCACTCCGAAAATCATTCAAACCTAAGTCGCGCCAATTCATGCCCCGGGGATTTAATATCCTCGGGGTTTTTTATTTTCTTGATGAGGCAGGATGATTTCTCTTCAGTAAGCTTTGCTTTTTGATAAGTTGGAGTAATCACAGACAGCAGGACCGCCACAGCCAATGTGTTTGCAAAAATCACACCAATTTGAGAGGCCACGGAGCGACAGGAGCTTATGAACTACGTCGCTCGACAAAAGAAACTGGCATCAGCACTAAGGCAAGCTGGGTTGGATGCTCTCCTGGTGACGCATCTGCCCAATGTTTGTTACCTGACTGGGTTTACCGGTTCAGCAGGCGTATTGCTCCTTCTGGTAAGCGAACGCGGTCACAAAGCCAGGTTTTACACTGACGGCCGATACACCCAGCAGGCGCAGGAAGAAGTTAAAGAGGCCAAAATTGTAATCGGGAAGCGGTCAGCATTTATTGAAGCGTGCGAAGGCGCGCGGAAGGCCGGAATCAAAACGCTGGGATTTGAGGCGGAGTATCTCTTCTACAGCGAGTTCAAGTACTTGGGAAAAATTGGGGGTGCGAAAACCAAGTTAAAGCCCACGAATGCCATGGTAGAGTCTTTGCGCGTCATCAAAGATGCGGATGAGATCAGCCAGATTCGCGCTTCAGCTCTGCTGGCTGCCAGCCTGTTTCAGACCGCGCTCTCTGTCATAAAACCCGGAGTAGCGGAAGCGCAGGTTGCAGGTGAATTGGAACTGCAGGCGCGGAGGGCCGGGGCGGAAAAGATGTCATTCGACACGATTGTGGCCGCTGGGCAGCGTTCTGCCCTGCCACATGGGCGTGCGTCCACGCAAACCATTCCTGCGGAAGGATTTATAATACTGGATTACGGTGTTATACTCGGAAGCTATTGTTCTGATATGACCCGTACCGTGCACGCTGGGCCAGTTTCACGGTCGCATCGCCGCATGTATAACGCTGTACGGGAAGCCCAGCTTGCCTCAGTTGGATCTGTTAGGCCCGGAGTAGAAACTGGCGAAGTGGACCGCGCCGGGCGTGAAGTGCTGCGAAAAGCAGGTTTCGATGCTTTTTTTACCCATTCCACTGGCCATGGAGTGGGAATTGAAGTACATGAGCCGCCCCGCTTGGCCAAGGGGCAGACCCAGAAACTTGCGCCTGGCATGGTCATCACAATCGAGCCTGGCATTTACATTCCTGAAGAGGGTGGAGTCCGAATCGAAGATATGGTCCTGGTTACTGAAACTGGCCATGAAATCCTGACGCCTACCACAAAGGATCTAATCACGCTTTAACTCCCTTTGGAAGCCAGAGCCATTGCGAAAGCAAAGGTTGAGGCAGAGAAGAGCCGAATACATTCATGAATCAGAAAGAGCTGAAAGAGCTTATTGATTTCCTGATCGAAAAAGACATCTCTGAATTCGAGCTGGAGCGTGGTGACGTGAAGGTCCGCATCAAGCGCGGCGGAGATTCCTCAGCTCCAATGATTGCGCATGCCGTGCCAATCGCGCCCATCCCGATTGCCGCTCCTGTAGCTCCAGCAGCTCCGCAGCCTATTGCTGCCGCTCCTCCGGCCGCGACCGCAGCGCCCCCTGCCGCAGCAGAAGAAGAGTTGCACCAGGTAAAATCGCCGATTGTTGGCACATATTATGAATCACCCGCCCCCGGCGCTCCGCCGTTCATCAAACCGGGCGATCAGGTAGCGGCAGGCCAGGTGCTGTGCATTATTGAAGCCATGAAGCTCATGAATGAGATTGAATCGGACGCTTCCGGCGAGATTGTTAAGATACTGGTCAAGAACGGACAGCCAGTGGAATATGGTCAGGCTTTGTTTGCGATAAGGCCAAGAAAGTAATGTTTAAAAAAATCCTAATTGCTAACCGTGGTGAAATTGCTCTGCGCGTGATCTGCGCTTGTAAGGAACTGGGTGTTAAGACAGTCGCTGTCTATAGTGACGCTGACCGCAACTCATTGCACGTTCGCTTTGCCGATGAAGCCATCTGTATTGGCCCGCCCCGCTCGTCAGAGAGCTATCTAAATATTCCGGCGGTTATCAGCGCGGCAGAAATCACCAACGTTGATGCCATCCATCCCGGCTATGGGCTGCTGAGCGAGAATGCCAATTTCGCCGAGGTCTGCGAGAGCTCGCATATCAAATTCATTGGGCCGCCGCCCGAGGTTATCCGCCTGATGGGGGAAAAGGAAAAAGCCCGCCAGGCAATGAAAAAAGCCAATGTTCCCATTTTGCCTGGATCTGACGGCGTAATTGCTTCTGGGGAAGAAGCTCGTGAGTGGGCGAAGCAGATTGGCTATCCCGTGATCGTCAAGGCTTCAGCCGGTGGGGGCGGACGCGGCATGCGCGTGATCCGCAGCGAATCTGAGCTTGAGCCATATTTCAACGCCGCGCAGTCTGAAGCTGCAGCGGCTTTTGGCAATGGCAATCTCTACATGGAAAAGTTCATTGAGCGCCCACGCCACATTGAGTTCCAGGTGATGGGTGATGGATACGGGCGCGTGATCAGCCTGGGCGAGCGCGAGTGCAGCATCCAGCGCCGCCACCAGAAGTTGCTGGAAGAATCGCCCTCTACGCGGGTCACGCCTGAGCTGCGTGCGGAGATTGGCAAAAAGCTTGAAGAGTCGTTGTCTGAGATCGGCTATGTAAACGCCGGAACAGTTGAGTTTCTGATGGATGAAGACGGCAGCCTTCACTTCATTGAGATGAATACGCGTATTCAGGTGGAACATCCGGTTACGGAGATGGTAACCAGCCTTGACCTAGTCAAATCGCAGATCCTGCTGGCTGCGGGCGCAAAGATAACCGAGGTGATTCCCAAACTCGATCGCAAGGGCCAGCGCGGACATGCCATTGAGTGCCGCATCAACGCGGAGCACCCGGAAAAGTTCACGCCTTCGGCAGGCAAGATCAAGACCTTTCATATTCCCGGCGGTCTGGGCGTGCGTGTTGATACCGCTGCATATGCAGAAGGCGTGATTCCGCCTTACTATGACTCGCTCATTGCCAAGCTCATCACCTTCGGCAAGGACCGCGCAGAAGCCATTATGCGCATGCAGCGCGCGCTGGAGATGTTCATTGTTGAAGGCATTTACACTACCATTCCGTTGCACCGGCGCATCCTGGCCGATCCGGAATTTCAAGCCGGTAACATTGATACCAAGTACGTGGAGCGGCTCCTGGCGCGAATGAATGAAGAACGCAACAGTGAAGAAGCCCTGACCGCCTGATCGTCACTAAAGACAAATCCATATTTAACGGTTCAATCCACTGCGATTCGGTCGTTTCGCTTGCCCTTGAGCGATTTCTTTCAATCTCCACGGTTACGGATATTTTTTGATTTTTGCGGTCCTTTTTGCAGAACTTTGTGAAGCTCAGAGTGCAAGCAGTGCATCTATGTAAATATACAAAGATAAAGCTTCTAAAGGAGGTCGAATGACGATCAGTTTTGCAGACGGTACCCGCATTGAAATAGCAGCATCTGCTTTCAATGACTTTATCCAGCACGACCTCAAATGGGTGGAGTTCGTGCACGGGCGTGCCTCTGTTGAGCGGGAGATTCCTCGCAACTCGCTATCTCAAGCCACCGATTCACTCGAAAAAAACGTTCATCGCTGTCCTACGCACACTTGCTAATGTGATTCGCGCATTAAAAGTGCATTGTTTTAATTGTTCTCTACTCAATATTTTCTCGTTCTTCTCGCTTGATGTTCATCCCGCGGTAGGATTTTGCTTTGATCTATCCAGTCACAGAATGGCAAATTGATCTGTCTGTATGAGTCTCCATTTCTCAAAAAGGACTAACTTCAATCATGCTTCCACAAAGAAAACTTGGCACTCAGGGTCTTAAGGTTTCCGCTCTTGGGCTTGGCTGTATGGGCATGTCTGAGTTCTATGGCGGACGCGACGACGCAGAATCCATTGCTACCATTCACCGCTCGATTGATCTTGGCTGTACTTTCCTGGATACGGCTGATATGTACGGTTCAGGTAAAAATGAAGAACTGGTAGGCCGCGCCATTAAGGGCCGTCGCGATCAGGTTGTGCTGGCTACCAAGTTCGGCAACGTGCGCGGACCTAACGGCGAATTTCTTGGTGTGAAGGGCACGCCGGAGTACGTGAAACAGGCGTGCGATGCCAGCTTGAAGCGCCTGGGCACGGATGTGATCGACCTCTATTATCAGCACCGCGTTGACAAGACAGTTCCCATTGAAGATACCGTGGGCGCTATGGCTGATTTGGTGCGCGCTGGAAAAGTAAAATACCTGGGACTCTCCGAGGCTTCGCCTAAGACCATTCGCCGCGCGCATAAGGTGCATCCCATTTCCGCGCTGCAGACTGAGTACTCGCTGTGGACACGCGATCCTGAAGACGAAATCCTACCCACGGTGCGTGAACTCAGCATTGGTTTTGTTCCTTATAGCCCTCTCGGGCGCGGATTTCTCACCGGGCAATTCAAAAGCTTTGGCGATCTGGCGGCAGACGATTTCCGCCGCAACTCTCCGCGATTCCAGGGAGAGAACTTCCAGAAGAACCTTGATCTGGTGGCGCGAATCCAGGAGATCGCGCGGGAGAAGAAATGCACAGCTTCACAGCTTGCGCTGGCCTGGGTGCTGGCGCAGGGAGAAGATTTGGTCCCAATCCCCGGCACCAAGCGCCGCAAATACCTGGAAGAGAACCTGGCTGCTATCGATGTTAAGCTGACGCAGGCTGATCTAGCGCGCATCAATGAGGCTGCTCCAAAGGGCGTTGCCGCAGGTGAGCGCTATCCGGAGCGGGCAATGATGGCGGTGGACAAGTAAGGTTAAGCAGTTGTTGGATTGCTATAGATCGTGAAATCTTAAAGCTTAATGGATCGTGGAGCGCAGGTGCCCTCGCCTGCGAATTTTTGGTCTGCAACAATCCTAAAACTGCTTTGATAAAACGAGAAGAAAGAAGCTTCCAAAGCAGAGCTTATCAGCCCAGCCCCCAACGCTGATCAAAGTAGATCAGCGGGTAATAACGGCGATCACTCTGTTGTCGTCCCCTTTATGCTCGATAGCTATTTCCACATCGCGCTCTCGCGCGAAGCGCTCAAACTTTTCTCCCCACTCGATCAGCAGAATGCTCTTGGACGTCATTAGGTCATCAAGCGCCAACGTATCCAGTTCGCGCTGCGTGTCAATGCGATAAAGATCAATGTGGTAAAGCGTAACTTCAGAACCGCGATATTCGTGGATGAGAGTAAATGTCGGGCTGGTGACATCCTCAGCGCGCGCTGCCTGAAAACCTTCTGCAATGCCTTTAACCAGCGTAGTTTTTCCGGCGCCCAGGTCGCCACGCAGAAGCACAACGGTGCCGGGCTTAAGCTGGGCGGCGAGTTGCCGGCCAAGTTCAGTGGTCTCGTCAGCGGAGTGGGTCTGGAAAGACTTCATTGTTGCAGATAGAAAAACTGTTCGTTGACGGATTGATGGGCAAGCTCCAATACCTGACCAATCGACTCAATGATGTCCGTCGCAACCATGGAGGTTTCGCCATACAGATCGCGGGTGACGTCGCCTGCTAATCCATGAAGGTAAACGGCTGATGCCGTAAAAAACGTGGACAAGTTGATGCTTTGGTTGGCCACTCGCTTCTCCAATTCTTCCCGCGCTTCAGCATCGCCTTGTTCTCGACGCCGCATCAGTTCCTGCATCTTGTTTGCTTCCGATGGAGGAGTTGAGCAAAAAATGCCGTACGGCTGTGTTTGTGCAGCAGCAACAATCCCGGAAAGTACATCGCCAGATCCGCCTTTGGCCATGCCTGGATTACCGGAAGTGTTGATCCAGATTGCACCGCCGGGAGATGCGACCACGGTCCGGTGTCCTTTCAGAACAACAACTGCCTGATGCTGTTCTGCCACGCTACGTGCAAGCTCAATACGCTCTTTATATCCTTCCGCAATAGGTTTGCCTGTAAGACGGGCCATCTCGCCAGGATGCGGCGTAAGGATCAAGAGGCCATCGCTGCGAAGTTTATCTGGACATGAAGAGAATGCGTTGAGGCCGTCGGCATCCACTATAAGCTTGGTCTCAGCCATTTTTGGGACCAACAGGTGAATAAGTTCATCTGTTTCAGGATTCCGTGAGAGCCCAGGCCCTAGAACAACTGCGTCTTTCTTCTGGAGTAGTTTTTCAATTCGTTCAAGAGCTGCCAGGGAAAGTGTGCCGTCCGCCGTCTCAGGCAAAGCTTCCGTCATGATTTCCGGAGCAAACGATGCAACGGTTGGCTGGACTGATTTAGGACAGGCAATGGTGACCAAGCCAGCGCCTGCTCGAAGCGCAGCCATCCCGGCCATTGCAGCAGCGCCAGCCTTGCCCACAGAACCGCCAATCACCAGAATGTGCCCAAAATCTCCTTTATGCGCATTAGGTGCACGCCGGCCAAATAAAACGTTTAAATACTGGAGGCAAATTGTGTCAATTTTGAGCTGGGTGCTCTCCAAGAGCAGTTCTCGCGGCGAGCCGATGGGAGTAACCGCTACCGGGCCCTGAGTTGTGCCGCCGAATACATGGATAGGCTTTGGAGCCGTAAAGGTGATGATGCCGTCCGATTGGGTGATTAATCCCTGCGCCTTCGCGTCAAGAAAACTGTCACTGTAACCACCGGAAGGTATATCCACGGAAAGCACTGGCACTTTGCTGTTATTGATAATCCTTACTGCCCGTGTGGCAAGCCCCTCAAGCGGGGGCTTGAAGCCGGTGCCCAGAATTGCATCGACAATAAGATCAGCCTTGAGCGCTTGTTCAATCTGGTGTCTGCTGAAGTCCGTTTCTTCTGAGACCCACAACGCCTGAACAGGAAGCTTCTTGAACATCTCGGCAGCATCGCCGCGCAGCTCTTCTGCGCTTTTGGCCAGCACGATCACAGAAACTTTCTTGCCTGCGTCATGCAGTTTGCGTGCGGCGACGAGGCCATCGCCGCCATTGTTGCCTTTGCCGCAGACGGTGCAGACGGAGTCAAAGTCAAAGTGCTTGTGTGCGAACTCAGCTACAGCGGTTCCGGCGTTTTCCATCAAGGTAAGCGACGGCACGCCGTATTTTTCTGTGGTAGCGCGGTCAATGGCGCGCATCTCTTCAGCCGTAACAATCTTCATACGCTCAAAAAGATTGTATCAACCATTCATGGTGCAGCAGTGCTGGCGAATACGCAAGTAAAGCTAGAACTCACCTCGTTGCACACGGCTATGCTTGCGGCTATAGCCGAAATAAATGAACATGCCGATGATCAGCCATACGACCAGACGGAGCCACGTAACCGCGGGCAAGTTGTACATCCACCAGAGAGAAAACAAGATGCCCAGAATTGGAACCAGAGGAACCAACGGCGTTTTAAATGGGCGAGGCAAATTAGGATTGCGACGCCGCAGCACCCAGACACCTGCGGAAACAATGGCAAATGCCAGCAGCGTGCCGATGTTGACCATGTCTCCTAGTTCGTTGATGGGAAGCGAAGCAGCCAGCAGCGCTACAAAGAACCCCACGCTCAGCGTGGAAAGCCAGGGCGTGCGAAAGCGCGGATGAATTTGGCTGAAAAAGCCGG
Organism: Candidatus Angelobacter sp.; assembly: GCA_035652415.1. Taxonomy (GTDB): domain Bacteria; phylum Acidobacteriota; class Terriglobia; order Terriglobales; family Acidobacteriaceae; genus Angelobacter. The sequence goes on along the minus strand of DASRDW010000186.1, from coordinate 1,186 downwards.
GCAGCAGCCGGTCGCGTGACATAGAGAAGAAGACGCGTGATTGTCCCAGCAACATGACAATGATGGTACTGGTCAGGCCCATGAGTGCGCCAAGTTTTACCAGGAAGCTGCCGAAGTGATTGTTTGTGGCATCAATGCCGATGGCCAGCGGATCGGGCACATTGAGCGACTTATAGTTGACCAGGCCGGTCAGAACTCCAGCCGTAACAACATAGAGAATTGTGCAGATAATCAGCGAGCCAAGGATGCCGATCGGCATATCGCGGGCAGGGTTCTTGGCTTCCTGCGCGGCAGTGGAGACAGCGTCAAAACCAATATAGGCAAAGAAGATGATGGCCGCGCCATGACTGATTCCCGCCCATCCAAACTCGCCTCCGGAACTGGGTGGAATAAACGGATGCCAGTTGGCCGAAGTCAGCTGCGGATGCTGAAACAGATACATTGCGCCGATACCGATAAAGACCAGCAGCACGGCCACCTTGACGATGACAATAACGCTATTAAAATTAGCGGACTCTTTAATGCCAATTACCAATATTAAGGTACAAAGCACAATCGCCAGGAAACCGAGCAGATTAAAGACGCCATGCGCATGCGGCAAGGTCGCCGGATCAACGCCGAGAACCTTCAGCTTGGGAGCTATGCGTGCAAGGCTTTCCCAATGATTGTTGTAGTACACGAATTCATCCCATCGGGTCCCCGCGATGGCAGCAGGCAATTTGATGCCGAAATCGCCGAGCAGGCTGATCAGGTAACCGCTCCAACCAGAAGCTACTGTAGCCGCGCCGAAAGCGTATTCAAGAACCAAGTCCCAGCCGATGATCCAGGCAAAGATCTCACCCAGAGTCGCATAGCCATAGGTGTAAGCGGAGCCGGCCACCGGAATCATGGAGGCAAATTCGGCATAGCACAATCCGGCAAAGACGCAACTAATTCCAACCAGCGTAAAGGAAATCACGATCGCGGGGCCCGCGTGTAAGGCCGTGGCTGTTCCCGTAAGGACGAAAATTCCTGTACCGATAATTGCGCCGATACCCAGCGTAATCAGGTTGGTGGGGCCGAGTGCGCGGCGAAGGCTGTGTTCGCCAGTTTCATGAGCTTCGTCCAGAATGATCTTTACTGGTTTGGTGGCGAGCAGGTTGGCCATTCAGTTCTCCCTTGATAATAGACGCGCACGAATTGAAAA
>DASRDW010000185.1:0-5856 GCA_035652415.1 Candidatus Angelobacter sp. | reverse complement strand
TACCACCTTCTGCCCGGCAGCGCTTTTGACGTAGACTACGGCAGCGCTTTTGACGCGGTCCTGCTTACGAATTTTCTGCATCACTTTGAACCGGCTGAGAACGAAAAACTGCTAAAAAAAGCGCATGCAGCCCTGAATCCGGGAGGCCAGGTGATTATTCTGGAATTTGTGCCGAATGAAGACCGTGTGTCACCGCCTGTTCCGGCCCTGTTCAGCCTGAGCATGTTAACCAACACTCCTCATGGCGATGCTTATACACTGGCTGAGTACCGGGAGATGTGCGGCAACGCCGGATTTGAAGCTCCAAAGCAGATTCCGCTGGATCCGATGCCTCAGTCACTGCTGGTGGCAAGAAAGTCTTTTTGAGGCAGCCCTTTACACAACATTTTTGGAGCAATTACACTAGGCGGTTTGACATAGCAGGAGATTAAATGCCCGCAGTCGAGGAAAAGGTAAGACAGATTATTGTGGACCAGCTTGGAGTAGAACCTGACGACGTTACTCCGGCGGCCTCTTTCGTCGACGATCTCGGGGCGGACTCACTTGATCGCGTGGAATTGATTATGTCGCTGGAAGAGACTTTTGGCATAGAAATTCCAGACGAGGATGCGGAGAAGATCTCCACTGTGAAAGACGCAGTTGATTACATTCAAAAGAATGCAAAGTCAGTAAAGCAGTAGCAGGGCTAAAATCCGAAAAATTTCAGCAGGAAAACCAGAAGGAGACACAAGCGTATGGCAGCAGCCGTTGAAGATAAAGTAAAACAAATTATCGTTGAGCAGCTGGGAGTGGATGAAGGCGAAGTGACGCCCAATGCCTCCTTTGTGGATGATCTTGGCGCGGATTCACTGGACACAGTTGAGTTGGTCATGGCCTTTGAAGAGGCTTTTGACATTGAGATCCCGGACGAGGATGCGGAAAAGATCCGCACCGTAAAAGATGCCATTGACTACATTGATAAACACTCGAAAGGCGGCAAGTGATTGGCAAGGCGGGTGGTTGTAACAGGCCTGGGGCTGATTTGCGGCGTAGGCAATACCAGCACTGAGGTCTGGCAGAACATCATTGCCGGCAAAAGCGGCGTGGCCAGAATTACAAGTTTTGACGCCAGCAATTTTGCCTGCCAGATTGCCGCTGAGGTCAAGGGCTTTGATCCTCTGAACTTCATTGAGAAGAAAGAGATCAAGAAGATGGGCCGCTTCATCCACTTTGCCCTGGCGGCAGCGGATGAGGCCATGAAGATGTGCGGCCTGCAGATCACACCGGAAAACGCGACGCGCGTGGGCGTGCACATTGGCTCAGGTGTAGGCGGGTTTGATGTGATTGAGCGAGAACATGCCGAGTTGCTGAAAGGCGGCCCGCGCAAGATCTCACCTTTCTTTATTCCTGCAGCCATTGTGAACCTTGCCGCCGGGCACGTAAGCATCCGTTACGGCGCCAAAGGGCCCAATGAAGCCACTGCTACAGCTTGCACTACCAGCGCGCATGCCATTGGCGATGCCTATAAGATCATCCAACGCTGCGATGCGGATGTGATGATTGCCGGTGGATCAGAAGCCGCGATTACTCCCATGGGCGTAGGTGGCTTTGCCGCCATGCGCGCGCTTTCCACCCGCAATGACGCGCCGGAAAAGGCGAGCCGTCCCTGGGACGCCGACCGCGATGGCTTTGTGATTGGGGAAGGCGCAGGCATTGTTGTTCTGGAAGAATTGGAGCACGCGCGCCAGCGTGGCGCCCCGATTCTGGCGGAGATTATTGGCTACGGCATGAGCGCCGATGCTTACCACATCACGCAACCGGCCGAAGAAGGCGAAGGCGGCTGGCGCGTAATGACCAATGCCATCAAGGACGCCAAGATTGCGCCATCTGATATCGACTACGTGAATGCTCACGGCACATCCACGCCGATTGGCGATGTGCTGGAAACCAAGGCCATCAAACGAACGTTTGGAGCGGACACCAAAGTCGCTGTCAGTTCAACCAAATCCATGACCGGGCATTTATTAGGCGGGGCGGGCGGCCTGGAAGCGGGAATCACCATACTCGCGCTACGCGATCAGGTTCTGCCGCCAACCATCAATCTGGAGCACCCCGGCCCGGAATGCGATTTGGACTATGTTCCCAACCAGGCAAGGAAAGCGCCGATGAACATCGCTCTTTCTAATTCCTTTGGCTTCGGCGGAACCAACGGGTCGCTGATTTTTAAAAGATGGGAGTAAGGTTTGAAAACCTTACTCCTCCTACGTTGAGCTGCGCGGCCTGATTCACTCTTCACTCCTCCCAACTGGCTTGTAGCACCGAGCTAGGGCGCGATTTATCCGCATAAAACGCGCATATAGCCGCCAAATATCGTATGTTGATATAAACCAGCCTACCCAACAGGTATGCCTATTTCCTCCAGGAGTTTCATTGGTGTTAAGAAGAAGTTATCTCTTCATTGTCCTGTCAGTTGCATTTTTCACCCTCTCCGCAGCGGCCATAGCCCAAAGCGCTCCACTGCAAGATGACCAGGTTCCCCTTGATTACCTTTCTAATCAGCATGGCGACACAACCACTCAGCCTCCTCACCCACACCAGAACGTGAATGGACATACACGCCACGGAATTTTCGGCATTGACTCAATCCCCAATTTCAGTGGACATTACTTTGCCAATGGCGTTGACGCCAGCAACAATCCGCAGAACAAGTGGCTTTGGAACATGGTTGGCAATCCGCCACAGCAGCCCGGCACCACCACCATTAATGCGCCGATAGTGCCCGTATCTCTGGATTTGAGAAATGCTGACGGATCACCGAGGTTTGTGAACGGCCAACCCCTGTTTTATGACGTGACGCCTTTTATACAGCCGACCCTTAATTCTCCTGCTTTCAAAATGCCAGCTATACCAGCAGCCCGGTCCCAGCGCAGTTCGCTGATGCGGTCCAGCGCGCCGAATTCGCAGACCAGGCCAAGCCAAACTGGCATACGATTTTGAATCCCAGCGTGAAGACCACCCGCGTCATGACTTTGCTGAAAGGCACCTACCAATTTGCATTGAACCCTGACGGGAGCTGCTGCGCCTTTGTCCTGGTGGACAGAAGTACTTTTCTCAGTAAGTTGTTCCCGACCACGACAACTGACACAACCTCACCAGTTGGAGCGGCTGAAAATGCGGGCGAGGTGACCACTAAAGACATCTCGACTTTCCTTTTCCCCAATACCTTTCTCTTTTCCGGCGCTTCCTGTTGCACGCTGGGTTTCCATACCTATGATTTTGAGCCTGGAGATGACAGTAACGGCAACGTGGAAAAAAGATTTGTGCTGAACTACTCAAGCTGGGTGAGCCCCGGGCTTTTTGGGACCGCGTTTGAAGATGTAACAGCCACCAGCCACGAAGTTGTGGAAATTTTTAACGATCCTTTTGTGGCCAGTGATGGCGTTCACAACATTACACCCTGGTGGCTGGCGCCGAACGGCAACTGCCAGAATAATCTTGAAACCGGCGACGTGATTGAAGGACTCCCGGACGCAACCTTCCCGGTTGCAATCAACGGTGTGCTTTATCATCCCCAGAATGAGGCGCTGTTGCAGTGGTTTGAATTCCAGGTTCCTTCCAATGCTTTGGACGGCGCTTACAGCTACCCCGATGAGAACGTTCTGACTGGGCCATCCCAGCCGCAGAACGCGTTTTGCCAGTAGCATTACTTGGTTTGATGTTGTGTATATTTCCTTTGAACGGGACTGCGCTCGCGGTCCCGTTTTTTTTTTATTGTAGTTTCAGAAAAATTGCTAAGGTAAGCTGAAACAAGACCCAATTATGTTTCGTTTTCGTCATTTACCCCTGCTATCTCTGCTGGCATTGCTGATTGTGCCGTTCAATTGCTACGGCCAAAACAGAAGTTCCCGATCGGCCTTAACGTGGGAGCCGGTGAAATTGGTCAACGGTTCACCTGTGCTTTTTCGCCTGAGCGCACCGGCAAAACTCAACGAAGTAAAGGGTGACTTTTTGGGGCAGGAGCTGGGCTTCCGATTCAGCTCTGCCTGCCGCTGTTGGTATGCGCTTGCAGGTGTTGGCTTGAATACCAAGCCGGGCAAGTACACGCTGCACATTACAGCAGGAGAAACTTCTCAGAGCTACCCAGTGACTGTGAGCGCGGCGCACTATCCTTTCAGCACGATCAAAGTGGCTCCCGCCTTCGTGAAGCCGCCAAAAGAGGTGCAGCCGGTGATTCAAGCAGCGGACGTTGCGAAGAAGCAGGCATTCTCGGCCAGTGATCCAGAGCCGCTGTGGTCAGGGCGATTCCTGCCCCCTGCGGACGCTGAGACTTCTGGCGTTTTCGGCAGCTCACGCGTGTATAACGGCGTGAAAAAGAGCCAGCACCTAGGGCTCGACTTCCGCGTGGGCACCGGCACTCCAGTCCACGCCACCAACGCTGGGACTGTGATTTTAGCGCGGCCGCTGTATTTTGAAGGAAATTGCGTGATGCTGGACCATGGGCAGGGATTGATGACCGTTTACATGCATCTCTCTGAATTCAAGGTCAAGGAAGGCGAGAAGGTGACTGCAGGCCAACTTATCGCACTCAGCGGCGGAACTGGCCGCTCCACGGGGCCGCATCTGCATTTTGCCGTGCGTTGGCGCGGAGAATATATAAATCCTGCGACGCTGCTCGACCTGCATCCGCCCGCAAAATAAAAAGAGCGTGACCGTTTGCGATCACGCTCCATAGAAGCAAGGCGCATGAAAAAAATCTAAATACGGTCAGAATCCCTTCCCATATCCTGCAATAATTTCTGTGTCCGCTCCAGCTCACGTGCGGCATCACGCATGGCTTTTTCGGTTTGCGGCTGTATAGATTGCATCTCTGACTGCATGGAGATCATTTGTTTGGTGAGATCCATGTTCTCAAGAAGCGAGGAGGCATCGTCCAGAGTTGACTGCCAGCTGTCAGGATCAAACTCAAGCCGGGATGAATCGCGCGATCCGCGATCAGGCAGAGTTACCACGATTGGCTGTTCTTTTTTATCGCGCATCACAACAAGATTCAGCTTTCCGCCGTTGCGATGGTTGCGCAGAATGCGGGCCAGATCACTGCGATCGTTGAGCTTTTCATTGTCAGCGCGGATGATGACATCACCTGCCTTCAGCCCCGCTTTTTCGGCCGCGCTGCTTTTCTCCACCGACCTGATAAGGATGCCATCGCCATCTTTTACGCCGAAATATTCCCCAAGCTGGCGAGTCAGGTTTTCTGTCTGCGCGCCAAAGATTGAAGAATAAGTCTGGATTTGAAAAGTATAGGGAATGTCTATGCGATTGCTGGAGTCGGGAATCCGCGGCAGTGACGGAACTTCCACCCGCGGCCAGCTTTGCGCCACGATTGTGCTGTGGTCAGCAAGCTGCACGTTGACTTTCATGAGGGCGCCATCGCGGCTGATGCCGATAGCTACTGTGCGTCCGGGCGGCGTTTCCCTGATCAATCGGCGAAGCTGTTCTTCGCTTTCCACGGCGGTGCCGTTAAATTCCAGAATCACATCGTGCTCGCGTAGCCCGGCTTTGCCAGCAGGCGCATCAGCGTCGACCATCGTAATTTCTACTCCGCGCTCTTCTTTCAGCTTTAGGGCGTCTGCGCGTTCTTTTGACGTTATGTCCTGAATATCAACACCTAGGTAAGAGCGGCCGGCGGAATAGTAATAGCCAGGCACCGGACGAGAGAGCGCCTGCGGCTGCATTTCCGCTGAGATTGCCGGCAGCGCCAGCCCGGCCAGCAGTGACGCGATCATCATTGTTTGAGTCGTTCGAGTCATAAGAACACTCCGAATTCTTCTTTGAAATAACTTTTATCTTTTTGCTTCGCGCTTAAATTCGATATTCCCC
>DASRDW010000184.1:0-14351 GCA_035652415.1 Candidatus Angelobacter sp. | reverse complement strand
TCGAGAAAGGCACCAGTTTAGCGTTTCACACGCGGGACCCACACATGGCGTTTGCGGTAGAAGTGGCCGGCAAAACCGACGTCGGGTGCGTGCGCGCGAACAACGAAGACAACTTCGGCTTCGATTCGCGCTACGGCATCTTTGTGGTTTGTGATGGCATGGGCGGACAGGCCGCAGGCGAAGTGGCAAGCAAGATGGGTGTGGACATCCTGCTGGACTATTTCCGCAAAGAAACGCCAACCGTTTCCAACCCGCTCTCTATTACCGCCGCGGGTTCCAGTGGTTCTCGCCGGTTGGCCAATGCAATCCAGTTGGCGAACCAGACAATTTTTCACGCAGGACAGGATCAAAACGGGCAGGGCGGCATGGGATCGACGATTGTGGCAGCGCTGGTGCACGGCAATTCTCTGGCAATTGCCAATGTGGGCGACAGCCGGATCTATCTTATCCGCCAGGGCACAATCCAGCAGCTCACCCAGGACCACTCGCTGGTGATGGAGCAGGTGCGGCGCGGCTATATCACGCTGGAGCAAGCGCAGAAATCGGAGATGCAAAATATTATTCTGCGCGCACTGGGATCAGAAGAAGTAGTAGAAGCGGACGTGGAAGACCTGATCGCGCTACCCGGCGATCTTTTACTAATGACCTCTGACGGTTTGACCCGCCATGTGAAGGACGAAGAAATTTTGGAGATCGTACAACGCGCAGCCGATCTGGAACAGGCTTGCACGCAACTGGTGGAGATCGCCAAACAGCGCGGCGGCGATGACAACATTACCTGCCTGCTGGTACGGATTGTTGACCGGCCTTGGTATCGCAACATTGTGAGCAAGCTATTTTATGGAGGGCCGCAATGGCAAAACTCTATTTGAAGTTTGAACAATCTGAGCAGGTGCTGAAAGAGGTGGCACTGACGCAGGCCGCTACCACCATCGGCCGCCTGCCGGACAACAATGTGCAAATAGATAACCTTGCTGTCTCCGGCCATCACGCCAAGATCAGCTGGGAACAGGACCACTACGTGGTAGAAGACCTTGGCTCGCTGAATGGTACCTACGTGAATAATGCGCGCGTGGGCAAAGCCGCATTGAAGCACGGCGACCAGGTAAAGATCGGCAAGCACCTGGTGGAGTTCAAGCATGAAGGCACGGTGCCCAACTTTGCTGTGGCCGCAAAGGTAGGCCCATCCGCGCCAAAGCTGGAAGCCACCATGCTGCTCGATACCAAGCAGTCGCGTGAAAAAATCGCCGATAAAGCCGCACCTGCGGCAAGCAATGGCCCATTGGGAATTTCACGGCCGTCGTGGATGTCTGCTCCGTTTGCCGCACATAAAGATCGTATTGGACTGCTGAATATTCTGGAAGGCCGCACTGACCAGGAAAAATATGTGCTTACCGGCAAGATGACGATGATTGGCAAGTCCAGTATGGCATCCATCCGGCTGAAAGGATTCTTTGCGCCTTCCAGCGCCGCGCTTATCAGCAAGCGCGACAACAAATATTTCATCGCACCTTCAGAGAGCAAAACCAGAATCAGGATCAACGGTGAAGACGTGGTGAGCCAGCGCGAACTCGAAGCTGGCGACATTATTGAAGTAGGCAAGGTGAAAGCGGCGTTTAATTTTCAGGAATAGCTTTCTCGGTTCTGTTTATGTCCTTCGCTTCTTCTTGAGGATTGTGCTCGGTTGTGTTTAAGTAATCCCACAGCTTTCGTGGGCCTTTGCCATTACAGTCCTCAACCAATCCGATCCTGCCAGTATCCCGCAGACCGCCCCGGTAAAGACCGACACCAGCGCTATGGCAATGGTGTCAACGCTGTTCTTTGCCTGGGGATTTCTGACCTGCCTGAATGACATCCTGATCCCGCATCTCAAAAACATTTTTGATCTGAACTATGCGGAAGTGATGCTGGTGCAGTTTGCCTTCTTTTCTTCTTACTTCGTCTTCTCCATGCCCTCAGGAAAGATCATTGAGTGGATCGGCTACAAGCGCGCCATGGTCACCGGCTTGATGACGATGGCAGTTGGAGCGATGCTGTTTGTGCCTGCCGCCTCAATTCCGGCATTTCCGCTGTTCCTCACAGCGCTGATTGTGCTGGCTGCGGGAATGACAATCCTGCAGACCTCGGCGAATCCTTATGTGGCGATACTTGGCCCGCCCCGCACAGCTTCAAGCCGATTGAACCTGACCCAAGCCTTCAATTCACTGGGAACTACACTTGCGCCGATCTTCGGGAGTTGGCTGATTCTGGGAGCGGCAGTTGCGCCATTGAGTGTGGCAGCTATCCAGGCCATGAGCGCAACGCAACTTCACGCGTATCGCGTGCAGCAGGCAGCTACGGTGAAGGCGCCGTATATCGGGCTTGGGGTTGCGCTGTTTCTTCTGGCGGTGATTGTGGGCAGCTTCAAGCTGCCGGTGATCGGCTACGCTGAGGCGCACGGCGAGATTGCAGACAGTATCTGGCGGCATCGTCGGCTGGTATTGGGCGCGGTGGGAATTTTTGTCTATGTAGGCGCTGAAGTTGCCATCGGCAGCCTGATGACCAATTATTTCAGCCAAAAAGAAATTGGCGATATGAGTCTTGCGACCGCTGCGCGCTACCTGCAGTTTTACTGGGGAGGCGCGATGGTAGGCCGCTTTGCCGGTGCGTGGCTGCTGCAGCGGGTGCGCACACAAAAACTTCTGGCTGCCAGCGCGGCGATTGCAGCCGTGCTGGTAACACTCTCTATGCTCACCTTCGGCCACGCGGCAATGTGGACGCTGATCCTGGTTGGCCTGTTTAACTCCACCATGTTTCCCAGCATCTTTACCCTGGCGATCGAGGGATTGGGCCCGCTAACCGGCAGAGGATCGGGCCTGCTTGTGGCGGCGATTGTCGGCGGCGCAGTAATTCCTGAATTGCAGGGCGTACTGGCGGATCATATCGGCATTCATCACGCATTTCTGCTGCCTGTTTTGTGTTACGCCTACATTGTTTTTTATGCAGTAAAAGGGACGGCGGCAAACACCGTCAGAGCAAGTGTTGCAAACGAACAAACGCTCTGATGGAACGTAATTTATGAGTCACCCTGAAATAACACTTGCAAGCTTGATTGATCGCTTCTGGATTGCACCAGAGCGTGGGGAGTGGATGCCAAGGACAGATTTATTATTCCTGGCTGATGTCAAGCTTTGGATGCAAAGCGCCGACAATTGAAGTCTTGGGCTTTGTGTATGCCATGATCCACGATCACAGGTTTCGGATTGAACCGCCTCTGCCTGTTCTAGACTACGTGTCATGGGCCAAACACTACTATGAGAGGTGCCTTCGAGAGAATCCTGAAGGAAAATGGGCCAATTCGGCGTACTCAGCCGGCTGGGACTTGGTCGGGTTTTTCCTTTCACTTTGGGATGATGAATCGGTTCCGAGAAAGCTTCTGCTTGATTTGAAAAGATGGCTTGCCAATCTCTACATGACCGCTAATGAATATTTGCGGCTTTGTATTGTGAATGCCACTTTGGAGCATCTGTTCGAACGCAAAGACATTCGTAAATATTTCTCAGACTGGCAACAAGATCCCGTACTTGTGTCGGCGTATAAAGAGGCTTGTTTTTGGGGCGGTAAGACGCCACTGAGCCGATATAATAAGCAGGCAAAGCCCGCAAAAAGCTAGAAACAATGCACGATCTACAGCAGCTTTGAGAGGTAGTGCAAATGTATTTTGAGCAGTTTTATCTGGGATGCCTGGCCCATGCTTCCTACATGCTGGGTTCAGAGGGCGAAGCGGCGGTCGTGGATCCGCAACGCGATGTCGATATCTATTTGAAAGCCGCGAGCGAAAAAGGACTCAAAATCCGCCATATTTTTGAGACGCACCTGCACGCCGATTTCGTCTCCGGACACCTGGAACTGGCGGAACGTACCGGAGCGACGATCCACATTGGTGAAAAAGCCTGCGCTACCTACCCACATGATGCCCTGCGTGATGGCTCTGAGATAAAGCTGGGCAAGGTCCGTATTGCTGCGCTGGAAACGCCCGGACACACGCCGGAAGGTATGAGCTTGGTGATCACCGATGAAGAAAAATCTTCCAATCCGTGGGCAGTGCTGACGGGAGATACGCTGTTCATCGGGGACGTGGGCAGGCCCGATCTCGCTAAATCGCATACGCCACAGCAACTCGCCGGAATGATGTATGACAGCCTTCATAACAAGCTGCTCACGTTGAGCAATGATGTCCTGGTATATCCGGCGCACGGTGCGGGTTCTCTGTGTGGGCGCAACATGCGCGCAGAAAGGTCATCAACCATCGGCACGGAGCGGCTCACCAATTACGCGCTGCAGATCAACAGCCGCGATGAGTTTGTACGGCAACTGACAGAAAATCTTCCAGCGCGTCCCGAATATTTCATGCAGGATGCGCAGATCAATCGCGAAGGCGCGCCAGCGCTGGCTGAGTTGCCGGAGCTTGCAGCAATCTCTCCGCAGGACTTGAATGTGTTGTTGGACCAGGGAGCATTTACGCTGGATGTTCGGCCTGGCGCGGAGTTTGCCGCAGCGCACGTGCCCGGCTCAGTGAACATTGCCCTCGCTGGCCAATTTGCTTCCTGGGCAGGCGCGCTTGTGGGATTGAGTGCGAAGCCTGTACTGATCGCAGACACGCCGGAACAATACGCTGAGGCACGCATGCGCCTGGCGCGAGTGGGCATTGAAGATCCGCAGGGCTTTCTGAAAGGCGGTGTCGCTGCGTGGAAACAAGCGGGTTTGCCGGTGGCACAGCTGCCGCAGATGACCGTTCAGGAACTGCAAGAACGTTTGAACAAGAATGGAACGCAAGTGCTCGATGTTCGCCGCGAACCTGAGTGGCAAGGCGGGCACATCGCTGAAGCAACTCTGTTCCCGCTGGACCAGTTCAAGGTTGCTGCGCCTGAGATCGATCCCACAAAACCGCTGGCGGTACATTGCCAAAGCGGATATCGCAGTATGATTGCCTGCAGCCTGCTGCGCCGTGCCGGAGTGGAGAACGTGATCAACGTATCCGGAGGAATTGAGGCCTGGCGCAAAGCCGGCTTGCCAGTGGAAACGGCTGTGGCCGCGAAAGTTTAATCTTCACCTTAAGATAGAGGCTGCTATTTCTCTCCGTGTGCTCACTTGCTGTACACTGGGCCGTCAAATTGTTTACAAAAATGAAATAGCAGTTGGCTCCCAGCGACCTGCTAAATCGGGACTAAAACTTCCATGAAAACTCTTGCTCATCTCTTTGCTATGTTTCTTGCTTCCGTTTTTATGTGTTCGGCTCAAATTCAGGCGCAGCAGCCCACACCGGCAGAAAAGCCCGGCGTCGCCAATCCAACAGTCGTGGTGGATGACAAGCCGATCACCGCGCTGCCTTATACGCCGAGTTTGAACGTGCCTTCGATGGACAAGTCAGCCGACCCTTGCGTTGACTTTTACCAGTACACCTGCGGTGGCTGGATGAAGAACAATCCTATTCCTGCCGATCAGGCAGCCTGGAGCGTTTATGGCAAGCTCACGGTTGATAATCAGCGCTTTCTCTGGGGAATTCTGGACGATCTGGCAAAGAAGACGAGCGGACGCACACCAACGCAGCAGAAGATCGGCGACTACTTTGGCGCCTGCATGGATGAAGCTGCGGTGGAAAAGCTGGGCGCTGCGCCGCTGAAGCCGGCGCTGGCGGCAATCGCTGCCATGAAGACCAAGAAAGATCTGGCAACGCTGCTGGCCCATGAACACATGACTACCATGACAGACGGGCTGCTTTTCGGGTTCGGCTCTGATCAGGATTTTGCGGATTCTTCACAAATCATTGCCTTTGCTGTGGCTGGCGGGCTCGGGCTCCCGGACCGCGATTACTACACCAAGACCGACGCCAAATCAGGGGAGATCCGCCAGAAATATGTGCAGCATGTACAGAACATGCTGCAGTTGCTGGGCGATGCGCCTGCTACTGCCAAAAGCGAAGCGCAGAAGATCATGGAGATTGAGACTGCGCTGGCCAAAGCTTCGCTCACGCGGGTGGAGCAGCGCGACCCGCACAATTTGTTCCACAAGATGGACCGCAAACAGCTCCAGGCGCTCACGCCGAGCTTTGATTTTGATGCCTATCTGACTGCTGCCGGCATTGGCAGGGTAAACACATTCAATGTGACCGAGCCAAAGTTTTATCAGGAACTTGAGAAGCAACTGCAGTCCAACAGCCTGGATGATCTGAAGACTTATCTGCGCTGGCATCTGGTGAGCACGGAAGCGCCGTTCCTCTCGTCGGCGTTCGTAAAAGAAAATTTTGATTTCAACAGCCATACGCTTCGCGGAGTGGAACAACTGCCGCCGCGCTGGAAGAGATGCGTACGCCTGACCGACCGCCAGCTTGGCGAAGCGTTGGGGCAGGAATTTGTGAATCGCGCCTTTAGCCAGCAAACAAAAGAAAGCACGCTGCGGATGACCAAGCAGATTGAACAGGCAATGCAGGAAGATATCGAACAGCTTACCTGGATGAGCCCGGAAACAAAAAAGCAAGCGCTTGAGAAGCTGCACGCGGTGGTGAATAAGATTGGATATCCCGACAAATGGCGCGACTACAGCTCAGTGGATATCAAGCGCGGAGATTTTCTGGGCAACGTGCAACGGGCAACGCAGTTTGAAACCAAGCGCCAGTTGGCCAAGATCGGCAAGCCGCTTGATCGCGGCGAGTGGGGTATGACGCCGCCCACGGTGAACGCGTATTACAACCCGCAGATGAACGACATCAACTTTCCTGCCGGAGTGTTGCAGCCTCCCCTCTATGACCCCAAAGAAGATGATGCGCCCAACTACGGCAACACCGGCGGAACGATCGGCCATGAACTGACGCATGGCTTTGACGATCAGGGCCGCCAATTTGATGCCAAGGGCAACCTGCGTGACTGGTGGACCAAAGAAGATGGCGCCGAGTTTGAAAAGCGCGCGCAGTGCATTGTGGACCAGTATGCGCAGTACACGATTGTGGACGACATTAAGATCAACAGCAAACTCACAGAAGGCGAAGACGTGGCCGACCTGGGCGGGCTGATTCTGGCTTACATGGCGTGGAAGATGCAGACCAAGGGCCAGCAGTTGGAGAACCGTGACGGCTTTACGCCTGACCAGCGCTTCTTTATCGGCTACGCGCAGTGGGCGTGTGAGAATGAGCGTCCGGAAAACCTGCGCGCCAATGCCATTACCAATGAACACTCGCCAGGCAAATATCGCGTGAATGGCCTGGTGGTAAACATGCCAGAGTTCCAGCAAGCGTTTGGCTGCAAAGCAGGCCAGCCTATGGTGCGCGAGAACCGCTGTCGCGTGTGGTAGCGCAGCCGCAAATCCGTCCTGCACACCGGCTGCTTGAGATCTGCCTGGATTCGGTTGAGTCCGCCGTGAATGCCGAGCACGGCGGCGCTGATCGGGTTGAACTCTGTGCCGGACTGCCCGAAGGCGGCACCACGCCCAGCGCGGGCATGATTGCAGCGGTGCGGAAAAGCATCAAGATTGGGCTGCAAGTCATGATTCGTCCGCGAGGCGGGGATTTCTGCTACTCCGCCGACGAGTTCAGCATCATGCAGCGCGATATCCTGATTGCCAAACAACTTGGCGCCAATGGTGTGGTCTTTGGCTTGCTCACGCTGGAAGGCCGGATTGACAAGCCGCGCATGCAGCAACTGGTTGAGCTCTCGCGTCCGCTCAAGGTGACATGCCATCGCGCATTTGATATGACTGCTAATCTGCCGCAAGCGCTTGAAGACCTGATTGAGCTGCGCGTCGACCGCGTGCTCACCTCCGGCAGCCAACGTTCCGCCATTGACGCCATGCCCACGCTCAAGCAACTGGTGCAGAATGCCGAGGGCCAAATCCAGGTGATGGCTTGCGGAGAAATCTCCATCAGCAACGTGAAAGCCGTGGTCAACTACACCGGCGTAGGCGAGATACATGCCGGGCTGGGCGAGTCCGTGTCCAGCGCCATGCGCTTCAAGAATTCACGCATCGACATGGGCTCGTTCACCAGCAGTGAGTATCAGCGCACGATAGTTTCCGAGCACAGCGTAAAGGAATTGAGGGCGGCGCTGGATAGTGTGTGATCTAGTGTGATCCCAGAATGCCAGAGAGCGCCTGGGGTCGCGCTGGAAAGCTGTGGATACGTCAGTAGCACGATCCGCAAGAGAGAAAAAGCCGGGACGCAGAAAAAGACAACGGTTGTTGTCTGCTGGTATGCAACATTCGTCAGCGACCCTGAAGGTTTATGCCAAATGCAGTTTATTGCGGTGCCGCCGGTCAGTGCGGGCAAATTGGATGATCTCTGCAATCATGTCCGCGTAGGAGCGTCCAGACTTCTTTGCCGCCATAAAAAACTCTGAATTGCTGGAAAGCCACGGATTAGGATTGGCCTCAATCAGGTAAACCTCGCCTTTTTCGGTAAGCCGCATGTCAATACGGCCATAATCGCGCAATTTGAGAACGCGATAGGCATTCAGCGCCGTAGAAGAAAGCAATTCCTGGGTATCTTCATCCAGGTCTTCCACCGGTGCGGATTTAGTGACCTTGTAAGCCTCGCTGTCCTTTTCCCACTTTACTTCCATGCCGGCAACTTTCGGCATTCCTTCCGGCAATTTGGAGAGGTCAAGCTCCACCAGCGGCAGCACTTCAGGATTTTGGTTTCCCAGAACGCCGGCATAAATTTCTCTGCCTTCAATGTATTCTTCAATCAGCGCGGGAGAGTTGAACTCTTCCTGAACGTAATGGATGCGCTCCATCAGCTCCTTTACGCTGCCAACAACTGAGCCTTTGTCGATGCCCAGCGATCCATCTTCAGAGATAGGTTTGATAATCAGCGGAAAAGAGATGTCCTGCGAATGGTCAAGCTTGCCCTGGTAGCAGGTGGCGAAGTATGGCGTGCGGATGCCGTAAAACTGGAAAAGTTTTTTGGCCACACCTTTGTCTTGTGCCAGATACAGTCCCTGCGGCCCTGCGCCGGTGTAAGGCCGGCCAAGAAGATCAAGATATGCTGCAACGTGCATCTCCATGGTGTCATCGCCGGCGTACGACTCCACTAAATTGAAAAATAAATCGGTCTCATGCTTTGAGAGCGCCGTGAGCGACTTGTCCTCTCCATCCAGGACCATGTAAGTAGGCTCGTGGCCCAGCTTTTCCAGAGCCTCAAATATCTCTTCGCGGTCGTGCTTCTCCCTTTTCTTGCGACGCTTGTTCGTGCCGCGCTTCTTCTTTTCCTTGTCCGGCTCCGGAGCTGTCTCTTCTTCCTCTCCCCAGCTCTCGTACAGGACCGTGATTTTCAATTTAGTTTCCATAATTTATGTAGCATTCTCTATTATCGCTGCGCTATGTGGTGGGATGCAGAATCTCATGTCTGCACAAATTTTCCCCGCGCTACATAGTTCATCGCCAGCGCGGTTGCGTACACTGTGATCTCCGTTAGATATTCTTTTTCCAGCTTCACGTTAGCGCGCAAGTCCATTTCGCTTACTCGCGTCTCAATGGACTCCATCAGTTTTTTGATGAGCGGACGCGGCACGCCGCTCCAGTAAGTAAGTTTGTCCACCAAAGATTTTCGATTTTCGCGCAGGAGATCAACCGCTGGGCGAACCCCGGTCTTTCGTCTGCGGCCCACCTTAAAAATGTCCTGCAGGTCGGCGTCCAGCGGCAGTTCACCGGGCGAAGGCTCCTCGCTCAACGCTGACTCGTAGAAATCGGCCACAGTGGTGTCCATTTCTTCCACTGTAATGTCGGTGCGTCCTCGCGGCCTCACCGGATCAGTGTTGCGCAGCTTTCTAAAGGTGCGGTCGACGTAGCGCAGCTTTTCCAGCGCGGGCCATCCTTTATATTTCTTTTGCCAACTCGAGCCGGGCGTAAGCCAGACGGCAAATGTTTCAGCAAAGTCCTCGTCCGGATGCTTCTGCGCGTACCAGCCTTCCATGTGCCGGACAAAGCTGCGGGAGAACGGAATCGGCCGGTAAGCATCGCGGTATGGCTTGCGATACGGCCCAAACATCTGCTTCCACTCCGGCGTCTTGTGCAGAGCGTAGGCATAGTTGATGGCGTGCCCGGCCTCATGGCGCAGATACATCATGATTTGGCGCGAATCCTCCAAATCATTCATCTCCCTTTCCAGGCGCGCAAGATTGGGATCTGCCAGGTAAAACGGAATACCGATAATCGGTTCGCCAGAGGGGCATCCCCACTCATCCGTCAGGTAGCAGGCAGGCCGGAACTTCTTCAGCCCTTTGCGGTCAAGCTCGCGATAAAGCTGCTGCACAAAGCGTTCCAGAGGAGAGCCTTCCAGCTTAAGCCCAAGGTCGCGAATGGGCTTGCCCAGGATTTCCTGAATTTCCGGCGGTGCTTTTTCAAAGGCTGCGCGCAAGCTGGCTCCGCCAAAAGATTAGCATAGGGCTTAATAACCTAGCAGTTACTCCCGGCATACCCCAAACGCGCCGTAACCCCGGGCGTCTCAGAAGAATATCTGATTGCCCCTTCGCCACGATTGACGGAAAATGTCTGTAATGTCTTCCTACAAATTTTTCCAGCTTGCCGTCTTCCTTGCCTGTGGCTTTGGAGCGGCTTTTTCCCAGGCCCCACTCTCTGATCCGGCTTCAAAACAGATTTGCGCCTCTGTAAAAGATGTCCAGTTGCCCGTTGCTGACCGTCCGACCCCGGCTGAAGTCAAAGCGCTGGCAAAATGTTCCTCGGTGGACCTTTATTATGGGTTTGGGGAGCCAACTGATCCGGTGAAGGCCCGCAAGTGCGCCTATGCGGAGATTGATCGCGGCAGCAAAGATGTTCTTGGCGGCAAAGCCATGTTGATGAGTATCTATGCCGATGCCAAGGGCGTGCCGCGCAATTTTGATGTTGCGCTGAATCTGGCCTGCTCGATAGGGGGCGAACCTGGAGACGCCGCTGGCCGCATCCGTGAACTTGATCGCCTGAAGAAATCAAACTGGACCGGAGACAACTTTGGCATCTGCAGCCACAGCAGCGGCCACGATCTTTACCAGCAGTGCGTTACCTTGCAGGAACGCTTTGACAAGATTGAGCGCGACCAGAAATTTGACGATCTCACCGCCAAGTGGAGCCCTTCAGAGAAAAAAGCCTTCCAGGCCTTCCGCCAGGAAGCTGAAAAATTCTTTGTGTTACAGGCGGAAAATGGTATTGACTTGGAGGGCACTTTTGAAATCCAGGAAATTATCTTCCAGCGCAATAATCTGCTCACAACCCTGCAGCAATTTGAGGGCGGCCAGCTACCCGAATATACACAGGACGAATTTCACCAGCAGGAAGTTGCAGAGACTGCCGCTTACCAGCGCACCCAAACCGGAAGCGTTACGCGTTGGGGCACCATCGATCGCCAAAGCGTAAAAAAGAGTGAGGATGCTTGGCACGAGTACTGCAAAGACTGGATCGCTTTTGGCAAGTTCAAATACCCTGACGTGACCGAAATTAGCTGGAAAGCCTGGCTTGACTTTGATCGCGCCGCAACGCTCAATAGGTTTTTGCACTAGAGTGCTCAAGCAATCTACAGGCTCCGTAATTGCCAGCATGCCCTGCTAGGATGGTGGGTTTCAGTATTCTCATTGTTCGTTCTTTACTAACTGCAATGGATTCAGTTACCTGCATCGCCAAAATTTCAAATCGGTCCGGTTGCAGGTCACTGAAGCACAACTTATCTGAATCGCTTCGGCATCAAATTAGCTGAGAGTTGGGCTCCGGGCCATGAGCGCTAAAAAGCTGAAACTTCGTCTTATCCATGCGCACCGGGATATGCCTCCGCTAAAGCAGTTCCGAGGCAGAGAAAAAATCCCAGAAAGCGGGATTTACCGCGTGGTGCACGATAAGCACCGTCTTCCCCATGAAGTAACTCTCCTTTGCGGCCAGGTGTTTCCCAAGTGCATGAAGTGCGAAGACCTGGTTTATTTTGAACTGGTGCGCAGCGCGCCAGATACTGCCTTGGAGGGTTTCAAGGTCGCGCTTTACGCTCTGCCCGCAGCCGACGACGAAGAATCTCCTGCTATCGCGTCCTAATCCCCGCAAAAAGCATACGTGTTTTCCGTAACTTTCCTCTTCTCTCCCCGTATCTATTACGATTTCACGCTAGCGATGCTTGACTTCCATACTCTCTACCAGAGCTATGCGCCCCAGGTGCATCGATTCGCCCTATTCCTCTGTGGAGACAGCTCTCTGGCTGACGATATCACTTCAGAAGCCTTTGTTCGCGCCTGGACAGCGCGCGGCAAGATCCGCGAAGCCACGGTAAAAGCTTATCTGTTTACCATCGCGCGCAATCTATACCGCGATCATCTTCGCCGCAATAATCGTCTGGCTGAACTGGAAGAGTCTATACCTGATTCCAACCCGGGCCTGGCTGCGCGGACCGAACATAAAGCCGAGCTGGAAACAGTAATGGCAGCGCTGAAGAAGCTTTCAGAAGTTGACCGCGCCGCTCTGTTAATGCGCGCGCAGGAAGAAATGTCCTACGAAGAAATTGCTAATGCGCTTAATTTGCCTGTAACCACCGTAAAAGTCAAAGTACATCGCGCCCGGCTGAAACTCATGCGGGCCCGCGAATCATTCCTGGAGGTGCGCTCATGAAACTTGAACGCGAAGTGATTGTTGATCTGTTGCCGGCTTACTTCTCCGGCGAGGCCAGCGCGGCTACGCGCGTGCTGGTGGAAGAATATTTTCGTGAGCACCCGGAATTTGAGCAGTACGCCCGCAATGCCGGTAGTTCACTGGAAACCTTGAAGGCTGCCCCTCACTATGTGGACGCAGAAAAAGAGAAGCTTGCCTTTGAGCGTGTCCGTGGCATTACCGAAACGCGCACCTCATTTCTCTGGATGGCCATTGTCAGCACCCTTGTGCTGTTCCTCTTCCGCATACAGAATGGCAAGATTATCTGGATTTTGTGGTTGAAGCCCATGGCTGGAATCCTGTTTGCCGGCACAGCGGCGTTTCTCTGGCTCTTGTATTTTTATACCCTGCGTAAAAATGAACCTCTGCCCGCGCATGTTAAATTCCTATGGATGGCAATTTTTTATACAGTCTTGCTTTTCCTCTTCAAGATTGAAAATCACAAGATTGTATGGCTTATGTTCGATCACGACTCAGCTGGCGGGCCAATCATAGCCTTTTTCACCGCTGGTCTTTGGGCTTGCTTCTTTTACCAGCGCTGGCAGAGAAAACGCCAGGATCGGTGATCGGCGTGATGAAACCGGCAGTAGAAAGTTTATTGCCAACTATGGGTTCGTCGTGATCTCGCCGATGTTTGCGATTGGATCATCTTTCTTCATTGACGGCACGCCGCAAATGTATAGCACTATGCCCGCAGCCGGTGCGTGCGCTTCATAAATCGTCTTGCCGAAATAGTCAGTCACGTAGCCGATTTTCATCCCTTTCTCTACATACGTGCCACGCTGCACCAGCGGATAAAAAATCCCTGGCTGCTCGCTGCTCACGGTATCAACTTTGCCCAGCCATACCGGATGCTCAACCATTGCGGGCGCTCCGGGCAGCATTTTCAAATAGCGCATCAGGCTCAGCGTGCCGTTCACCAGCAGTGCCACATCTTCCGGCTGCACCGTCCCTGAGTATCCTGCCTCTACTGCAATGGCTGGCTTCCCGCGCGTGTTCGCCGTGTTGTCCAGATAGCGCGAGGCATTCGGGTCTTTCGGGCGATCACTCCATACAATGATGTGGTCCAGCCCAAACGCCAAAACCATATCGTGCGTTGTGGCATCCTGTTTTGGATTTCCGGATTTTGGCCAATAAGAATAGGGGCGCAGGTTCTCGTCCAGATCGCCGCCATGGTAGTCCACCAGATAATCACAACGCTCCACCACCTGTTTTGTAATCACATACGACGCGCGCTCCGTCTGCGTGCCATCCTGCTTGCCGGGAAAAAACCGATTCATGCTCTTGCCGTCCACCGGATTCACATGCGGCACCTTTTGTTCAAACGATGCGATGTTTATCAGCGGCAGAATAATGACCGTGCCAGAGATCTGCGCGGGATCAAGCGTCTGAATCAATTTTTCCAGCGCGATAATGGAAGCATATTCGGTGCCATGCGCCCCGCTCGCCAGCGCCAGCACCGGGCCCGTCTTGGCGCCTTGAAAGACAGCCACAGGAATTGAGGTTCCTGCATCAACCCCCGCAGGCACTTCCAGAACGCCGGTGGCTTTCTGTCCAGCGACTGCAGTAGCTGTTCCCACGGTGAAACTGCTTTGCGCTGTCAGCGTGGCGCAGCAGAACGCGATGAGCAAAAACAGGCAGATGACTCTTGTCAATTTCATAACGCTGAGCAGTATAAGGCAAGCAGCAAAGCTGGTGTCAGAATC
>DASRDW010000183.1:0-5664 GCA_035652415.1 Candidatus Angelobacter sp. | reverse complement strand
TGTCCTGCTTGATCAGTTCGCCGATGTATTTGAAACCGACAGGCGTTTCATACAATGGCACGCCATGATGCTCGGCCAGGGCGTTAATCATGTTGGTAGTAGCAACGGATTTCGCCACGCCGTTCTTCCAGCCACGGGTTTCAATCAGATAATCGAACAGCAAAGCAATCACGTAATTCGGTTGGATGAATGTTCCGTCTTCATCCACAATGCCAAAACGGTCAGCGTCCCCATCCGTTGCAATACCGATCCGTGCGCCGGTTACCTTCATCCTGGAGCGCATCTCGTTCAGCAGTTTGCCTTCCGGCTCTGGAGCGTGACCTCCAAAAAGCACGTCGCGCATGTCATGGACGGTAGCAACAGGAATTCCGGCCTGTCGTAAGAGTTCGTCAGGATAGCCTCGCGCTGCCCCCCAAAGTGGATCGAATACAATTTTTAATCCTGAAGCGCGAATGAGCGCCAGATCAACAATCTCTTTGAGCCGGGCCAAATATGCAGGCTTGGGATCGATGGATTCAGCAGCGGCTTTGGCAGATCCAGTGGCAACTGGATGTCCATTGGCTGCGATCAATGCCTCGATGGCACTGGTAACTTCAGGAAGCGCAGGTGCGCCGTCAGAAGTGGAGAACTTGATGCCGTTGTATTCCGGCGGATTGTGCGATGCAGTAAAGTTGATTGCGCCATCGGTTTTTGCTCGAATTACTTCGTATGAAATGGCCGGCGTAGGAGCAGCTTCTGCAATCACCAGGGGCTTGACTCCGGCCGCGGCCAGCACTTCAGCGGCAATCTGAACAAAGCGTTCGCCCATGTATCGGGGGTCGCGTCCCACGATAACCCGTCCACCGCCTGGTTGTTTTTCCGCGATATAGCGCGCAATTCCACTCACAGCTCGGCGAACGTTGCTGACGGTGAATTCTTCAGCCACAATGGCACGCCAGCCAGAGGTCCCGAATTTGATGGTTACGCTCACAGAGGAACTTTTGTTAGTTGCAGCCGTTGAAGCAATGGTTTCTTGCAAAACAATCAGCACTCACCTATTGGCAATCAGCATTCAGCCCCTGATCATTCTAGACCCACCATGGCTTGTCATCCTGCGCCAAAAAACGTCGTCACTTAAAACAGTTTCTCACCTGGAAGAGTATTCAATGACTGAGTGCTGATCGCTGCCGGCTGATCGCTTCTATTGATACACTCACCGCTGAGGACTTTCGCACATGAGCAACGTCCGCATTGTGCTGACCACGGCAGGATCGCAGGAAGAAGCGCGCAAGATCGCGCACGCTTTGGTGGAACGTCGGCTGGCAGCCTGTGTCAACATTGTCCCGCAGATTGAATCAATTTATCGCTGGCAAGGCAAGGTTGAGAGCGCAACGGAATGGCTGCTGATCATTAAAACCCAGGCTTCCGCTTTTGAGCGGGTGCGCGATGCGGTAAAAGAGCTTCACTCTTATGATCTGCCTGAATGTGTAATGCTCGAAGTGGCCGAAAGAAGCAAAAAATATCTGGACTGGATTGCAGGCAACATCGATTAGCACTTTAGATCGCCGCCAGCGCCTGGTCCAGGTCCGCCAGCAGGTCGTGCACATCCTCAATCCCCACTGAAATGCGCACCATACCGTCGGTCAACCCAATCTGCTTTCTTCCCTTCGCACCCAGAGCTGCGTGCGTCATGGTTGCCGGATGCGAGATCAGCGTCTCCACTCCGCCTAGCGACTCACCCAGCGTGCATACGCGTACCCGTGCCAACATTTTCTTGGCGTTGCTCAGAGAACCGGTTTCAAAAGTAATCATTGACCCGAAGCCGCTCATTTGCCGCTTAGCCAGCGCATGCTGCGGATGATCAGAAAATCCCGGATAGAGCACTTTCTTTACCTTACGATGGCGGCGCAGGAACTCAGCGACTGCCCGGCCATTCGCATCATGCTTCTCCATGCGCACGGCCAGCGTCTTTACGCCGCGCAGCACCAGCCAGCACTCAAATGGCGAAAGGATCGCCCCGGCGGTCTTCTGGATAAAAGCAAGTTTTTCCGCGTGGATGGGCTTGGTTGCGGCAATCACGCCGCCCAGGCCATCGCTGTGGCCATTCAAAAATTTCGTGGTGGAGTGCAGCACCATGTCGGCGCCCAGATCGAGCGGCCGCTGGAAATAGGGCGACATAAAAGTGTTGTCCACCACCAGTTCCGCACCTCCCGTGTGCGCGATCTTTGCCACTTCGCGGATGTCCGTCAGCACCATCAGCGGGTTCGTCGGCGTCTCGATCCAGATGATTTTGGTATTGCGACGCAAGGCCTTCTTCACTGCGTCCAGGTCTGAGGTGTCCACGTAGCTGAACTCAATCCCGTAATTCGCCAATACCTGGTTAAACAGGCGAGGAACGCCGCCATACACGTTGTGGCCGCAAATCAGGTGGTCGCCCTGCTTCAAAAAGCACTGCGTGACCGCGGTCGTCGCTGCCATGCCGCTGGAAAAAACATGCGAGGTGGCTGCGTTTTCCAGCGCCGCCAGGTTTTGCTCAAGCCGCGTGCGCGTGGGATTGGAGACGCGGGCGTACTCGTATCCTTTATGCTTGCCCAGCTCTTGCTGCGCAAAGGTGGAGGTAGGATAAATCGGGACGACCACAGAGCCAGTCTCTGGGTCGGGCTCCTGGCCAAGATGAATCGCCTTTGTGCCGAAGCCGGAATACAGTGGTTTTTTTTTCATGATGTTCTGACTTTTAAACTATTCTCCGCCCTCAAAAATCTTTTTTGACATGTAGCGCTCAGCCGAGTCTGGAATCACGGTCACAACACGCTTGCCAATGCCCAGTTTTTTGGCCACCTGAAGCGCTGCAAAAACATTGGCGCCCGCACTTGATCCGCCCAGAACGCCCTCCAAACGGGCCAGATTCAAAACAGTGTCAAATGCGTCCTTGTCATTCACCTTAATGATTTCGTCGCACACTTTAGGATCAAAAGTCTGTGGAATAAAGCTGGCGCCAATCCCTTCCACCTTGTGCGGTCCTTTGGGGCCTCCGCCCAGAACTGATCCTTGCGTTTCCACAGCGGCACAGTGAACGTGCTTGAGCTTCTCTTTCATGAATCGCGCCACGCCGGTGAAAGTGCCGCCAGTGCCCACGCCGATGACTACAGCGTCCAGATTCCCTTCCAACTGGTCAAAGATTTCCGTGGCGGTAGTTTGATAATGAAACTCAGGATTGGCGGGATTTTCAAATTGGAGGGCGGTAAATGAATCGGGGATATTAGAGGCGAGTTCTTTGGCTTTCTTGATGGCGCCTTGCATCCCCGCTTCGTCTGGCGTGCGGTGGACCTCAGCGCCCAGGGCACGCATGACCTTTACTTTCTCCTCAGCAAATTTTTCCGGCACACAGAGCACCACGCGATAGCCCTTATTGATGCCAATCAGGGACAGCCCAATGCCGGTGTTCCCTGCGGTGGCTTCCACAATGGTTCCACCGGGTTTAAGACGTCCCTGCTCTTCTGCTTTCCGAATGATCCCGATAGCAGCGCGGTCTTTCACGCTTCCACCGGGATTCAGGTATTCCAACTTGGCAAAGACGTCAGCCGCCCCTGCAGGAACAATGCGATGGAAATGCAGGAGTGGCGTCTGGCCGACCAATTCGGTGATGTTTTCAGCTATTCGCGAACGAGGCATAGCAAACTTTTTAGAGTACGGGAGGGACAGGGAGATGGTCAAACGAGCGTTTTGCCCATAAGCAAAAACGCAGGGCCGGCTGTTTGGGGCCTTGCTCCCTTTTGCAGAAGTGGCCCCTATTAGATGGCGATGAGTGGCTATTCCTTGGCGGCTGTATGTTTCTCATCCGCAAAGTAGCCATCGCGAGTACGGACTTGCAGGTCTTTATACCCGGAGGCATGAGCCTCCACATGGACCTTGCGATATCCGCCATTGCTGCGCGGATTCGTAGGCTTGTAAGTGATGCTGTACTGGTTGCGGATATCGCGCGCCACTTCCGAGCTGATCTCATCCACTTCCTGCAAGTCTTTGGGGAAGAAAGCCACGCCACCAGTCTGATCAGAAAGGGCTTGCAGAGCTCGCTTGGCCCGCTTGGTGCCCGGCTCATCGCCCAGAATGCCGATGGAGTAAATGGTGGGACCGCTATCACTCTGCACAGATCGAATAGCGCTTTCCAGTGATTCCCGGCTCTCGTTATCAACGCCATCGGTAATTACCAGCAGCGCTTTCTTTTCTCTCTTGGCGCCCTTGGCCAGATGATCGGCAGAGGCGATTACAGCGTCATAAAGGGCTGTGCCGCCGCGTGAATCAACACGGTCCATTGCTTCGCGCAGTAGATCAGTCTTATTGGTGAAATCCTGGTCCAGGTAAGGATCATCATTAAAGTTCACGACGAACACTTCATCCTGCGGATTGCTGGCCTGAATCAGATTAAGCACAGCTTTCGTCAGCGCAGCGCGCTTGGTGCGCATAGAGCCGGAATTGTCCACAACAATGCCAATGGAAACCGGAATGTCTTTGCGGACAAAAGAAGTGATGTTCTGCGGCTGCCCATCCTCATAGACCACAAAATTGGCCCGGTCAAGATTGGTGACTAGGCGGCGCTTGGCATCTACCACCGTGGCCGAAAGCGTAACCTCGTTCACCATGCTGCGATAAGTGAATACGTCCTGGGCGTTTTTGGTAACCTCGCCAACAGCGCCTTCAGAAATCGGCGCTTCCCCCTCTTTGCCGGGCTGATTTGCGGCAGCATTGCCGGTGGCACCAGGCTTTGCTGTATTTGCAGATGGAGGTGGCGTGGCCGGCTTTTCCCACACGGGCAGCGCAGGATCATTAGGATCAACGTCTGGCGGGAGCGGCGTTGGTTGAATGGTCTGCGTCCCTTGTTGGGATTGTGGTTGGGTGGACTGTGCCTGGGCCTTTACGAAAAAGGCTGAAACCAGCAGCAAAAAGAATAGGGCCCCTACTACCTGTTTATTGCGAAGGTGCATAGTATCCCGCTCTGGCATATACGTTTAGATGCGGCAGACCCTTTGGCGGATTGAGCTTTACCTTAATCTTGCGCCAGCGGCCGTCCTTATTCTTGTTGTTTGGACGGTATCCGAGCACATATTGGTTGCGCAGCTCTATTCCAATCTTAGTAGCCACATCGGCCAGTTCGTTGGGATTACTGATCGTGAACATGCGTCCACCGGTTACCTGGGAGATTTCGGTCAGCAATGACGGGCCATTGATCTCCTCCGGCTGGACAGGCGCCTGGCTGAAGATACCGATGGAATAAATTTGCACATCGGCCTCTTTCACCAATGCCTTGATCTCATTTTCCGTATACCGGCTGTGATTATCGCCGCCATCAGAAATGATTAATAAGGCCTTTTTGCTGTTGCGGGCGTCCTTCATCTTGCTTATGCCCATATAAATCGCATCCAGCAGGGCGGTGCTGCCGCGGGGCACTGTATAAATCAGCTTGCCCTGGATATCGTCCACCGACTTGGTGAAATCAGCGCTCAGCTCAGGACGATCATTAAAGGTGATCATGAAGAACTCGTCCTGAGGATTGGCCGTCTTAAAGAACTCAATTACGGCCTCGCGCGCCTTGGCAATCTTGTCACTCATGCTCCCGCTCATGTCAAAAATTACGCCCAGCGAGATAGGAGCGTCCTCACTGGAAAAATGCCGTACTTCCTGCACTTG
>DASRDW010000182.1:0-6014 GCA_035652415.1 Candidatus Angelobacter sp. | reverse complement strand
ACGTTCGGTAAATCGCTCACCGGCAGCAGTCGGTAGGCAAAGATGCCAAAGATCAGGATCGCCGCCATGATCAGCGTGGTAGTAATGGGCCGCCGTATAAAAAGCTGTGTCATGGTTTAGGACCCGCCCTTGATCTCGACTTTGGTTCCCGGCGTTAGCCGCAACTGCCCGTCTGTCACCACGCGCTGCCCCGGCTGCACGCCGGAGGCAATCACGGTCTCATCGCCAACATTCCAGCCGATTTTTACCGGCTGCGGCTGCGCGGTCAGGTCCTGATTGATTACGTAAACAAACGTGCCGCTCTGGCTGGTTTGCAGCGCCGCGGTCGGAATTACAATGGCGTTCGGCTGCGATTTCAGCGTCAGGTTCACGTCAACAAACTGGCCTGGCCAAAGCATGTGCGACGCATTATCAAACGTGGCCATCAGCTTAATCGTTCCGGTGGTGAGATCGACTGCGTTGTCGATGAACGTCAGCCGCCCCTGAAAGTGCTGGCTGCTGCCTTGCGGCGCCGCATCCACTTTTAGCGATTGCGAAGCTGAGTATTGCTTAAGCTCCGCCAGTTGCTGCTCAGGAATGGAGAATGCAACGTAGATCGGCTCAATCTGGTTGATCGTCACCAGGATCGGCACATCGTTGGCTTTCACCAGGTTTCCTATCTTCACTCCTATGGTGCCGGTGCGTCCGTCGATGGGCGAGTTAATTGACGTGTATTCCAAATTGATTTTTGCGGTCTCAACAGCGGCCTTGTCGGCGGCGACTGTGGCAACCATGGCGTTCGACGCCGCGGCAGCGGCATCAACCTGCTGCTTCGACACCACGCCCTGCTTACCAAGACCGTCATAACGCTCGGCATCGAGCTTGGCGTTCAGCGCCTGCGCTTCATCCTTGGCCAGTGTGCCTTCCGCCTGGCGCAGCGCAGCTTCAAACGGCGGGCGCTCAATCGTGAACAAGAGCTGCCCCTTCTTCACAAAGTCGCCTTCTTTAAAGTGCACGCCCACAAGCTGGCCGGAAATCTGCGCCTTGATGGTGACCGTGGAGATGGCCTCAACGTTCCCGATGGCCTGCAGTGAAACCGGCATGGTGCGTGAAGACACAGTGGCCACTTTCACCGGTGCGCTGGGCATTTGCGGCTTGGCCGCCTGCACCGCATCTTTGCCCGTGCACCCTGAAATAAGGAGCACCATAAATGCAGAAACGCTGAGAAAAACTGCCCCGCGCAGGGTGGAGCAGGCCTTTAGGCCTGCGATAAAGTTCTTAAAAACCTGGGGCTTTAGCCCCTGAGGTTGAGCCTGCATCGCATTTATAAAGTGGCTTCTAGTTTTCATGGTTTGATCTTTTTCCTAAAGAATGTCCATTGCGTCTTTCTGAACGATGGCCATTGCGCCCATTTCCGTTTCCGTTCGTATGCGCCGCGCCGTTCTGCATGCCATTCAGCCAGATTCCGGCCAGGGTCTCCGCCACTGTTGCGGGATCGAATTTCTGATACTTCGCGCCGCCAAAGAGCTCCTGTATCAGAAAGTGGTAAACCACCATCCCCAGAAATCCGCGGGCGGAGAGCAGCGGATCAACGTTGCGAAACGCCCCTTCACCTGCGCGACTGCGAATGTAGTCCGCCAGCGCCTCGTAATAAACCGCCACATAAGTGCGAAAGAAGCGGCGTGAAAGCGTGTGGCTTTCCAGCGCGGTGAACCAGAGCAGCCGCGTCAGTTCGGTATCGCGTGCCGTTCGCGTCAGGAACTCGCGCGCAATGGCAGCAAAGATTTCGTAGTCACTCCCGCCTGCCTCAAGGATCTCCTTGATCTTGTGCCGCCGTCCGCGAGCGTTGCACTGCTCTTCAATAATGGTCCAGTAGAGCTTTTCTTTGCTGGGAAAATGGCGAAACAGCAGCGCCTCATTAATCCCGGCGCGCTCGGCAATCTCCCGCGTTGTGGTCCCGCGAAAGCCCCTGCGCGCAAACAGGGCTGAGGCAGTGCGAATGATCTGCCGGCGGCGATCCAGGGCTGAAAGACGGACAGGCATGTGGGGAAACCGCTGAAGTAAGTGAGTACTTACTTTATCAGTTCAACGAGCGACTCTCAAGATCATCTGAAAAGAAAGTGTAAAGAAGCGTAAGGAAATAATATTTAGATTTTGTATCAGCCAGGAATCATGCTTTACAAGTCGACTGTCTCCGCTGGGGTACAACATCATTGCAAGCGGCCGTGAGATGAGAAATAATCTTTTCCTCCACTTTGGCAAGACCATCCGCTCGTGGACCGGCAGATTTTTCCACAAAAAACATTTCTGCGCCATGTGTGCGCGATCTTCTTCCATAGAACGAACAGAAAGGACGAAACATGAAAACACTAAACGTTGCAGCCTACGGCCAAGGCATCATGTATAAGGACCTCGCAAAGTATCGGCAGGCAATTCGAACGGCGGGTTGGGACAGTATCATCCTCGGCATGCTCCATCCCCATCCTGAGGACGACAAGAAACGTACTCAGAGCATTTACTTCGGCAATATTCCAATCCTCCAGAATGGAACTTATATAGGGGACTCGAAGTGGCCCAGCCAGCTTAAGGATCTTTTAAAGGGAGAAGGCACTTCCCTTTATCACTTGCTTGCCGGAATTGGTGGGGGCGGCGTCGGTGATTTCGCCAATATCATGCAGATTTACCAGAACAACAACAACTCCTTCGACGGAACTGTGCTCCAGACAAATTTCCAAACGTTTCATGCCAAGTTTCCCATGATTACAATGCTCGACATGGACGTAGAGGATGCGTACGACATTCCCTCCTTCGTCGCGTTCTGCCAGATGCTCATACAGATCGGCTTTGGAATCACATTCTGTCCCTACACTTGTATGGATTTCTGGACAGGCTCTCTGAAACAGCTAAACCAGTCAAATCCAGGCGCAGTGAAATGGTGGAACCTGCAGTGTTATGACGGTGGCACGGGAAATGATCCTCAGCAATGGGCAGACGCGATTTCCAAGGCCATTCCAGGCTTTAATACCACGGGGTTCATTCTTCCCGGTGATTGGAGCCGCAACCTGGCCAAGCAGGACAAAAATGATCCAAGCACTTGGTATTGGCAAGGCGATTGTCCCCCCGCAGTTCGGCAGTTGATGAGATCATTCAAAGATGAGCCATGCGTCGGTGGCGGATTCATTTGGACAATCGACCAGATCCTAGGTTATGTAGATGCTCAAAAGGAGAAGCCAGATCCTCATCCGTGCGGGAATGTGGGAATGAAGGATTACATTGCGGCGATCACAGGCGTTCTCGGATAAAGTTTATCCAGGCGGGTGCTAGTGAAATCCTATTTCGCTACACCCGCGCCAGCGCTTCGCAGAACCAGCCTTGAGGATCAGTCCAGCTTTTTTCCAGCTTAAATCCGCCGTTCCTCAGCAACTGCCGGATCAAGCGAAGGCTGAACTTGTAGCTGTTTTCCGTGTGGATGCGCTCGCCCTGCTCAAAGTGGAAGCCGCGACCGAGATCTTCTATCCAGACCATTTGCTCGTATTGGCTCTGCAGGTGCATCTCAATCCGCGATTTGCGCTTGTTCCAGAAGGCCACGTGTTCAAACGAGTCAACGTCAAAGCTGCCGCCGAGCTCGCGATTGATCCGCACCAGCATGTTTTTGTTGAAGCGCGCGGTCACGCCCTGCGCATCGTTATAAGCGGCGTCAAGAACGTCAGCGTCTTTGATCAGGTCAAAGCCAATGAGCAGCGCGTCGCCCTTTTGCAATGAGCCACGCACGTTGCGGAGAAATTCTTCTGCCTCTTCCGGCTCAAAGTTGCCGATGGTGGAACCCAGAAAGAGCACCAGCTTGCGGCCGGGCAATTGCTTAAGATCGGGCAGATGATGTGTGTAGTCGGCCACGATCGGGCTGACGCGCAGGCGCGGAAAGTGGCCATTCAAGCTGGCCAGTGCGCCTTGCAGCGCGGAAGAGGAAACATCCACGGGATAAAAATCTGCGCGCAACTGCCGGCGCAAAAGGGCCTGAATCAGCACCTGGGTCTTGCTGGCGCTGCCTGCTCCCAATTCCACCAGCGTAAGGTTGTTGCCCGCCTGCTTTACCATCTCACCGGCAAAATCCCGCAAGATGGCACGCTCCGTGCGCGTGGGATAGTACTCCGGCGTCTCGGTGATCTGGTCAAACAGTTGTGAGCCTGCGGCATCGTAAAAGAGTTTTGGCGGAAGCTGTCGCGGCCGCGCACTCAGGCCGTGCATCACCTCTTCTGCAATCGGACTAACCAGGACCGCCGCTTTATTAATTGCCGTCATCAGCCAGCCTTATGCCGGAAAATTGCCAGCGTGTTTCCGGCGGGAAGAAGTTGCGATACGTAGCGCGAATGTGCGAGCGTGGTGTTGCGCATGAGCCGCCGCGCAGGACCATCTGTCCGCTCATGAATTTTCCGTTGTACTCGCCCAGCGCGCCCGCCACCGGCTTGTATCCGGGATAAGGCAAGTAAGCGCTGGCAGTCCACTCCCACACATCGCCAAACATTTGTGTTGGCTGCCCATCCTCAGCCGGAGTGGAAGCAGCTTCAGGATGCAGCCTTCCGCTCTCCATTAAATTACCCTGCACCGGCAAACACTGCGCGGCGACTTCCCATTCAAACTCGGTTGGCAGGCGTGCGCCCGCCCAGCGCGCAAATGCGTCAGCTTCATAAAGGCTCACGTGGCACACCGGTTCCGCTTCTTCCACTTTGCGCGGACCTGAGCAGGTGAACTGAAACCACTGGCCATCCATCTTCTCCCAGTAAAGCGGCGCGTTCCAGTGGTGAGACTGCACGGCCTTCCAGCCGTCAGAGAGCCACAGCTCAGGGCGCGCGTAACCGCGATCTTCCATGAATGAGAGATACTCGCCGCAGGTCGCCGGGCGCGAAGCCAGGCGGAACGGCTTGACGAAAACTTTGTGCCGCGGAGCTTCGTTATCGAAATAAAACGAATCGCCTTCCACGCCGATCTCGAACAATCCTTCCGGAAAGCTCTGCGCTTTTTGCGGCGGAGCCGTTGTCGCAGCAGTCGCAACTGACGCAGCTTGATATGCAGGGCGCAGCGGATTGCTCCAGAACGCGTGCTTGATATCTGTTACTAAAAGTTCCTGATGCTGCTGCTCGTGGTTCAGTCCCAGCACGATCAGCTTTCGCAAAGATTCAGGAGCAGTGGGTTGGATGAGCTTGAGCATGTGCTCATCCACGTACGCGCGATATTTGCGGACGTCTTCCAGGCTGGGCCGCGAAAACGTATTGCGCAGGGCTTTATCCGGCTGCTGGCCAACGGCGTTGTAATAGGAATTAAAGAGATCGCGAAATCGAGTATCGAATCCGCGATAACCGGGCAGATGCTGGGAAAGAATAAATGTCTCAAAGAACCAGGTGGTGTGTGCCTGGTGCCACTTGGCCGGGCTGGCATCCGCGCAGGATTGCACCATCTGGTCTTCTGCGCTCAGCGGAGCAGTCAGAGATTCTGTTTGCTGCCGCACGGCTGTGTATTGGCTGGCCAGCATGGCCGCGCTCCGCTCTTCGGCTGAGGCAGGCGGAAAGGTCAATACGGACTTCAAATGCGCCATTCAGATGTCCTCAAGACGAAGCAACGTAGAGCGCCAGGGCAGACATAGTAAATGTTTGGCCTCAAAAATGCACCCAAGGTGCGGCAAAAATAGCGTTTCTATGTGATGCGTCCCGGCGCGCCAAAGTTTCGCCGATATTGCCGGTTACGGTGGTATCTTCAGAATTACCATGTCTGCCGGGCGTCTTATCTTTCACGTCGATATGGATGCATTCTTTGTGTCCGTGGAAGAGCTGTTCAATCCTGCGCTTAGGGGTAAAGCCGTTGTGGTGGGCGGGCAGCGCGATGAACGTGGCGTGGTCTCCGCTGCATCGTATGAAGCGCGCAAGTTTGGCGTGCACTCCGCCATGCCGCTGCGCACCGCAGCCAAGCAGTGTCCTCATGCCATTTTTGTGGATGGCCATCCGGAGCTTTATGCCGAGTATTCACAGAAAGCGCGCGAGGTG